>JAUNAM010000031.1 GCA_030527615.1 Clostridia bacterium
GAATAAAGCACACCTGGCTGGTGTGCTTTACCCGGCAAATATATTGTAACAAAGAAGTGATATAAATGCAAACCAAATATTTTGGCACCGACGGCTTTCGCGGTGAGGTAAATGTTAATTTAACGGCAGAGCACGCCTATAAAATAGGCAGATTTTTAGGGTGGTATTTTTCGTCATCACTTGCCGGCACCGAAAAATCCGATGGCAGGGTGAAAGTGGTGATAGGCAAAGATACCCGCCGTTCCAGCTATATGCTTGAATATTCGCTTTGTGCAGGGGTAATCGCCAGTGGCGGAGACGCTTATATTTTGCACGTGACTACCACACCAAGCGTTTCTTATATTGCACGCACCGAAGGCTTTGATTGCGGCATAATGATTACCGCCTCGCACAACCCTTTTTATGATAACGGCATTAAAATCATCAATAAATACGGTGAAAAGCTTGACGATGTCACCACCCAATTGGTTGAAAGCTATATAGACGGGGATTTAAAAATGTTGAACATAGAGGGTGATGATTTGCCGCTTGCCCACCGTGATGATATAGGTGCTGTTGTAGATTTTGTGTCGGGCAGAAACCGATATGTAGGCTATTTAATATCATTGGCTGCTCATTCTTATAAAAATTTAAAAATAGGGCTTGATTGTGCTAACGGTGCCGCATGGAGTATTGCAAAATCGGTATTTGAGGCGTTGAGTGCTAAAACATTTGTTGTAGGTGATACGCCTAACGGAACCAACATTAATCTTGATTGCGGCTCTACGCATATAGAAAATTTGTGTAAATTAGTGCGAGAAAATCACCTTGATATAGGCTTTTCGTTCGACGGTGATGCCGATCGCTGTATAGCCGTAGACGAAAACGGCAATGAGGTTAATGGCGACAAAATGATGTATATTTTGGCCTGTCGGTTAAAGAACCGTAATATGCTGAAAGATAATACCGTTGTTGCAACAATAATGTCAAACAGCGGCTTTGTAAACAGCCTAAATCAAGAGGGTATGGACTGTAAACTGACCACGGTGGGTGACCGATTTGTGTATGAATGTATGCAAAAAAACGGCTATGATTTAGGCGGCGAACAGTCGGGGCATATAATACTTAAAAAATATGCCACCACAGGTGACGGGCTGCTTACGGCGATAATGTTAACCGAAGAGCTTTGCGACCAAAAGCTGCCGCTGTCAAAGCTTGCGCGACCTGTATTTTTGTATCCGCAGTTTACCCAAAACACAAGGGTAAACAACAAGACTGAAATTATGAACAACAAGGCGGTTTTATCGGCGGTAAAGTCGGTCGAAAATAAAATCAACGGAAAGGGCAGGGTATTGCTTCGTGAAAGCGGAACCGAGCCGGTAATTCGTGTTATGGTCGAATGTGAAAATGAGTCTGATTGCATAAAATACGCCAAAGAAATTGCAAATGTTATAACAGAAAACGCTTAGGCTTTTTACGGCCTAAGCGTTTTTAAAACTATTGTAATTTTCTGGCTCTGATTATAAGGAATATGCCAAGTCCGATTACACCAAGACTCAATATACCGCAAAGAACCATCGTTATAATGCCAAGCGGTGTTGATAAAAACGGTTTTTCACCCTCGGCTTTAAGCTCAACACCGTCTGTTTCGTCGGTGGTAGCGGTTAAAGTATCATCTGCAGAGGAGGTATCCTCCGGTTCGGAAACGTATAGGTCCTCTTTTAGGTTAGGCTTAACATTTGTCTGAAAATCTTTTACGTGTTCAATCGAGGTGATAGGATTTTTTGTACCCAATGTATTATTGATTATAGGTGCACTCGGCGTCGACGACGTGGGGTTGTCTGTCGAATTGCCTGACGAAGTGGATGGGTCACTTGGTGTGGGGGGTTCACCACCCACCTCTTCGTAGGTAAATACAACACGGTCGGTTACGGCATCACATTTTGTACAGTGTCTTGTCATAACGCCGTCTTTTTCAGGGGTTGCAACCTCGTCAACCGTCCATTCCTTTTCAAAGTCGTGTGTTATGGGGATTTCTACCTCTTCATATCTGCCTTCTTCTATGCAGATGCTTTCATCACGCACGCAGGTATGGTTTTTAAGACCGGTCTCGGTGCAAGTTGCTTCCTTTGTAATATTCCACTCACCGTATTTGTGACCGGCGTTTATACAGGTTTCGCCAACTTTAATGCTACCCGATTTTATATTAGGTACAATAAATTCTTGTTTAGAGTTTGAAAAACTGTTATGCAACTTGGTGCCATGCTTTTCAAAATTGTTGTTAGCTAAGGTTATGGTGTGATGACCCGGAGTGGCTTTTTGTTTAATTTTAAAATCTACCGAAAGCATTTTGCCGTTATCGGTTTTATCTTTGGTTGCAACATAAACAAAAATTACATGGCCTTTGTCGGGATGGTCCTTAACTGTCATACCGCTAAGCCAACCATTTTCATACTTTACATATTCAAAAGCATCATTGTCATAGGCTATAGAAAATGCCATACCCATAATGCCGGGGTTGTTTTTAATTTCAACATCAATTGTAACCGTTTCTTCGGGCATTGCCGATACGTTGCTGAGTGAGATGGCGGCATTATCAGCGGCAAAGACCGTAGGGCAAAAGCCCAAGCAAAAAACCAAACAAAAAATAAAGGTGAGTATTCTTTTTGCTGTATTCATACAAAAACCTCGCTATGTACAATATTTTATTTAAATATACCATTTACAGGTCAAAAAGTCAATCAAATCAGTGCTTTAGGCTAAATTTTACAAAAGAAAAGGATAAAAAATTTGTTAAGTATGCCCATAACAATTTTTTCTTTAAAGTGGTATAATGGTATACAAAGAGGTGAGGATTGTGTTTAAAATAGGTGATATTATAGTCTATGGTGCGCAGGGTATTTGCAGAATAGACAGTACCGAAGAAAAGCAAATTGGAAAAACAAATGTAAATTATTATGTTTTAAAGCCGATTTTTAACCAAAACACATCGGTCTTTGTGCCGGTAGAAAATGCTGCACTTACTGCTAAAATGATAGATGTTTTATCTAAAACACAGGCCAGCCAACTAATGCAAAAAGCAAATGATATAAGCCTTTTAAAATTTGCTGCCGAAAACGATAAGCAGACAGAATACAAGGCAATCCTTGCAAGCGGTGACCGCGAGAGACTTCTTGCATTGATTAAAACCATTCGTGCCGAGCGTGATGTCCGTCGTGAAAACGGCAAAAAGCTTAATATAATTGATGAGCAAACACTTCGCAAGGCAGAAACTCTTTTTTATAATGAAATGGCTTTTGTTTATGATGTTGCTCCTGATGAGGTAAAAAATATAATTAATTTTTAAACTATTCGGTATTTTATGTGGTACACACAACATAAAATACCGATTTTTTCTTGACAAAGAACATAAAAAGGAGTATTATTATTTCATAATTTTTTAAAGAGGAGATAGTGTTATGTTTAGCAACAAGTTTTATTTTTATTACTTTAAACAGGGCTGTCTTATCTCTTTTAGGTCTGCAAACTAATTGCACCTTAATAGAAAAAGACAGCCCGCAACCGTTTGTGCCGTTTTTGCACTTACTGTTTGCGGATTTTTTATTGGAGGAAATTCTATGAATAAAAAAATGATGAACCTAGGCAAACAGCCCTCGGTTATAAGAGAAATTTTTGAATATTCAAACAAGCGAAAATCAGAAATTGGTGCCGACAAGGTGTATGATTTTAGTCTCGGCAACCCCAGTATACCGGCACCCGCACTGGTCGATGACACAATTAAAGAACTTGCAAGTTCGGGCGACAGTGTAGCACTTCACGGTTATACGTCTGCTCAAGGTGCAATGCCGGTACGCACACAGATTGCAAAAAATATAACCAAGCGCTTTGGTGTAGAGGCGAGTGCCCAAAATATTTATATTACCTGCGGTGCGGCAGCATCGCTTACATCGACCCTAAAGGCTGTGTGTAATGATGGTGACGAGGTTATACTTTTGGCACCTTTTTTCCCCGAATACAGCGTATTTTGTGAAAATGCAGGGGCTAAAACACAGGTGGTGCTTGGTGTTGGTGACAATTTTGCCCCCGATTTTGACACGCTCAGCAAGGTAATAAACAAAAACACAGCGGCTATTATCGTAAATTCGCCTAATAATCCTACCGGTGCAATTATTCCGCAAAGCGATATTGAAAAACTTGCTGCATTGCTAAAGCAAAAGAGCGAAGAATTTGGTCGCACAATTTATATAGTGGCCGACGAGCCTTACCGCGAGCTTACATACGGGGCAGATGTGCCGTATATACCCAGCCTTTATGATAATACAATAGTTTGCTATTCTTACAGCAAATCACTATCGCTACCCGGTGAGCGTATCGGTTATGTGTTTGTCTCCCCCCGTTGTGAGTGCTCTGACGATTTATTTGCCGCTATTTGCGGTGCGGCACGCAGTATGGGTTATGTTTGTGCGCCAAGCCTTATGCAGAGAGTAATCGCAAAATGTGACGGTATGACATCCGACATTTCCCTTTACGATAAAAACCGCACATTGCTTTATAATTCACTTACCGAAATAGGCTATAGTGCGGTAAAGCCCGAGGGTGCATTCTATTTGTTTATGAAATCGCTTGAAGAGGATGCAAACGCCTTTTGCGAAAGAGCTAAAAAGTATGAGCTGTTGCTTGTGCCTGCTGACAGCTTTGGCGCTAAAGGCTATGTGCGCATCTCTTATTGTGTGGATTACGATACAATCAAAAATTCAATTCCTGCATTTAAGGCTTTATTTGAGGAATACAAAGGATAATTTTATGACAGAACTTGAAAAAGCAAGACAGATTATAAACGATACCGACCGCCAAATGGCGGCACTGTTTGAGCAAAGAATGGATGCCGCACGTGTGGTTGCCGAATATAAAAAAGAGCACGGACTTAAAATCGATGATTTTGCACGTGAAGAGCAGGTTATTGCCCGCAATACAGCACTTATAAAAGATGAGGATTATAAGTCCTATTATATCAATTTTTTGCGCGAGACCATAAATCTTTCAAAGCTTTTACAACACCGATTATTAGAGGGTATGCGTGTAGCCTACAGCGGTGTTGAAGGTGCATTTGCAAACATTGTATCAGAAAAGATTTTTCCCGATGCCACGCAGATAGGCTATGCCAATTTTAAAGCGGCATATAATGCTGTGGTAAGTGGTGAATGCGACTGTGCCGTGCTGCCGATTGAGAACAGCTTTAACGGTGATGTCGGCAAGGTTATGGACTTAAGTTTTTTTGGCTCGCTTTATGTAAACGGTGTTTATGAGGCTGAAATTGTTCAAAATCTTTTGGGTGTTCAGGGCGCTGAAAAAAAGGATATCAAGACCGTAATCAGCCACTCACAAGCACTTGGTCAGTGCGCCCCTTATATAGAAGAAAACGGTTTTTCAAGTATAGAAGCGGTAAATACCGCCGTTGGTGCTAAAAAAGTTGCCGAGTCGGGCGATAAGGCACTTGCCGCAATCGGAAGCGTTGAGGCAGCAGAAAAATTTGGGCTTACGGTAATAGAAAAGCATATAAACGAAAGCAATATGAATTCAACCCGCTTTGCGGTATTTTCAAGAAGCGAAAGGGGATATTCCCCCATTGACAATCATTTTATAATGTTGTTTACCGTAAACAATGCTGCAGGCTCATTGGGCAAAGCAATATCAGTTATAGGTGAGCACGGCTTTAACCTAAAGGCACTAAAAAGCCGTCCCACAAAAGAGCTTGTTTGGGACTATTACTTTTATGCCGAGGGCGAGGGCAATATAGGCAGTGACGAGGGCAAAAAAATGCTTTCAGAGCTTGCCGAGTGCTGTTCAAATCTTAAAATTTTGGGCAGTTTTGAAAAGGAGATACGATTATAAATGATAATACCCGTAAAGACGCAAAACGGTGGTTATAACATTTATCTACAGCGTGGTGCACTGTTACACGCTTACGAATATTTTAATCTTGACCGTAAGGTGCTGATAGTTACCGACAGCGGCGTACCGCGTGAGTACGCCGAAACTGTAGCTGCTCAATGCGCGGAGGCGATTATTACCGTTTTCCCCGAGGGTGAGGCATCTAAAAATTTCGATACCTATAAGGGATTGCTTGAGGCATTGGTGCAGTCCGAATTTACCCGCAGCGACTGTGTTGTGGCAGTAGGCGGTGGTGTTACAGGTGATATGGCAGGCTTTGCAGCGGCAACCTTTATGCGCGGTATTGATTTTTACAACATACCCACTACGGTGTTATCACAGGTTGACTCGTCTGTCGGCGGCAAAACGGCTATTGATTTTGGTGGACTTAAAAATATAGTCGGTGCTTTTCACCAACCAAAGGGTGTCATAATAGACCCCGACACATTAAAAACCTTACCTCAAAGACAGATTTCCAACGGTCTTGCCGAGTCGGTAAAAATGTCGCTTACCCACGACAGCGAATTGTTTAATATGTTTTTAAGCGACAGCTATGATATAGATACCGTTATTGAGCGTTCAATAAGTATTAAAAAGGCTGTAGTGGAAGCCGATGAAAAGGAATCAGGGCTTCGTCGAGTGCTTAATTTCGGTCATACTGTAGGCCACGCTATCGAGTCTGGTACGCCGTCACTTTACCACGGCGAATGTGTAGCACTCGGAATGCTGCCCATGTGCAATGATGATATACGTGAAAAACTTTTGACAGTACTTAAAAATCTAAATTTACCCACCACGGTAGAGTGCGAAATCCCCAAAATTATAGATACTATGTGTCACGATAAAAAAATGTCGGGTGATATGATTTCGGTGGTTCGTGTAAACCAAATTGGTAGTTTTAGTATAGAAAAAATAAAATACGCAGATTTTGCAAATGAAATAAGGGCGGTGTATGAAAAGTGAAAAACACTATAGGTAACAGTCTTTCGGTTACACTATTCGGCGAAAGCCACGGCAAAGCCATAGGCGCTGTCATTGACGGCATAGCATCGGGTATACCGGTTGACGAGGCTTTTATAGCTGCTCGGCTTTCTCGTCGCAGACCCAAAGACAATCTTTCTACACCCCGACAAGAAAAAGATGAGTTTAGTATTTTAAGCGGTGTTTTCGGTGGATATACCACAGGTACCCCTATTTGTATAACCATACCCAATGCCGATACACACTCACAAGATTATGGTGAAATGCAAAACAAAATGCGCCCCTCTCATGCAGATTTTAGCGCACTTTGCCGTTATAAAGGCTTTGAGGATTATCGCGGCGGCGGTCACTTTAGCGGCAGAATAACCGCAGCTCTTGTAGCGGCGGCAGCATTTGTTATACCGGCACTTAATAAAAAAGGTATATATATCGGCACACATATTAAAAATATTGCCGGTGTTTTAGATAATAATTTTGAAAACAATCAAGATATAATAGATGTTTCTAAAAAGGATTTCCCCGTTTTAAACGATGCTGTGGCAAACAAAATGCAGGAAAAAATACTCGCCGCCAAAACAAATGGCGATAGCGTAGGCGGCATTTTAGAAACTGCGGTTATAGGCATTCCTGCGGGTGTTGGTGAGCCTTGGTTTGATACGCTTGAGGGTCTTATATCACACGCTGTTTTTTCTGTACCGGCAGTAAAGGGTATAGAGTTTGGCTTGGGCTTTGACTTTGCTCAAAAGCTCGGCAGCGAAGCCAATGACCAAATGTATGTGTCTGACGGCGAAATTAAATGCTACACCAACAATAACGGCGGTGTAGTGGGCGGCATCACCAACGGTATGCCAATTGTGTTTAGCGCCGCTATTAAGCCTACCCCTACAATCGGAAAAGAGCAAAAAACGGTTGATATTTCTACCATGACTGATACAACCCTTGCCGCTCGCGGCAGACACGACCCCTGCATTGTTCACCGTGCAGCTGTGGTGGTTGAAAGTGTTACTGCGTTAGTGCTTGCCGATGCATTAAGTGCTAAATTTGGCACGGATTGGTTGGCACAATAATGGAATACGGATGTATCGGTGAAAAGCTTACTCACAGCTTTTCTAAAGAAATACATAATCTGCTGTTTGATTATGATTATCAAATTAAAGAAATCCCAAAGGGTGATTTGCAAAGCTTTATGACCCAAAAGGATTTTAAGGCAACAAATGTAACAATCCCCTATAAACAGGATGTAATACCTTATTTAGACCAAATAAGCGAAACGGCTCAAAAAATAGGTGCCGTAAATACTATAGTCAACCGAGACGGCAGTCTTTACGGCTATAATACCGATTTTGCCGGTATGACAGCACTTATTAAACTCAACAATATTGAAATCAAGGGCAAAAAAGTTTTGATTTTAGGTAGCGGCGGCACCTCTAAAACCGCTGTAGTTGTGGCAGAGTCCTTGGGTGCTAAAAATATTATCCGTGTATCGCGCACAGCCAAAGAGGACTGTATCACGTACGATGATATGTATAAAAATCATACCGACGGTGAGGTTATCATTAACACCACCCCGTGCGGTATGTACCCTAATATCATAGGTGAGCCGATTGACCTTGACCGTATGCCAAAGACAGAGGCGGTGGTTGATGCCATATACAATCCGCTAAGTTCTAATTTAGTGGTAAAGGCAAAATCAAAGGGTATTAAAGCCACAGGCGGACTTTATATGCTGGTCTCCCAAGCTGCCGCGGCAGCAGAGCTGTTTATCAACACCAAGGTAGAGACTCAAAAGGTGTATAAGGTCTTTAAACAAATCGAGCAACAAAAGCGTAATATAGTGCTTATCGGTATGCCGTCAAGCGGCAAAACCACAATAGGCAAGGCATTGGCACAACAGCTTAATATGCAGTTTATCGATACCGACGACGAGATAATTCGTGTCACGGGCAAATCGGCGGCAGAGATTATAAACACGCGTGGCGAAGCCGATTTTCGTGATATAGAAAGTAATGTAATTGCAAATGTATCGGCTAAAAACGGTTGTGTAATAGCCACCGGCGGCGGTGCCGTTTTGAAAGAGCAAAATGTAACACTGCTTCGTGGCAACGGTACACTTTATTTTATTGACCGACCGCTTGAAAAACTTATCACCACCAGTGACCGACCGCTTTCATCAAGCCGAGAGGCGCTTGAAAAGCGATACTGCGAGCGTTATCAAATTTACTGTGACAGCGCCGATAAAATTATAAAAAATAATACCGATATAAGTGCGGTGTTATCCTCTATAAAGGATGATTTTTTAAATGAAGATACTTGTAATTAACGGGCCTAATCTTAATATGCTGGGCATTCGCGAGCCGCAAATTTACGGCAGCAATACTTATAATGACCTGTGCAATTTAATAACCGATTATGCGAAACAAAAGTGTGTTGAGGTTAAAATTTTTCAGTCAAATCATGAGGGCACTTTGGTTGATGAAATTCAGTCTGCCTACCAAACATTTGACGGCATTGTTATAAACCCCGCAGCATACACCCACACAAGCGTTGCACTTTTAGATGCGCTAAAATCAGTGGGTATCCCCACGGTCGAGGTGCATATTTCGGCGGTGGAGCAGCGTGAAGATTTTAGACAAATCAGCTTTGTCCGTGCGGCGTGTATTAAAACAATCACAGGGCTTGGGTTCCGGGGCTATCTTCGTGCAATAGACGCACTAATTGAAAACGGTAAACAATTATGACAGTAGCTATTGAAAAATCAAGGGCGGCAGGCAAGGTTTGGGCACCCCCTTCAAAATCGGTGGCCCATCGTGCGCTTATTTGCGGGTCGCTGGGTGGCGGCAGCACAATCAGCAATGTTGACTATTCAAACGATATTTCGGCAACGCTTGATTGCCTCAAGATATTAGGTGCCGATGTTAAAAAAGACGGTAATACCGTAACACTTGGCGGTCTTAATCCTTTTGAATGTAAGGCGGCAACGCTTGATTGCCAAGAGAGCGGCAGCACACTTCGTTTTCTTATACCGCTTTGTATGCTGTCGGGTGCCAATATTACCCTTACGGGCAGCAGGCGGCTTTTTGAGCGCAATCTTGATATTTACAGCCAAATTGCCGAGCAAAATGACATTACCTTTAAAAAGACCGAAAACAGCCTGTCAATTTGCGGCAAGTTAAGGTCGGGTGATTATAAAATAGCAGGCAATATTTCAAGCCAGTTTATATCTGGTCTTTTGTTTGCACTGCCGTTGCTTTCGGGAGATAGCACTTTAGAAATTATAGGTGATTACGAAAGTGAGCCTTATGTTGATTTAACGCTTAAAGAATTAGACGATTTTGGTGTTAAAATCGAAAAGGACGGACGCATTTATAAAATCAAGGGCAAACAACGTTATAGCTCGCAAATCAAGTCGGTTGAGGGCGATTATTCTAACGCCGCATTTTTAGACGGCTTTAATCTGCTTGGCGGCTGTGTTGAGGTTTTGGGCCTTGATAAAAACTCTTTACAGGGCGACCGTATATATAAGTCTATGTTTGCCGATTTAAAATCGGGCAAACGGCAGTTTGACCTGTCAAACTGTCCCGATTTGGCACCCGTTATGTTTGCCTTGGCGGCATATTTTGGTGGGGCGCATTTTACCGGCACTCGCCGCCTTAAAATTAAAGAAAGCGACCGCGCCGCTGCTATGGCTGCCGAGCTTGCAAAGTTTGGAATAAACGTGGATGTTTTGGATAACGATGTTATAATAAACGGCGGCAAACTTAAAACACCAAGTGCGGTGCTTGACGGTCACAATGACCACCGCATAGTTATGGCGTTGAGTTTGCTTTGCAGTGTGACGGGCGGTACTATTTCGGGTACCGAGGCGGTAGCCAAAAGCTACCCTGATTATTTTGAAAAGATAAAATCTATTAAAGTAGTGGTAAAAAATGAAACTTGATGATGTTAAAAATATACTTATTGTGGGTTTAGGGTTGCTTGGCGGCAGCTACGCCAAGGCGCTAACCCGCAATGGCTTTGATGTAAATGTTATAACATTAAGCCAAGACGATATTGATTATGCTAAAGCCGAGGGCTTTATAGCCGACGGTACTACCGCAGTTGACCCCGAGCTTATAGCAAAGTCACAGCTTATCATATTTGCACTTTATCCGCACACCTTTATCGAGTGGATAGAGCAGTACGGGCATCTTATCAAAAGCGGCACGGTGGTGACCGATGTTACCGGTGTTAAGGGTTGTATTGTTGACAAGGTGCAAAATATGCTGCCTTCGGGTGTTGAATTTATTTCGGCACACCCCATGGCAGGTAAAGAAACCTGCGGTGTGCGTGCGGCTGACGACAGCATATTTGCTAAAGCCAACTATATTGTGGTGCCCACCAATCGCAACACGCCTGACGGCATCAGGCTTTGCTGTGATTTGGGGCGAGCACTCGGTTTTCGCGACGTATCAAGCCTTAATACCCGTCAGCACGACGAGATGATTGCCTTTTTGTCACAGCTTACCCACTGTATAGCAATATCACTTATGTGCGCCAACGGTGACCCAAATCTTGTGCGATACACCGGTGACTCTTTTCGTGACCTTACCCGCATTGCCAACATTAATGACGAAATGTGGAGTGAGCTGTTTTTAGCCAACCGTGAGGCTCTGCTTATGGAGATGGACGGCTACCGCGATGCATTTAACCGACTGTATGACACAATAAAAAATAATGACCGCGACGCTATGCGCGAAATGATGCGACTATCCAGCGCTCGCAGAAAGACTTTTAACGAGGGTGAAAAATTAATATGAGTATGGATTTTAAACGTAAGCTTCCCATTCCGCAGGAGATAAAAAAACAGTATCCCGTAACCGAGGAATTAGCCAAAATCAAGGCACAGCGTGATGCCGATATTAAGGCGGTATTTCGTGGCGAATCAGACAAATTTTTGCTGATAATCGGTCCGTGTTCTGCCGACAATCCCGATGCTGTAATGGAATATATGAGCCGCCTTAAACGTGTAGCCGACGAGGTGTCCGATAAAATCTTGGTAATACCCCGTGTTTACACCAACAAGCCGCGCACCACAGGTGACGGCTATAAGGGTATGCTGCATCAGCCCAATCCCGAAAGCCAACCCGATATGCTAAAGGGTGTAATCGCAATACGTGATTTGCATCTGCAAGCGTTAAGCAACTTTGGCTTTACCTGCGCTGACGAAATGCTCTACCCCGAAAATTACCGTTATTTATCTGACCTGTTGGGTTACGTTGCCATAGGTGCGCGCTCGGTAGAAAACCAACAGCACCGCCTTGTGTCAAGCGGTATATCAATACCGGTTGGTATGAAAAACCCCACAAGCGGCGACCTTACCGTTATGATGAACTCTATTATGGCGGCACAGCACTCGCACACCTATCTATACCGTGGTTGGGAGGTAGTAAGCAGCGGCAACGACTGTGCCCACGCAATACTGCGCGGATATATGGATTTTGCCGGCAGAAATATATCAAATTACCATTATGAGGATATCGCACATTTAGCCGAGCTTTACGGTGAATACAATCTGCAAAACCCTGCTGTTATAATTGATGCCAACCATGCAAATTCCTCTAAAAAATATCTTGAGCAAATCCGTATTTCAAAGGACGTTGTCTACAGTCGCAATCACAACAGCGATATTCGCCACCTTGTAAAGGGTATTATGATAGAAAGCTACATTGAAGACGGCGCACAAAAGATAGGTGAGCATATATACGGCAAATCCATTACCGACCCATGTCTCGGTTGGGAAAAGACCAAAAATCTTATCTACAAAATTGCTGATACATTGGAGTGATAATTATGTCAAAATTTTTTCTTGCATTATTATTTGCTATGCTGCAGGTCATTCTTACCGACCAACTTATTTGTGCCGTAAACAAGCACAAAACAATTAAAACACTGTTTTTTACAGCGCTAAAGCTGGGTCTTTATGCCGTGTATTGCTTCCGTGCAATAAGACAAAACTTTTGGGAATTTGATATGATAGCCTACGGCTTTATTGTGGGTGTACCCATTATGGCAATAGTGCTTTATATTACAAAATACCTCTACCGCAAGCAGATAATGGCACTGCTAAAAACCCTTTTCCAAAAGATAAAGACAATTAAATTTAAGTTTAAAAAATAAAATAAATCACTCTGTTTGTGCTCTAAACAGAGTGTTTTATTTTTTGTATTTCGTCGCAATGCGCCACCGCAATTATTCATTAAAACAGTCAAAATATATAATCGTTGAAATTTAAAATAAAATAGTGTATACTGAAATCGAAGTTTGCGTTTTTTGTGCGTTCACTTCGGTGGGTGCACTTTTTTATTTTTAAGGAGGAATTAAAATGAAAACCAAAAAATTATTAGCAATAATTTTAGCATTGGCTATTATAATCTGCACTCTGCCCATGTGTGCAATGACCGTAAGTGCTGAAACTGCAACAAATTATACCGGAAGTTGCGGTGATAATGTAACATATTCATTTGATAAAACTAACGGCGTATTAACCATATCGGGTAGCGGTTATATGAGTTATTATCTTAGTGAAGAAGAGATTCCTTGGCATAGTTACCGCAGTGATATTAAAGAGATTATTATATCATACGGTGTAAAAAGAATAGGTACTCATTCTTTTGTAGACTGCATAAATTTAACTTCGGTTACAATTCCTAATAGCGTAAAAAGTATAGGTTTTAATGCATTTGGAGGCTGCACAAGCTTAACTTCAATTGTAATACCAAATAGTGTAACAGATATGTATGGTCATATATTCTACGGTTGCACGGCTTTAGAAAGCATTGTTGTAGAAAGCGGTAATACAGTATATCATTCTGACGGAAACTGCATAATAGAAACCGCAACAAAAACACTTATAGCAGGCTGTAAAAACAGTGTTATACCAAACGATGGAAGTGTAACAAGTATCGAATATGCTGCCTTTAACGGTTGTATAGGTTTAACCTCAATCACAATACCAAGTGTTATAACAAGCGTAAGCGGCACAGCGTTTTACGGCTGTACAGCTTTAGAAAGCATTGTTGTAGAAAGCGGTAATACAGTATATCATTCTGACGGAAACTGCATAATAGAAACCGCAACAAAAACACTTATAGCAGGTTGTAAAAACAGTGTTATACCAAATGATGGTAGTGTAACAAGCATAGGTGATAGTGCATTCGAAGGTTGTACAAGGCTTAGTGAAATTATAATTCCCGATAAAATTACAAATATAGGTGAGTATGCGTTTGGTGATTGTACGGGTCTTGCTAAAATCAAAATTTCAAATGCTGTAACATATATAGGTTGGCAAACATTTGAAAACTGTACTAGCCTTAGAGAGGTTACAATTCCTAACAGCGTAAAAAGTATAGGTTATGAAGCATTTAGAGGCTGTACAAGCTTAGCTTCAATTGTAATACCAAACAGTGTAACAAGAATAGGTTATGGAGCATTTTATGATTGTGTAAGTTTGAAATCGATTAGCATACCGGAGAGTGTAATATCAATTGATGACGATGGTGCTTTTGCACGTTGTGATTCGTTAGAAAGCATAACGGTAGCTGATGGAAATCCGGTATATCATTCTGACGGTGACTGTATAATAGAAACTGCGACCAAGATGTTGGTATTAGGCTGTAAAAATAGCGTAATACCAAGCGACGGAAGTGTTGAATTAATAGGCAATAGTGCGTTTGAAGGTTGTTCTGAGATAACCGAAGTTATAATCCCCGACAGCATAACAGGAATAGGTGCCGGTGCCTTTAGATATTGTGATGAGCTTGTTAAAATTGTAATACCCGAAGGCGTTAAAATACTTGGTGAATATTTGTTTTACGGCAGCACTAAACTTACGCAAATAACATTGCCTGACAGCATAGAATTGATAACGAACGATGTGTTTACTGATACGGGGTATTATAACGACAGCAATAATTGGCAAGACGAAGTTTTATATATAAACAACCATTTGATTAAGGCTAAAGATACCGTAAGCGGTGATTATACAATAAAAAGCGGCACAAAAACTATCGCAGAGCAAGCATTTAGCGGTTGTAAAAATCTTGCGTCAATCACAATACCCAACGGTTTAAAAAACATAAATAGCGGTGCGTTTAGGGATTGCACAAGCCTTACTGAAATTACAATACCTGACAGTGTTATAAATGTTACTGAAACGTTTGATGATACAGCATATTATAACGATAGTAACAATTGGCAAAACGGCGTGCTATATATAAACAAACATCTAATAGCGGCAAAAGACACAATAAGCGGAAGCTACACTATAAAAAGTGGTACAAAAACCATTGCTAAGGATGCATTTAATGATTGTACAAATCTTACTGAAATTATAATCCCCGATAGCGTAACAAGCATAGGTAGTGGCGCGTTTTATGATTGTGAAAATCTTAAAAAAATAATCATTCCCAAATCAGTAACAACAATAGCAGGCACTTTGTCAGAATTTGGTGCAACCGATATATTTAAACCCGCCAATACAACTGCTTTTGTATATAAAAATTCTTATGCACACCGCTATTTTAAAAATAAAGGCATACCGTTTGCATTAATGCAAGAGGGCAGTTGGAAAAAACAAAACGGCAAATGGTGGTATAGACACACCGACGGCAGCTATACCAAGAACAATTGGGAAGCTATTGACGGAAAGTGGTATTATTTTGATGCCAAAGGATATATGAAAACCAGTTGGTTAAAATTAAACAATAAGTGGTACTACTTAGGCACAAGCGGTGCTATGGTAACCGATTGGCAAAAGATTGGCAAGGTATGGTATTACTTTAATGCTGACGGCGTAATGCAGACCGGATGGCAAGAAATTGACGGTGTTTGGTATTACTTTGACGGTAGCGGTGCTATGGCTACCGGTTGGAAACAGATAGGCAAAGCGTGGTATTACTTTAACAAAAGCGGTGGTATGCAGACCAATTGGCAAAAGATAGGCGGCACTTGGTACTACTTTAAATCGAGCGGTGCTATGCAGACCGGTTGGCTAAAACTCGGTGGCAAATGGTACTATTTCACCGGTAGTGGTGCAATGGTGACCGGCAGCCGCACAATAAACGGCAAGGTATATCGATTTAATGCAAGCGGTGCTTGCCTTAATCCGTAACAAAACAAAAATCAGTGTCCTTTTGGGGCACTGATTTTTGTTTTGTAATGAAGCGTTCACTTTGTGAACACGAAGCAGCCTTACGGCTA
>JAUNAM010000093.1 GCA_030527615.1 Clostridia bacterium
CAACATAATTGTCTTGGTAAACGTATTCTACAGAAGCAGAATCTTCTTCACCAAGTAGTGAGCAGCCTGCTAGTGAAAACACTAAAACCAAAGATAAAACTAATGCTATGATTTTTTTTGCTTTGTTTAACATACTGTAAAACTCCTTTAAATTAATTTGACCGACTTGATAATAACGATTATGCAAATCGGCTATCATTGCATACTAATTATATTATACTTTTGGTTAAATAGCAATATAATTTTTGTCAAAAAAACTGTTTTTAAAAAAATCGGTATATATCATTAAAAAATATTAAAAGTATTCGTAAATAAATATTTATAACATTTTTTATTTATAAAAAAAACGGAAATTAACAGAGAAAAAAGTGACGCTCACTTTCGGTGAACGTCGCTTTTTATCAATTAACAAACAAGCAAATTTATGCTTTTCTTGCCTTGATTGCCAATGCGAACAACATAACGGCAGACAATGCTATAGCTGCCACTGTTGCAAATTCGTTTTTGGCAGATGTTTGCGGACTGATGGTACTGGTGTCGCCGTAATCACCGCCACCTAAATCGAAATCGTTGTTAAAGTCGCCGTAATCGTCGCCTTCACCCGAACCACCGTCGGTATTGTGTTTTTGGGTATCGATAACAGCGTAGATGCTAAAGTGGTCAACATCGGCACTTGCAGCTGTTATCTTGCCTTGTTTTTTCTCATCTTCTGTAAAGTTGGTTTTAATATCGTTCTTTACCATTTGATTTGCCAAATCAATACGTATAATCTTTATGTATTTGCTGGCAGTATCAATGTTTAGAACATTTTCACTAAAGTCTTCAGGAAGAAGTGAAAGGTCAAACTTGATTGTTGCGGTCGAGCCATCAGCCATTTGCTCATCCGGCTTGATGTCGTAAATCAAATAGCTGTAATCATTAAGCTCATCGCCGGCACCAATTACCTTTGCCTTTTTAAGTAGCTTTTCAATTTCTGTGTAAATCTCGTCTTCGTCGCAGATGTCAAAGAACTCGGTCCAAACCTCCAGCGGGAATACGCCCACATCGGCACTAATACTTACAATGCCGTCGTCACTGGTGTTGTGATGTGCAAATTCGTAATAACCGCATTCGCACATATTGCAGGTGCCTTCGTATGTGATTTTGTCTTCAACCAACTTGTGCACTGCAACATCTACCTTGCCGCATATTGAGCAATTACGCCAATGCACACCGTCTACCTTATCCTCTTTGCCGTAAACACCGTCGTCATCATAATCGTGAGTTTCTCTGTTAAGTGACGGAATTTTTAAATCTTCGTCTGATTTTGCATCGGCTAAAGGTGTAGTAAGAGCATCGGCATCAGTAGCATAATTTAAACCGCATTCTGAACAGTGGTTATGCGCTGCAACACCGTCTGCTTGACATTTTGCAGGGTCTTCTGCAACAGGCTCAAAGGTGTGGCCGTCACCCGCTTTGGTCATTTCATTTTTATAGTGGTCACAGATTGTGCAGTGAATATCACGATATTCATCGGTTACGCAGTCACCGGGGACTGTAACGGTTGCATCTTCTATATTTTCGTATACGTGGTTATCACAAACATATCCACAGGTATCACACTTGTTGTCACCGCCGAAAGCGTGTGGTGTTACGCCGTCTTCTGTTTTCAAAAGGCATACTTCACAAGTACCGATATGACCCTTTTCAGGGTTGTTAGGATCGGGTATAAAGTCTTCACCTGTGTGTGCTTGGGCGTTATAAGGCTTACCGCAGGTAGCACATACATTTCTGTGGTATCCGCCCTCTTTCATATCCCAAACGGTTTTGCCGTCGCCGTCTTTAAGCTCGGTATGGGCACCTGTTGCAGGGATGATTATATCATCCTCATCAACGGGAGTTCCCCATTTGTCATCACTTAAAAACAGACCGCCGCATTTTTTACAAGTCCAATAGGGCTTTTGACCGTCATTGCCGCAGTCCGCAGCAAATCCGTCGCTTGTTTTTTCAAGCTCGTGGCCTTTAGCCTCAATAACCTTATCGGGTGCGCCACCGCATTCACAATCTTGAGCGATTATTCTGTCGGTTGTACAGCTACCCTCATCTATAACCTTACCGTCGGTAGCGTTTGGATGCTTACATTCATATCCGCAAACACTACATTTGCCGTCTTTATTTTCCCAAATATGCGGTGCCTCATCGGTAATACCGGTAAGACCGCAAGGGTTACATTTTTCGCTGTGACCATTAGCACCGTTAGCATCACCGGTTAGACGGTGGAAAAGTTTGAGAACAGGGTGCTTTTGGTCGTTTGCAAACCAAATATAATCATAATCAAGGTTGGGCATACTGTTTTTGCCAGCCTTGCCTGTCATGGTTTCGGGCTTTACGGTTTTATCAGATGCCACATCACTGTATACATTTGTGTATGTAGCCAAAGCAAGCTTACTGCCGGTTTCGTTAGAAACGGGAGAAATACCAACAGCAATTGAATTTTTGATGGTATGCTCGGGTGAATATGCCGATGTTGAGGCAATAAAGCCACCCACAAATTTACCAACAAATTCAACATCTGCAACCAAGCAGTTGTTGATTGTTGTACCGGTGTGGCCGGCAATACCAACAATACCGCCAACCTTTTGCTGATGTGTATGTGTGTAGATATAAACCTTTTCAACTGAACATTGACTGAAAACGAACTTACGGTCGGTTGTATTGGGGTTTGCATAACCCACTATACCGCCGGCGCCGTGATACGCCTTGAAGGCAGAAACTTGAACAGAAACATTTTTAAAGGTTTGTTTTTCTTCTTTTTGGTATGGCTGTGCAAACGGGAACAAGCCTGCACCGCCGTGACCGCCTACAGTGTTGCCGTCGTTATAGCTGTTTATATTGTATACAACAAGACCGTTACCGTCAAAGTTACCGCCAAAGTATGTATTTTCTGCTGCACCACGCCATAATTTACCGGTAGC
>JAUNAM010000032.1 GCA_030527615.1 Clostridia bacterium
TATCAGGATTAAGCAGCTTTTGATTATCGTGCTGACCGTGAATATTTATAAGGTTTTTAGAAATCTCTTTAAGCACGGCAGCCGAAGAGGAAACACCGTTAATCTTTACCGAACTGCCGTTTAATGTCATTATACGGGTAATAAGCAGATTGCCCTCATCGTCGGTGGTGTATCCGTTTTCCTTTAACGTGGTTTTGGCTTCGTTTGACAAATCGCCAAATACAGCAGAAACCACCGCACGTGTTTCGCCCGCACGAATTAAATCTTTAGATGTACGTTCACCAAGCACCGCATTTATGGCATCAATAATTATGGATTTACCTGCCCCCGTTTCACCGGTAAGCACATTAAACCCATCGTTAAAATCAATATCGGTTTTTTCTATTACCGCAATATTTTCTATATGCAAAGATTTAATCATAAGAAAGTCACATCATCTTTTTTAGTTCGTTTGTCAGTTGCATTGCTTGATGCTCGCTGTGGGTTACTATAAAAATAGTGTCATCGCCTGCAATTGTACCAAGCATCATATCGCTGTACATAGCATCAAGCACAACCCCCACGCTGGATGCCATACCGGCAACACACTTGATAACCACATCATTAAGTGCAAAATCAACACTTGTGGTATACCGCGAAAAAATTTCACGGTAGTGCGCAAAGGCACCGCTGTCGGTATCGCGTATTTCACTGCTGATATAACGATAGTTACCCTGCGCATCGTGCCCTTTTATGAGACGAAGCTCTTTTATATCACGAGAAACGGTTGACTGTGTCACCTTAAAGCCTGCTTTTTGAAGCAAAATTTGTATATCATCCTGTGTTAAAACTATATGTTCTGCAATTATTTCAAGTATTTTTTGTTGTCTTTTTCTTTTCATTACTTGCTACTCCTTGCATCGCGGAATTTTAGAGATAGTGTTTTGTAAAAAGAACGGTTATTAAGTCTAACCAATTTTACTGTATTTGAAGACTTTGAAATATAAATTTCGGTAAAGGGTTTTACGGGGCATACCTTTCTGCCGTCAACCGACAAATAAATATCGGTTCGCTTTTTAGAATATGCCTTTAATTTTATCACTTTATCGCCGTTTACCAAAATTGGCTTCGCCGCTAATGAATGTGAACAGATAGGTGTAAGGCAAGCACATTTCATACTGGGGTCTATAACCGGTCCGCCTGCTGACATAGAATATGCCGTAGAGCCTGTAGGGGTTGCGGCAATAAGACCGTCAGCATGATAACTGATTATATCGCCGTCAACACAGGCAGATATATCAATTATACGTGATATATAACCGCTGCTGATTACCGCATCATTTAAAGCCTCGTATTCGCCTATAACATTGCCGTTTTCTTTAACCGTAATGTTAAACATCATACGCTCTTCTATGGTGTATTCACCGCTTTTTAGTTTAGCTAATAACGGATATTCGTTTTGCTCAATATTGGCGAGATACCCAACACGTCCCGCATTTATACCCAAAACCGGTTTGCCTTCACGGGCGGCAATTTTAGCAAAACGCATTATAGTGCCATCACCGCCTATGGTGATTATAACATCGGCAATTTTAAAAAGCTCATCTTGGGGTGCAAACTCATATCCCGAGCAACAAATATTATCGGGTAGATATGCTGTGATACCACACTCTTTAAAAAATTTTGCGATTTTTTCAACCGTTTCGCCGGACCCACGTTTATCAAGATTTGGTATTACCGCAACTATCATTTATACACCCTCCTTTAAAGCCATATACGAAGCCTCAACCACCTGTGTGGCATCATAGCCCGCTACAGTAGGTGTGTCGGTTTTTTGTATATAACATAAATATTCAATATTACCCTCAGGTCCCTTTATAGGTGAAAAATCAAGACCTAAAAGCGAAAATTTGTTTTCTTTTACTATATTAATTATCTTTTCAATCACAGCTATATGCACAGCCTTATCGCGCACAACGCCCTTTTTACCGACATTTTCCTTACCGGCTTCAAACTGTGGCTTAATAAGGCATACTGCCCTGCCGTTATCCTTTAATAATGTGCGCATAACCGGTATTATAAGCGACAGCGATATAAAGGAAACATCAACCGATGCAAAATCAAGCGGATCGGGCACCTGCTCACGGGTTACATATCTGAAATTTGTACGCTCAAGATTGATAACACGCTCATCTGTACGCAATTTCCACGCAAGCTGACCGTAGCCTACATCGATTGAATAAACCTTTGTGGCACCGTTTTGAAGCATACAATCGGTAAAACCGCCTGTAGATGCACCAATATCGGCACAAAGGCAGTTTTCAAGCGATATGCCAAAGCTTTTCATTGCCTTTTCAAGCTTTAAACCGCCTCGGCTTACATATTTTAGGGTGTCTCCCCTAACTTCTATAATATCATCAGCCTTAACGGTATCGCCGGCTTTATCGGATTTTTGATTATTTACATAAACAATGCCCGACATAATTATCGCCTTTGCCTTTTCGCGGCTTTCAGCAAATCCACGGGTTACAAGTGCTAAATCTAACCTTTCTTTTTGTATCATAAATTAATTACCTACTATATCAATCATAGACTTTGTATCTAAACCGTATTTTTTAAGCGCTGACGGTATTGTAGCCGCCGCAACAAACTCACCGTCAATAGCATTTACGTTATACCTGCCGCTAAAGCCTTTTTGCAATAATCTGCAGCCTATATGCTCGGCTATACCACCGGCAAGGATACCTTCTTCAAAGAAATATATTTCTTTATATCTTATTAACAAATCAATAAGCTCATCAAATATGGGGTAAATTCTGTTAAGCTTAATGATATCGGTATTTTTAAGTGATTTTTGAGCATCTACAGCATTGGCAAAAATTCTGCCATAGGTCACAATTACCCTTTCGCCGTTTTGCGAAACCACGGTATAGTCACCGCTGATTTCTCCGTCAAAGTTTTTATTCTCTACGCCGCGAGGATAGCGTATAACGCTAAGTTCACTTGTATCAGCGGTATTAAAAATCGCATTTTTCAGTTCATCATAATATGCGGGTGAATAAATATTTACATTGGGTATGGTAGACAAATATGCCACGTCAAACACACCTTGATGACTTTCACCGTCGTCACCCACAATACCTGCGCGGTCAACCAATAATTTTATGGGTAAATTAGCGATAGCGGCATCGTGTAGCACTTGATCATAGCCGCGTTGCAAAAAGCTTGAATACACCGCAAAAAACGGTATCATACCACCGGTAGCAAGACCGGCACTATAGGTTACAGCGTGCTGTTCGGCAATGCCGACATCAAAAAATCGATTTTTGTATTTAGCCGCAAAGGTGCCAAGTCCCGTGCCTTCTGCCATAGCGGCAGTAATTGCACAAACCTTTTTATTTTTATTTGCAAGTTCACAAAGCGCTTCGCCGGCTATATCTGAATAGGTTTTACTGTTTGAAACGGATTTACCCTTTTGTATATCAAATGACGATACACCGTGATAATCCTTAGGACTGGATTCGGCGTGTGAGTATCCCTTACCCTTTGTTGTCACCACGTGTATAAGGGTTGGTCTGCTATAACTTTTGGCAATGGCAAACAAGCTTTCCATTGACTCTATATCGTGTCCGTTTACGGGTCCTAAATAATTAAGACCAAGACTTGTAAATATATTATTTTTATAAACTATACTTTTAAAAGCTTCTTTAACAGAAAAAACAAAATTGTAAATTGGTCTGCCAATAAGCGGCAATTTTAAAAGAAGATGGCTTATGGCAAACTTCATTTTATGATAACCCTTGCGGTTGCGCATTCGGGTAAAAGCACGAGGAAGCGCCCCAACGTTATGTGATATAGACATTTTGTTATCATTTAAAACAACTATAAAATTGCTGCGTTTTGCGGCAGCATTATTAAGTGCTTCATAAGCCATACCGCCGGTCATTGCACCGTCGCCTATTACCGCTATTGCGGTGCCCGACTGACCACTTAAAGCCTTTGCCTTATATATGCCGTATGCTGCAGAAATTGAATTGCTGCTGTGCCCTGTAACAAAGGGGTCGTACTCGCTTTCGTCAGGGCGCATAAAACCCGAAATGCCGCCCTCTTGACGAAGAGTTTTAAAACTGTCAAATCTGCCTGTTATCAGCTTGTGGGCATACGACTGATGACCCACGTCAAAGATTATGGCGTCCTCGGGTGAATTAAATGCCCTATGCAATGCCACAGTAAGCTCTACCGCGCCAAGACTAGACGCCAAATGCCCGCCGTTACGTGACACAACATCAATTATTTCGGTGCGTATTTCGTTGCACAAAACATTTATATCATTCTTATTAAGTTTTTTAACATCTTGGGGTGATTTAATTGTGTTTAAAATCCTATACTCCAAAGTAAAAACTTCCTTAAAATATCTTAATTAATAATTGCGTTCAAGCAAATATGTTGCCAATTCCTTTAAAACGGTTGTATCACCGTCAAAGTTGCTTAAAATTTCATACGCTTCATCGGTGTATTTTTTAGCAAGTTCACGACAATATTCAAGCCCTAAACGCACGGCAATGGTATCCTTGTTGTTTTTTTCATCACTGCCTACAGGCTTACCGAGTGTTTTGCTATCCCCTTGAAAATCAAGAATATCGTCAATAATCTGAAAAGCAACGCCAACCTTTTCTCCAAAGCTTTCGGCAGCGGCTATTTGCTCATCATCAGCACCGGCTAAAATTGCACCAATAGCACAAGCCGTTTTGAGTAACGCACCTGTTTTAAGGCGATACATTTCAAAAAGCACATCATCGTCTGACTCGGTATTATCACACATATCAATAACCTGACCGCCAATCATACCGGCAACGCCGGCAGACGAAGCCAAATGTGTAATAGCCCGTACAACTCGTTCTGACGGAATACCAAGTGTTTTTGAAGCCACAGAAAAAGCCTCGGTAAGCAGGCTGTCACCGCAAAGCAATGCCGTGCATTCACCAAACTGTTTGTGACAAGACGGCTTGCCGCGACGCATATCGTCATTATCCATACAAGGCAAATCATCGTGCACAAGTGAATATGAATGTATCATTTCGAGTGCACAAGCAAAATTGTATGCACAATCATCATCGCCACCACATAGCTTGTAAAACTCAAGCAACAGTATTGGTCTTATACGCTTACCGCCGCCTAAAACCGAATAACGACAAGCACGTACAACCTCGTCATAAAGCTGTCCGTTTTCCGAAAGCAGTATGTCAAGTCGCGACTCAAGTTTTATTCCGTAATCTTTAAGCAAGGTATCAATCATTAATAACACTCTCCTCTTGTGTAAGTGTAGCAATTTTTTGCTTTGCTTTTTCAAGATGCTGTGTACATTCTTTTGAAAGCTTTACGCCCTTTTCAAAAAGAAGTATAGACTCATCAAGCGATGTTTGTGTGTTTTCAAGCTTGCTTGCAATTTCATCTAACTCTTTGAGTGCTTTTTCAAAATCAAAATCCTTTGAAGCCATAAATTTTACCTCTTATTTTTCTTGTACCGATAATACAGTACAATCTATATCGCCGTCACCGACCGATACGTTAATGTTGTCACCCTTTTTAATATCGCCGACGCTGTTTATAATCTGACCGTTTTTGCTGACCAGTGAAAAGCCCCTTGACATAATTTTAAGTGGGCTGAGCGCATCGATACGTGCTACCGATGATACCAAAGCAATGTCTGCATTTGATACCTTACTATACACGCAATCGGACATTTTATCGGTTAGATTGTCAATATCAAGCTGACGTTTTTGCAAGGTATTTTCTAATACAGTTTTACTGAATTTATTTTTCAAGCCCTCTAAGCGTGATGCTGACAGCTCATATTTCAGTTTTATATTGCTTTTTAGTTTTAAATCAGTAAGTGAATTTAAGCGACTTATTAATTCGTTTTTATCCGGTACTGCAAGCTCTGCCGCGTGTGACGGGGTTGAAGCACGTACATCGGCTACAAAATCACATATAGTAAAGTCGGTTTCATGACCGACCGCCGATATTACCGGAAAAGGTGACTCATATATTTTGCGTGCCAACGCCTCATCATTGAAGCAGTGTAAATCCTCGGCACTGCCGCCACCTCGGCCTATTATTACGGTATCAATACCGTCTAACTGATAAACACGGTCAAGCGTTTTAATCATATCTCGTGCTGCCATATCGCCCTGAACAAGGCAGGGGCACATAATCACTTCACAACAAGGATAACGTGTGTTTAAAATATTAAAAACATCGCGCACCGCAGCACCCGTGTCAGATGTTATAACCGCAATTTTTTTGGGATATTTTACAAGCGGTCTTTTGGTGTTTTTATCAAAAAGCCCCTCTGCCTCTAACTTTTCCTTAACCTGCTTAAAGGCAAGGCTTAAATCACCCTCGCCCAAAGGGTGCATTTCTTCGGCATAAAACTGATATTGTCCGTCTTTTTCGTAAATTGATACCCTGCCCTTTATTACCACGGCAAGACCGTCGGTCACCTCAAATTTAACACGTGAAGCCGACGTACGAAACATTACACATCTGATAGATGCCTGCTTATCCTTTAGGGTAAAATACCAATGTCCGCTTGCAAAATGATTTTTAAAATTAGAAATTTCACCGCTTACATTTAAAAATGCCAAACGTGTATCGTTTTCGATAAGCGATTTAACATAGCTATTAAGCTGAGATACCGTTATAGTATTAATCGGCATTGTTTTGTGCCTTGGCTACGGTTGAAAGAATACCGTTTATAAATGATGCATCTTCTTTTGTTGCATATTTTTTTGCAAGCTCTACCGCTTCATTTATAGATACCGAAATGGGTATTTCGTCAAAAAACTCGATTTCGTATATAGCAAGACGAAGTATTGCAAGTGCAGTCTTTGAAATGCGGTTAATGCTCCAACCGACAGCATTTTTTGAAATGATGCCGTCTATTTTTTCAATGTTTTCAAAAACGCCGAAAAACACCCGATTTATATAGTCGTCAGTCTCAATATCGCGAACCTCTTTGGCGAGTGATAGTATATCTGCCAGACTATCATCATTAAATCCTTTTTCAAAAACTAAAATAAAAGCCTCTTCGCGTGCTTGCTTGCGTGTCATAATACACCAACCCTTAAATATTCATAGTTATACAGATAGAGTATACTACAAAATACCGCTATTTTCAAGGTTTTTATGCAAAAATTATGAATATATGCATATTTAATTATTTTATATTGACAAACAGCCGCCCGTATGATATACTTTTTGGCAAATGATAGAGGCGCATTTAGTCAAGAGTATCGTGCTTTTAAAGGCTGCCAAAAGCCGCACGAAAAAGGGGCAAATGCCGAAGCGGGTGTGTGGCAAGCACTTTGGCTGGCAGTTCAGATAATATCTGCTCTGCTGTCGCATAGTCATTGCAGAATTGAGCACGACAATGACTAAAATGCGGAGGGCTATCCTTAAAACAGGTTATTAGGTTTACTGTATTTGATTTAAGGGATAGCAGCATTTATTTGCAGCTATCTTTCTTTATTATTCAGGCAAAAGATTATGGAGGAAAATATATGAAAAACACTATTTTTACGGGTGCCGCTACTGCCATTGTGACACCGCTAAACCAAAACGGTATTGATTTTGATGCTTTTGGCAAGCTTATTGATTGGCAGATTGACCAAGGTATTGATGCAATAGTTGTTGCAGGTACTACCGGTGAAGGCTCTACCCTTACCGATGCTGAGCATAAGGCTGCTATTAAATACTGTGTAGAGCGTGTAAACGGTCGTGTGCCCGTGATTGCAGGTACCGGCTCAAATGATATTGCCTACGCAATTTCACTCACGGAATATGCTTGTGAAGTGGGCGCAGATGCCATGCTTGTTGTATCTCCTTATTATAATAAAGCAACCCAAAACGGCCTTATCGCATCGTTTACCGCTATAGCCGATGCCAGCACTAAACCTTGCATACTATATAATGTGCCAAGCCGTACCGGCTGTAACATTACACCCAAAACCTGCGCTGTTTTAGCCAAACACCCCAATATAGTTGCCATTAAAGAAGCCAGCGGCAACATTTCACAGGTGGCAGAAATTGCCCAGCTTTGCGGTGATGAGCTTGATATTTATTCGGGCAACGATGACCAAATCGTACCGCTTATGTCGTTAGGCGGCAAGGGTGTTATTTCGGTGCTTTCAAACATACTTCCTCGTGAAACATCACAGATGTGTCATAAATTTTTAGACGGTGACATTGCCACTGCGCGCGAAATGCAGCTTAAATATTTGCCGCTTATAGGTTCCCTTTTCTGTGAGGTTAATCCCATACCTGTAAAGGCGGCTATGGCGGCGATGGGTTATTGTGAAAATTATCTTCGTTTGCCTCTCACCCCTATGGAGGATGCAAACTATCAAAGACTAATTACCGATATGCAAAATGCCGATATAAAATTTTAGTTTAAGAAGGGTACATTTATGAAAATAGCAATTTACGGCTACGGCAATTTGGGCCGTGGCGTTGAATGTGCGGTAAACGCCGCCGATGATATGCAGCTTTTCGGCGTGTTTACACGTCGTGCACCGGAAACGGTCAAAACATTAAGCGGTGCTAACGTTTACCACGTAGATGACATTTTAAATTATAAAAATGACATTGATGTTGTGGTGATTTGCGGCGGCTCCGCTACCGACCTGCCCACTATGACACCCGATTTGGCAAATAACTTTAATGTTGTTGACAGCTTTGATACCCACGCTAAAATACCCGAGCATTTTGAGTGTGTTAACAATGCGGCAACCGCTTCAAAACATACCGCTCTTATTTCGGGCGGTTGGGACCCGGGTATGTTTTCTATTAACCGTCTTTATGCTTCAGCAGTGCTACCCAATGGCAAGGACTATACTTTTTGGGGCAAGGGTGTCAGCCAAGGTCATTCGGATGCTATACGCCGCATTGACGGTGTAAAGGATGCAAAGCAATACACCGTGCCCATTGAAGAAGCACTAAATGCTGTTCGCAGTGGCAGTTGCCCCGAGCTTACTACGCGTCAAAAGCATTTACGTGAATGCTTTGTTGTAGCAGAAAGCGGCGCTGACACAGCTCGCATTGAAAACGAAATTAAAACAATGCCAAACTATTTTGCCGATTACGACACAATAGTACATTTTATAAGCCAAGAAGAGTTAGAGCGTGACCATGCCGGCATTCCTCACGGCGGTTTTGTTATAAGAACGGGCAAAACCGGTGTGAACAACGAAAACAATCACGTTATAGAGTATAGTCTAAAGCTTGATTCTAACCCCGAATTCACTGCAAGCGTAATCGTAGCATACGCTCGAGCTATATCCAAACTTTATAAACGCGGTGATTACGGCTGTAAAACCGTGTTTGATATAGCACCTTGTGATTTATCTCCACTTTCAAATGAGGAACTTAGAAAAACTATGCTATAACTTTTACATTTAAAGCAACCGACTTTGATATACCCTCCGTAGGGAAGGTGTTCCAAGTTGGTTGCTTTTTTATTTGCGTATATAATTGACTTTTTAAGAAAAAAATGGTATTATATCAAGTAAATTATAATGGTATATAATACCGTCAAATCAAAGGAGAATAAAAATGAATTTTTTTGACGATCTAAAAAACTATGACAATGAAGTATTTGAAGCCTGTGATGCTGAGCTTTCACGTCAACAGGGCAATATTGAGCTTATCGCCTCTGAAAATATTGTATCAAAGGCAGTACTACTTGCAGCAGGTGGCGTGCTTACAAACAAATACGCCGAGGGCTACCCAACAAAAAGATATTACGGCGGCTGCCAATGTGTTGACGTTGTAGAGGATATTGCGCGTGAGCGTGCCAAAAAGCTTTTTGGTGCAGAACACGCAAATGTTCAGCCCCACAGCGGTGCCAATGCAAACCTTGCAGTGTTTTTTGCATTGTTAGAGCCGGGCGATACCGTTATGGGTATGAATCTACAGCAGGGTGGTCACCTCTCTCACGGTTCACCTGTTAATATTTCGGGTAAATACTTTAACATAGTACCCTATGGTGTAAGTGATGAAACCGAGCAGATTGACTATGACAAGGTTCGCGAAATTGCCCTTGAGTGCAAACCCAAGATGATTTTGGCAGGTGCCAGCGCATATTCACGAACAATTGATTTTAAAAAGTTCCGCGAAATAGCTGACGAGGTTGGTGCCTACCTTATGGTGGATATGGCGCATATTGCAGGTCTTGTAGCCGCAGGTGTGCATCCTTCACCCGTGCCCTATGCCGATGTTGTAACCACCACCACACACAAGACTCTTCGCGGTCCACGTGGCGGTATGATACTTTGTCGCGAGGAGCTTGCAAAGACAATTGACAAGGCAGTATTCCCCGGCACTCAGGGCGGTCCGCTTATGCACATTATTGCGGCAAAGGCAGTAGCACTTGGCGAGGCACTTACCGACGAATTTAAGGCTTATCAAGAACAGATTGTTAAAAATGCTGCCGTACTTGCCGACGCCCTTAAGAAAAACGGTATCGAGCTTGTATCTGACGGTACAGACAATCACCTGATGCTACTTAAACTTACCAACTTTGGTATTACCGGCAAAGAGCTTGAGCACCGACTTGACGAGGTGCACATTACAGCTAACAAAAACACAATACCAAACGACCCCAACAGCCCCTTTGTAACAAGCGGTCTACGTATCGGTACACCTGCCGTAACTGCCCGCGGATTTAAAGAAAAAGAGATGCTGCTTATCGCTGATTGGATTAAAGATATTATCACCGACTTTGATGCCAACCGCGAACGTATCACCGCAGAGGTACAAGCCCTTTGTGCACAGTTCCCCATTTATGAATAATAATCCCCTACTAATTATAAATTTGGAGTGATTTTATGATTTGGCACAGTTCAGAATTTCAAGACGTATTAAAGCAGCTATCCACAACTAAAGATTACGGACTTGCAAACGGTGTAGCGCTTGAACGCCTTGAAATTTACGGTAGAAACACCACATCGGTCACCGACAAAACAGGTCTTTTAAAACGCTTTTTTTCACAACTAAAAAGCAAAATAGTATACTTTTTATTTGCAGTAGCAATTGCAACATTTATAGTAGGTCTCATATATAACAAAACCGATTTTTACTTTCCTCTTCTTATTGTTGCAATAGTATTTTTAAATGCATTTATCAGTGCCTTGCATCTGCACAAATGTGATGAAGCCCTCGATACCATACACGATGCTGCAAATCCAAGCGTTACAGTAATTCGTGACGGCAACAAAAAGCAAATATCATCTGATATGTTAGTACCCGGCGATATTATGGTTTTAAGCGAGGGTGATTATATTACCGCCGATGCACGAATAATAGAGTCAGATGGATTCAGATGTAACGAGTCTATACTTTCAGGTGAAGTTATACCTGTAGAAAAATTTTCCGATATCATACTCGAAGATATTACCGCATCAACAGAACGTCGTAATATGGTTTTTGCCGGCACAACCGTTATGCACGGCAGTGCTACGGTTGTAGTGGTTGAAACAGGACTTAACACCGAAACCGGCAAACAAACCGACATAAGCAGACAAACCAAAACCGATAAGCTGCCTATAACCGACACTCTTGAAAACAGTGGAAAAATCATTAATGCTTTTGTTCTTGTTTTTTGTATCATTGCTTTTATAATAGGTTTAATGCAAAATTTCGATTCAACCGAGCCCTTTGCATCGATAACACTTAATTCACTTATAAATTCGGTTGCACTTGGTATATCAGCTATGCCCGAAAGTCTGCCTGCAATATCAACCATTGTTATAGCGCTTGGTATTAAACGTATGATTGATGATAATATAATCATCAAGGATATAAAGGCACTTGAAACCATTGGCAAAACCGAGGTTATCTGTGTTGATAAAACCGGTGTAATCACCAAAAACAATATGGAGCTTGCCTGTATTTTTGACGGTGAGCAGTTGGTTAATATAAACGAAGAAGACTCCTTAAGCGAAAAAACCTTGGGTGTTTTACAACTTGCAACAGCCTGCTCAATGTTAGATAATGACTCTACCGAATCAGCAATCAAAGATGCTTGTGCCAAACATTTGGCATTATCTCATGACGAGGTAGGCAATTTGTTTCCGCGTCTTGCCTCTATACCGCTTGACAGCATACGCAAAACAATGACAAGTATAAATATGATTAGCGGAAAGCCCGTTGCTATAGTTAAGGGTGCGGCCGAAATAGTAGTTCCCAAATGTAATGTTAACGGAGCGGATAAGATATTAAAGCTTTGCGATGATTTAGCCGAAAAATCATATCGCGTTTTATGCATAGCTATTAAGCCTCTTGACGAAATCCCCGCAAATCCCGACCCCGAAGAAATTGAAAACAATTTGACCTTTGTAGGTATCATAGGTCTTAACGACCCGCCGCAATCTGACACAGTTGAAGCAATAAACACCTGCAACATTGCGGGTATTCGCACCGTAATGATTACAGGTGACAATATTTTAACGGCAAAAACCATTGCTCGGCGAATTGGCATTTTAACCGATGATTCACAAGCAGTATCGGGTGCCGAGCTTGAAAAATTAAGTGACCAAGAGTTAATATACAATATTGAAAAATATTCTGTATATGCACGTATAACCCCCGAAGACAAAATACGAATAATAAAAGCGTGGCAAGCAACCGGTAAGATTGTTACTGTAACCGGTAACGGATTTAAAGATGCCGATGCCTTAAGCGTTGCCGATGTTGGTTGTTCGGTTGGCGAATACGGTGCTGATGCCACACGCGGCAATGCCGATGTTATTATTAAAAATAAAAAGTTTATGTCGGTTGTAAATGCCATAAAGGAAAGTCGTGCGCTGTTTAACAACGTTAAAAAGGCTATATCATATCTGTTAAGCTGCAACTTTGGTGAAGTGGCCGCCTATATATTCGGTATGCTTATATTCGGGTTCCCCCCTCTTGTTGCTGTTCAGCTTATGTGGATTAATCTGCTGACCGACTGCACATCGGTAATATCACTTACTGTGGAAAATTCTGAAATTGATGTTATGCACAAAAAACCGCTTACCCTTTCGGGTCATCTGTTTAGCAGAAACGCTTTACTTAATATTTTAAGTGATGCAGCTGTTATCGCTGTGCTGACAATTGTTTCTTTTGCTATCGGCGGTGCCGCAATTGGTGCTACAATGGCGTTTTCTACCCTATCTCTTGTGCAAATTTTCCATTCATACAATATGAAGAGTCAAGGCTCTTTGATACACACTGATTTTAAATCCAACAAGTTTATGAACTTTACTTCAGTATTAGCTGTAATTATATCGGTGTTTTTAGTGCTTACCCCTGCGGGTGCATTATTTGGTCTTAGCGCACTTGGCTTTGGTAAATTTCTTATAAGTTTAGGTCTTGCACTACTTATCGTACCGATAAGCGAAGTTAAAAAAATTGCAATCAAAAAGATTGCAGCATAATAAACCAACGAACCCTCTGCCTTTTTAAAGCAGAGGGTTTGTTGGTTGTATGTTAATTAAAGTATTAATACAGATGCTATGCCAAAATAGATAAGTAGTGACACTGCGTCAAGTATTGTGGTAACCAACGGGCTTGCCATTACCGTTGGGTCAAGACCGCATTTTTCAGCAATTATCGGCAGTGTAGAGCCTACCAATTTTGCAACAACTACAACAAAAATAAGCGTGATACAAATGGTTATCATTTCATATAACTCGGCACCGGTGTCAAAGGTGTGCAACCACAGATAATCAATCAAATAAAGCTTTGCAAAATTAACAATCGCCAAAACTATACCCGCAATAAGCGACACACGAAGCTCTTTCCAAATAACACGAAAAATATCACGAAATTCGATATCACCAAGCGATAGTGCACGTATAACGGATACAGATGCCTGACTGCCCGAGTTACCGCCCGTGCCCATAAGCATCGGTATAAACGCCACCAGCGCTATACACTGTGCCAGCCGTGCCTCAAAGCTTGAAATAATAGCACCCGTAAAGGTGGCAGAAATCATAAGCAGTAGCAGCCACGGTATACGTGAGCGAAAGGTTTCAAAAACACCCGTTTTAAGATAGGTTTTTTCACTTGGCAAAATAGCCGCCATTTTTTCGATATCTTCTGATGCTTCTTCCTGCAAAACGTCAATAGCATCGTCAACCGTGATAATACCGACAAGACGTCCCTCATTATCAACAACGGGTAGTGCTAACATATCATAGCGGTCAAACATAGCCGCTACATCCTCTTTATCGTCAAGGGTGTGAGCGCTTACAATGTTTTCATCCATTATTTCGCCGACTATGGCATCTTTAGGGCTTAAAATCAAATCCTTAAGTGAAAGTGTACCAAACAGCTTACGGCGACTGCCGATAACATAACAAGTATAGATTGTTTCGGTATCAAGTCCTACTCTTCTGATTTTATCAAGAGCCTCATCAACCGTCATTGTACGCTTAAGGTCGATATACTCGGTAGTCATAATACTGCCGGCACTATCATCTGGGTATGCCAGCAGCTGATTAATCATACGGCGGGTATTGGCATCGGTGTTTTTCAGAATACGCTTTGCAACACTTGCCGGCATCTCGTCAATTATATCGGCGGCATCGTCCATAAAAAGCTCATCAAGCACTTCGCGAAGTTCTTTATCACTAAAGGCATTAAGCAAAAACTCTTGCTTATCACTGTCAAATTCTACAAAAACCTCGGCAGCAAGCTCTTTTGGTAATAGCCTGAATATTACAAGAATGTCCTTATCCTTTGCCTCGTCCAAAATCTCGGCAATATCGGCAGGCTGCATATCCGACAAAATCTGCTTAAGTCGCAAGAAATTCCTTTTTTCGATTAACGAGTCAATATGCTCTTCAAATTCTACGGTGATTTCTTCCACAATACAACCTCCTTTTTAGTGCTAAAACCCTATCCTAAAGATAGGGTTTACATTTTTACTTATTATAAACTTTTTAACTTAAAAAGTCAATTTTGGATTTAAGCATATTTAATTTTTTACTGTTGTTATTAAATGTTGAAAAAATCAATATAAAATGATATAATTATTTTGGTATAAATTTTACATTTAGGAGTTTTGATAGGAAGTGTTTATAAATGCAACTTAAAGAATTACAAGAATTATATAAAAATGACCGATTTGCTACAAATGCCGGTTGCAAAATTGTCGAAGCGGATAGTGATAAGGTAATCTGCGAAATGGAAATAACTGAAAATTTGTTGAACGCTCACGGCTCGGTTATGGGCGGTGCAATGTTCACTCTTGCCGATTTAGCCTTTGCGGTTACCTCAAACTTAAACGGTATACCCTCTGTTGCAATAGAAAGCAATATTAGATTTTATTCTGCAACAAAAGGCACAAAACTAATTGCAACCTGTAAAACAGATAAAGACGGAAGAAATTTGGGTCATTATACCGTTGAAATTAAAGATGATTTAGGCAAAAAGATTGCGGGTTATACTGCGGTAGCCTTTCATAAGAATTAAGATAAGTTATATGTGGACTAATGAAAATTCTATATTGCCGGATACCATTTGAACAAAAAACATTGGTACACGATATGCCTTGACGGTAGTGTGCCGATAGAGGAAATATATGACCGTATTGATGTTAACTTCAGTACGCTGAAAAAGTCTAAAATATGATTTCAAAGTCCGTTTTATAGGCTATATTAAAGTTTTGTATTGATTTGGGCAAAATTTAGCAAAAACGGCTTAAACAGGCGGGTTTTTATGCATTGGATTGCATATTTTATGTCGTTATAGACACAGTGCAACAGTATAAAACTCCTTACCTGTACACAAAGCACAAGTAAGGAGTTTTAAATAATTACATATCGTTGTTTT
>JAUNAM010000033.1 GCA_030527615.1 Clostridia bacterium
CAGCACCGGTGATCATGTTCTTAACATAGTCAGCGTGTCCGGGGCAGTCAACGTGAGCATAGTGACGAGCGTCAGTTTCATACTCAACGTGAGCGGTGTTGATTGTGATACCGCGTTCTCTCTCTTCAGGAGCCTTATCGATGTTTGCATAATCCTCGAAAGAAGCTTGACCCTTTAGAGAAAGGAACTTTGTGATTGCAGCGGTAAGGGTTGTCTTACCATGGTCAACGTGACCGATTGTACCGATGTTAACATGCGGCTTGTTACGTTCAAATTTAGCCTTTGCCATTTGAATTTCCTCCTAAAAATAGATGAATTTTTTTAGATAAATATAGTTTACCAAATAATACTCGAAATTTCAAGCATTATTTTAAAGCACAAAAAGATTATTTATTTTTTTCTCTGTTAGAGATAATCTTTTCAGCAATGCTCTTGGGTACTTCTTTGTAACCGTCAGGTTCCATCACATATTGACCACGGCCCTGTGTTTTAGAGCGAAGGTCGGTAGCATAACCGAACATATCACCAAGAGGTACGCGAGAGTTGATTTGTTTAAGACCTGAACGGTCTTCAAAGCCTTGAATTTCGCCACGGCGAGAGTTAAGGTCACCGATAACGTCACCCATATACTCTTCAGGAACAATAACTGTAACCTTCATAATAGGCTCAAGAAGAACAGGGTCAGCTATACGGCAAGCTTCCTTGAATGCCATAGAACCTGCAATCTTAAATGCCATTTCAGAAGAGTCAACTTCGTGGTATGAACCATCGTAAAGTGTTACCTTAACGTCAACTACAGGATAGCCTGCAAGTACACCTGCGTGCAATGCGCCTTGGATACCTTGGTCAACAGCGGGAATATATTCCTTAGGAACGGTACCACCGGTAACAGAGTTAATAAACTCATAGCCCTTACCTGTCTCGTTAGGCTCAAGAATAATCTTAACGTGACCGTATTGACCTGAACCACCGGATTGACGCTTGTACTTGGTCTCGTGGTCAACCTTCTTGCGAATGCTTTCTTTGTAAGCAACCTGAGGTGCACCAACGTTAGCCTCTACCTTAAATTCACGAAGTAGACGGTCAACGATGATTTCAAGGTGAAGCTCACCCATACCGGCAATGATTGTCTGACCGGTTTCTTCATCGGTATAGCACTTAAAGGTTGGATCTTCTTCAGCAAGCTTTGCAAGCGCGATGCCCATCTTCTCTTGACCGGCTTTGGTCTTAGGCTCGATAGCAACACGGATAACAGGCTCGGGGAAGTTCATTGATTCAAGAATAACGGGGTGCTTTTCGTCACAAAGAGTATCACCTGTTGTGGTGTTCTTTAGACCAACTGCAGCGGCAATATCACCGGCATAGCAGGTTTCAAGGTCTTCTCTGTGGTTAGCGTGCATCTGAAGGATACGTCCCATTCTTTCACGGTTTTGCTTAACCGAATTGTATACGCCTGAGCCTGCATCAACAGAACCTGAATATACACGGAAATAGCAAATTTTACCAACAAATGGGTCGGTAGCAATCTTAAATGCAAGAGCTGCAAATGGCTCGTCATCAGAAGAAATTCTTTGCTCTTCTTCATCAGTATCGGGATTAATACCCTTAATAGCCTCTACGTCGGTAGGAGCGGGCATATAATCAACGATAGCATCAAGAAGCGGTTGTACGCCCTTGTTGCGGTAAGAAGTACCACAGCAAATCGGTACCATTTCGTTAGCAATAGTAGCCTTACGAATGATTTTCTTCATTTGCTCAACTGTGGGCTCTTCACCTTCAAAGTATTTTTCCATAAGCTCGTCGTCCATTTCAACAATAGACTCAACAAGTGCGGTACGATACTTTTCAGCAAGTTCTTTCATATCTTCGGGGATGGGCTCACGGCGAACATCCTTACCGAGATCGTCATAATAAATTTCTGCATCATTGTTTACAAGGTCAATGATACCCTTAAAGGTGTCTTCACTACCGATAGGAAGCTGAATCGGAACTGCATTGCAGTTGAAACGCTCTTTAACCATATCGAGTACGTGATAGAAGTCAGCACCCATAATATCCATCTTATTAACATAGATCATACGGGGTACTTTGTATTCGTCAGCCTGATGCCATACGGTTTCAGACTGGGGCTCAACACCGCCTTTTGCACAAAGAACGGTTACAGAACCGTCAAGTACACGGAGTGAACGTTGAACCTCAACAGTGAAGTCAACGTGTCCGGGAGTGTCGATAATATTGATACGATGGTCATTCCAGAAACATGTGGTAGCAGCAGAAGTAATGGTAATACCTCTCTCCTGCTCCTGTGCCATCCAGTCCATGGTAGCGCCGCCATCATGAGTTTCGCCCATCTTACGGTTTACACCGGTGTAGAAAAGGATACGCTCAGTGGTGGTTGTTTTACCGGCGTCGATATGAGCCATGATACCAATATTTCTTGTCATTTCAAGAGATACTTTTCTTGGCATTTTTAACCTCCATACGCATATTTATGCGATTTTCAACAAATTACCATCTGTAGTGAGCAAAAGCTTTGTTTGCCTCTGCTGTTCTGTGCATTTCTTCACGTCTCTTAACGGCATTACCTAAACCGTTAGTAGCATCCATAATTTCGGCTGCAAGACGCTCCTTCATTGTGCGCTCTGAACGTTGACGGCTGAACATTGTAAGCCATCTAAGTGCTAGAGTCTGCTTTCTTTCGGGACGAACCTCGAAAGGTACTTGGTAAGTGGCACCGCCCTTACGAACTGCTTTACATTCGAGTTGAGGCATAATGTTTTCCATAGCGTTATCGAAAACCTCAAGCGGGTCTTTACCTGTTTTTTCACTGATGATGTCAAAAGCACCGTAAACTATTTTTTGTGCTACACCCTTTTTACCGTCAAGCATAATGTTGTTGATAAGACGTGTAACCTTCTTTGAGTTGTAAATAGGATCGGCCAATACATCACGTTTTGCAATAAAGCCTCTTCTTGGCATTTTACTTCCCTCCTTCATAGGAATGATATCATAGGTACTCGAGCTGACAAATTCTCGTTACACCAAGCAGGGCTGTATATCTATTATATAAGCCTGCCGGATACTGGCAGAGATTGTCTATTCTCTAAAAAATTATTTTGCACCTGCTTTAGGACGCTTTGCGCCATACTTTGAACGGCTTTGCATTCTGTTAGCAACACCCTGAGTATCAAGTGTACCTCTTACGATGTGGTAACGCACACCGGGAAGGTCCTTAACACGACCGCCACGAATCAAAACAACGCTGTGTTCTTGAAGATTGTGACCGATACCGGGAATGTATGCTGAAACTTCGATACCGTTTGAAAGACGTACTCTGGCAATTTTACGAAGAGCAGAGTTAGGCTTTTTAGGGGTAGAAGTCTTAACAGCTGTGCACACGCCGCGCTTTTGTGGTGAATCGTTGTCGGTAAGACTGCGCTTCATTGAGTTGTAACCCTTTAAAAGTGCAGGAGCCTTAGCTTTCTTTTCAACAGTTTCACGACCTGAGCGAACTAATTGGTTAAACGTAGGCACTATTCATTATCTCCTTTCTTAGAGTTTTAGACACGACAAAACTGACGCACAGTTTCGCACGCTATCACATAATAACACCAAAGCCTTCATTTGTCAACAAAAACTTTTGACAAATGAAGGCTTTTTAAAAATTTATTTTTTAAGCTTTTTTACATTCTCTATTGTAAGCATTATTGCCCAGATTATACACGCACCCGCTGCAATTGCCAAAGCGTATTGCAGGGTAATGTTGGCGTTGGATTTGCAACCTGCCCAATCTCTTAACACGGCACTGCTGCAGGTGTAGTAAAGTGCACGGCCGGGCACCAACGAAATAATTGTTGTAACAAAAAACAGCGTAGACGGAGCTTTCATTATTCTTGCCGATATTTCACTGTAAAGTGCCGCAAAAGCACCCGCAAGCAGTGTTGCAAAAAAGATGTTGCCATCTAATAAATACATTCCGCTAAGATAGATACCGCAGCTTAAAAATCCGCCAAAGGTTACAGTTATTAAATATTTTAGTTTTAATCCGAAAATCATACCAAAGCCAAAGGTGCCAACCGTAGCCGATATAAGCTGAATTATAAATTCTTTTGTTATCATATAGCGATACCTCCTACCAACCAGATAGAAAGCATAAAGCCTATGCCTAAGCCGATTGCCCACAAAACACATTCGATAAGACGCATAACACCCGATATAGTATCCCCTACTATTAAATCACGAAAAGCGTTAGTGAAAGCTGCACCGGGTATAAGCAGCATTATATCACCCGAAATGATTGCATCTACATTAAGTATAGGAATCAGCTTTGCCGAAAATGAAATTAAAACACCTACAACAAAAGAACATACAATATTAAATATAATGTTGTTTGGTGTTATGTGTGAAAGTGTTTTTTGCATAACACAAATAAGAAGTGCAAAAACAGCCGCCACCAAAAAATCACACCAAGCACCGCCAAAGAAAACCGCAAATGCACCCGCGGTTATTGCACTGCCTATATAAAACATTTCCTTATTTATAGGCTCTTTACATTTTTTGATTTCGACGTGTAGCTCGTCAAGCGATATAGGATTATTACAGCACCTACGGCTAAGTGCATTAAGCCGTTCAAGACGCCAAAGCTTATTGCTGCCCGCCTTTTGTATACGTCGGGTTTCGGTAACGACATTTCCGTCTTCAAATTTCATTGTTACAACGATGCTGGCAGTAATAACCAATACACTTGTTTCAACTGCACTGTATGCCTTACCCATAAGTGATAATGTGTTTTCAACACGCTTTACCTCACTGCCCGAGCAATACATAAGCTCACCCATATCAAGTAATAAATGCAACAGACTTTGTTGTTCATCTTTTGTAAGTGTCATAATATCACCTCGCTACCGAAAGGAATAATAACATATTATTTTTTAAAATTCAATAAAAACCTCTGCCCTATTTTAAGAGCAGAGGCTTTTGCTATTTAATTGTGCATTATAGTATCCATTACATAATCGCTAAACTCTTTACAGGTTGCACCGTCGGTATCGCCTGTTACAACAACCTTTTTCTCGGTTTCGGTACAGATTGCAAGTGCTGTTTTAAGCTTGTCGGCTTGAGACTTAAAGCCAATATGATTGAGCAGCATCTCGGTAGCCTTGAAAAGACTTGTGGGGTTGGCATAATCGCCAATACCCTGCTCTATCATGCGGGGTGCCGAGCCGTGAATAGCCTCAAACATAGCATAACGGTCACCAAGATTCATACTGCCGGCGGTACCAACACCACCTTGAATTTGAGCTGCCTCATCAGTAATGATGTCACCATAAAGGTTGGGCATTAAGAAAACCTCAAAGCCACTTCTTATTTTTTCATTAACAAGATTTGCGGTCATAATGTCTATGTACCATTCGTCAGCCGTAATTTCGGGATATTCCTTAGCAATTTCGTGGCAAATTTCAGAGAATTTGCCGTCGGTCTTTTTCATAATGTTTGCTTTTGTTACAATGGCAACATTCTTTTTACCGTTGTTTTTAGCATATTCAAATGCGGCGCGTGCAATACGGCGTGTGCCTGCATTTGTAGTAACCTTAAAGTCAAATGCCAAGGTATCGGGAATTTCAATGCCCTTTGAACCCAAAACATACTCACCCTCGGTATTTTCACGGAAGAACGTCCAGTCGATGCCTTCTTCGGGCACACATACGGGGCGAACATTGGCATAAAGGTCAAGCTCACGGCGCATAGCAACATTGGCACTCTCAAGTGTGCCGCCCTTTAGTGTAGTGGTTGGACCTTTAAGCAGTACATGACAAGACTTAATCTCTGCTAAAACATCATCGGGTATTGCCTTGTTTTTAGCAATACGGTTTTCAATGGTAAGACCCTCGATTGTTTTAATCTCTACCTTGCCGCTTTTTACCTCATCTTCTAACATAAAGCGTAAAAGTCTTTCAGCCTCGGCTGAAATAATGGGCCCTATACCGTCGCCACCGCAAACACCGATAACAATTTTATCAAGTGTATTATAGTCAATGGCACCGCTGTCGTTTTCCATTTTTTGTTGACGGGCGATTTGTTCCTCAAGCAGTGCGCGAAAGTGCTCAACTGCCGAATCAATATATTTTTGCATAGCTTATCCCTCTTTTGTGAAAGCAAGCAAGCCGCCTGCTTTAAGTATCTGTTTTTGACGATCGGTGAACTCGCAAACCGCTTCAATTTCGTCACCTGTGGTCTCGTTTTTGAGTATAATTACACCCTTATCCATACCCTCAAATACATTGTTAAGTGAAAGCTTGTCGCCCTGATTAATTTTATCATAATCGTCAGCGTTTTTAAAGGTAAGCGGCATAATGCCGGAGTTAATAAGGTTTGCAACGTGAATACGTGCAAAGCTCTTAGTAATAACCACACGAACACCCAAATACATTGGTACTAATGCAGCGTGCTCACGTGATGAGCCTTGACCGTAGTTACTGCCACCAACAACAATGCTTTGACCCAAAGCCTTTGCACGCTCGGGGAATGCCTTATCACACACACCAAAACAGAACTGTGAAAGGTGCGGAATATTTGAACGGTAAGGAAGAATTTTAGCACCTGCAGGCATAATATGGTCGGTGGTAATGTTATCGCCAACCTTTAGCGATACCTCGGCAGTAATGCTGTCTGCTTGCGGAATTGATTCGGGGAAAGGCTTAATGTTTGGACCACGAAGCACCTCTACGCTATCGGCACAGCATTCGGGTGCGGGTGCAATAACGGCGCTGTCATCAATTTTAAACTTTTTAGGCATTTTAATCTTGATATTTCCGCCAATTAAACGTGGGTCGGTGATTTCACCGGTAAGCGCTGCAGCAACGGCTGTTTCGGGAGATACAAGATATACACCTGCATCAGCGGTACCGCTTCTACCCTCAAAGTTACGGTTAAAGGTGCGAAGTGACACACCGGCAGAATTTGGCGAAAAGCCCATACCAATGCAAGGACCGCAGGCCGACTCAAGTATACGGGCACCGCTAGCGATAATATCACTTAATGCACCACAGTCAGCAAGCATAGCAAGAACTTGTTTAGAACCGGGAGAAATTGAAAGACTAACCGAAGGCTTAATGGTTTTACCCTTTAGCATAGCGGCAACCTTTAGCATATCCATAAGTGAAGAATTGGTGCAAGAGCCAATGCAAACTTGGTCTACCTTGGTGCCCTTTAGTGACTCGACCGTAACAACATTATCGGGGCTGTGTGGGCAAGCAATAAGCGGCTTTAACTCTGAAAGGTTAATGTCGATAACCTTGTCGTAAACAGCATCGGGATCACTACTAAGCGGAATATAATCGGCTTCTCTGCCCTCTGCTTTGAGAAATGCCTTTGTAACATCATCTGATGGGAATATTGATGTTGTAGCACCAAGCTCGGTACCCATATTTGTGATAGTAGCACGCTCAGGCACAGAAAGGGTTTTAATACCCTCGCCGCCCCATTCGATTATAGCGCCAACGCCGCCCTTTACAGACAATATACGTAAAATTTCAAGACTGATATCTTTAGCGGTTACAAACGGATTTAATTTACCGGTAAGATTAACCTTATACATTTTAGGCATTGTTATGTAATAGGCACCGCCACCCATAGCAACAGCAACATCAAGACCGCCGGCGCCCATAGCAAGCATACCGATACCGCCACCTGTGGGGGTATGGCTATCAGAGCCGATAAGTGTTTTACCGGGTTTGCCAAAACGTTCAAGATGAACTTGGTGGCAAATACCGTTACCGGGGCGCGAAAAGTAAATTCCGTGCTTTGAAGTTACCGATTGTATATAACGGTGGTCATCGGCATTTTCAAAGCCTGACTGTAATGTATTGTGATCAATGTAGGCAACACTTTTTTCGGTCTTTACTCTTTTAAGACCCATAGTCTCAAATTCAAGATACGCCATAGTACCTGTGGCGTCTTGTGTTAAGGTTTGGTCAATTTTAAGTGATATTTCAGTTCCGGGTATCATTTCGCCCGAAACAAGATGTTCTTTAATGATTTTTTGTGCAATAGTTAAACCCATAATTCAATTCCTTTCCATATATACATTACCCATTGTATTATGTCTAAAATTCTGTATACAATTATACAATTAAGCACCTAAAAGTCAAGTGTTATTTGTCTTAAATTCTGTTATGCCGTCGGCTATTTCGGCAAAAACCGATGCTGTACTTACTTCAGATTGGCTATCGCTCATAACTACAACTGCGTACATAGGCTCATCAGCCGGAAAAAAGCCGCAAAACCAACTATTGGTGATTTCGCTACCATCCTCATAATACCTACCTGTTTGTGCGGTTGCAGTCTTACCCGCTGCTGTACAAAGTGTTGGTTTTGCATCTGTGCCCGTACCATCGGTTATTACGGTTTTCAAAAATTCTCGTAGTTGTTTTGCAGTTGTGGCTTCCATAACTTTGGTTTTATAACCTATATCATATATATTGTAAGCGCCGTCTTTTATTGTCTTTTCAACAACAGAAGGCAGATAATAACTACCGTCGCCAGCAATTGCCGTATACAAATTAAGCATAGCTATCGGGCTACACATTAAGCTGCCCTGACCAATACTTAAATTTGCAAGTGTGCTTTTGGTATTTAATTTATTAAGCGTCGGCACGTTTCCTGATGTGGTATAAAAATTATCGGCTATTTTAATTTTAGCACCAATGCTTAAATGGGCAGCGATTTTATATACCTTTTCAGCACCTAAAGACAACGCAGTGTCATAAAAATAACAGTTGCAGGACTGTGCTAAAGAATTACACAAATCAATATCGCCGTGACCGGTTAGTTTATGGCATTTAAATTTTCTTTTTTCTATTTCAAGGTTGCCTTTACAGTTGAAAATTCTATTTGCATATCCATTTTCTATGGCTATTGCCGCAACACATGGTTTAAAAACTGACCCTACGCTGTAAAGCGAAATTGCTCGGTTTAACATTGGCGAATTTGATTTATTTAAACTATTATATATGCTGTTTGCGTTAAAGGTAGGGACACTTGCCAAAGCACGTATTTTTCCGGTTTGTACCTCTGAAACAATTGCACAACCACTGTTTAATTTAGAAACGGATTTTTCGGTTATGTTTTGAATGTTTATATCCAGCGTTGTTACAACGCCGTTGTTTACAGAAGACATAGCATTTTCAAAATATGGTTCTATACCGCAAAGCGAATTTCCTTTGCCGTCAGTGGTGAATATCGCATTAATTGTTTTTTCATTATACAAAAGGTTATCGTATGCACGCTCTAAACCTGAAATACCGTGCCCTGTATTATCGGTATAACCTATTATATGGCATGCCGGCATATCACTTGAAATATGTTCATAAACGAGCGTTGTACTAACACCCTGTGCGGATATTTTTTTAGGAACCTCGCAAATCGCAGGCATATTGTTTTTTAAAGCATCAACGCCGTTAACATCTATATATTTACTTATGGCTGTAATGGCTCGCGGTGTTGGTAATACAGCGGCGATTGTTTTGGTTTTGCTGTTTGTTATCGGCACCATATTGCAATCGTATATTGTGCCTCTTGGCCTTGCAACCTCTATTTTATACGCTGATTGATTTGCTTGAATTTGTTTATAGTCGTCCTTTGTGGCAACAACTGCAACTCTCAAAATACAGGTGAGCAACAAAAGCATAACCATAAAAAAACTAACAAATGACCTTTTGGCAAATAGTTTTGCATAAAAAGAATTAGACATAAAATCACCAAAATAAGTATTGGCTAATTAAAATAATTAATACAAAAAACGATCGCTGTTAACGACCGTTTTAAAATTCATTATATTATTTGTGCAATTACGCTTTCAAAATATTCCTTAGAGACAGCCAAAATTTGATCCATTTTAGCACACTTAACCTCAAAAGAATCATCTGTTTGAGTAACTGTTAAAATTTCTGCCTTTGCCATTTCTGTCTTACCCAGAATAAGGTTCAACAATTCTTTGTGCCTATCGTCTCCGCCAATTGTTAACCTATTGCTGTGTTCCGCAGCAGATACAACAATTTTGCCGATAATTGCGGCACCATACTCAACATCCGGTTTAAGCGTTGCGGTTGCAATAACCTTTTCTTCCAGACGATGCATAGGCTCGGTAACGTTATCAATAACGACAGGCTCTTTAGCCTTAGTTGATTCAAGTTGAGCCTTTAACGTGTTTATTTCATCGATATTTTGAGCGAGTTGCTTTTTTAATTCGTTTAATTCAAACTGCGTCTTTTGCAGATCCTCAAACAAAGTCAAATTTTGCTCAATTAACTTCTTTTTTCGCATTTGGCTCACCTCGCTTTTTTGAACTTTTATATATTATCACAGCAAGAATAACTACCGCTAAAGCACTGCCGGAAGCATCAATACAAACATCAACAAAACGACATGCCCTGCCGGGGACAAAATATTGATGCACCTCATCGGTTATAGAATACAGCACACAAAATCCGATAGATATTAATGCATTTAATTTAGACCTTGTATTGTCAAAATTAATCGCTGTTAAGAAAGCAAGTGCACCTAAAATAAAATACTCTAAAAAATGGGCAAGCTTTCTTACAATCAAGGTTGTTATATCGATTGTTTTTACCTGTTCGCCTGTCGATAACTCATCAAATTCGGGATAGGTAACAGAAATGATTTTTTCAACTATTCCCTCGCTGGTATCTGATGATTTATCGGCGTTTTGGGCTGAAAAACAAAATATTGTAACCGCCCAAACACATAATAAAACAATTGACACCAAACGACGAATAAAAATATTCTGCATATTAGAAGAACAATGGATACGGATTTATCCAAGTGCCGTTTTTAAGAACACCAAAATGCAGATGATAGCCTGTAGAAAAACCAGTTGTACCTACATAACCTAAAACATCACCCTGTTTTACCGATTGTCCAACCGATACCGCTACTCTTGAAGCGTGTGCATAATAAGCAACATAATTTGCAGTTGAGCCATTAATTGTCATTGAACCATGGTTTACAACAACATAGTTACCATAACTGCTACAGCAATTGCCGTATTTTTTGTAGTTATGTGAGCAACCGTTAAAGGCTGTTGTAACAACACCGTCAGCGACAGCTCTGATTGGCTGACCGGATATACCGCCACCGGCAATATCCATACCTGTATGAAGGCTGCCCCAACGATAACCAAAATGCGAAGATACACCAAAGAAACCGCTAACCGGCCATTGGAAGCCTGTATTATTATTTACAAAAGAATTGTAATTTTTATTGGCTATTGAATCCTCTATTTGTTTTTGCAGTTTTCTAATCTCAGCATTAACCGCATTAAGATCGCCCTGCTTATCTGATTGATTGTTAGAAATTTTGTTGTAAATTGATGCTGCTTCGTTTTCTTGAGCTTCAAGTTCTCTTTGCTGTTTATCTATAGTGGATTTTATAGAAACCTGTTGTTGCAAGAGTTTTTCATTTTCAGCAATTTTATCATTTAAAACCGAAATTTCTGATTTTAAATCGTTTATGAGACGCTTATCATGTGCAGAAACCGATGCAGTAAGCTGTGTAAGCTGTAAAAAATCAGCGAAATCTTCAGCACCCATTAATATTTGAACCGAGCTGTCAGAATTGCTCATATAAATAGCACGCAAACGCTTTTTAAAAGCCAGTTTATCCTGTGCTATTTCTGCCTCTTTACTTGCAATTGCCTTTTTGTTTGATGACATTTTTGAATTTATGGAAGCAATCTCGCTATTACAACGGTCAATTTGTGCTTGTGTATTGGCAATTTTTTTGCGCACCGCAGAAAGAATTGCACCTTGGTCACTCTTTTGTGACTTTAATTCATTAATTTCTTGTTGAATAGCATTTGCCTGCTGTTTAAGACCGGCAATATCATTATTAAGACTGTTTTTTTGTGACTGTGTAAGTCCCATAACAGAAAGTGATGTTACACTTATACACATACATACAATAAAGCAAACAATCCGTCTAAAATGTTTTTTCATAAAATTAATTACTCCAAAATAAAATTTAATTAAATTGCAGCAAATTCACTGCCTTCACGCTTTAGGTATTTACTAATCATAATAGCACTGCCTATAGCACCTGCAAAAATACCAATAGCGACAAATACCAACAACAGATAGAGTGCAACATCAGCAAAAGACACCACAGAACCGTTAAGCATTACACCGATTTTTTCTGTCGCAACCTCATAGCAGAAGAACAATACACCTATAGAAATAATAGCCGAAATTATACCTATTATCATACCCTCTATAACAAACGGGATTCTGACAAAAGCGTCGGTAGCGCCAACGGCTTTCATAATACTGATTTCAAGCTTACGGTTATACATTGTAACTCTGATGGTGTTTGAAACTATTACAAGTGAAATCACAACAAGGATTGCAATAATCCAAAAGCCTGCCATATATATGCCCTGCTTTAAAGCGTCAATTTTTTCTGCCAAATCGCCGTGTGACTGAATAGTATCAACACCGTCAATTTTTTCTATCTGCTTTATTGTTTTATCAAAAAGCGCCATTTCCTTCATGGTAACCTTTGCGGCAGAAGATAGCGGATTGCCATATTCATCATTAAGAAAGTCAAAGTAATCCTCTTGACCATCCATATCATCTTTTATCGATTCAAGTCCCTCTTCGCTTGAAACAAACTCTACCTTGTCAATGTTATCAAGTGCAGAGATTTTATCACAAAGCTCTTTGGCCTCATCGTCGCTATGTATTACATAGTCATCTTCTAAGATACCGTTTTTATCAGCGCCCTCACGTGGCTTGTCCGGCAATTCAAGTTTATCACTGTAAAGCGCCCAATTATAGTCTTTCATATAAACCATAACAACATTTTCTTTTTCAAGATTACCAACCGCCATGGTCACGTTTTCGGATATAAGAATTGCAAGTCCGATAACCACCATACATGCAACGAGTATACCAATTGATGCAAGCGACATAAGCCTATTTGCCCAAGCGCCTTTAAACGCTTCTTTTACAAGATATTTAATACTGCCAATCTTCATTATTCGGCACCTCCTGCTGCATTGTCGGCAACAATTCTGCCACTATCAAGCATAATAACACGGTGCTTAAAATCGCGAACCAAATTGTGGTCATGTGTTACCATCAGTACGGTTGTTCCGCGTTTGTTGATTTCGGTAAGCAGCGACACGATTTCGTAAGACATATTAGGATCAACGTTGCCTGTGGGCTCGTCCGCAATTATAAGCTCGGGAGCATTAACAAGTGCACGTGCAAGACCCACACGCTGTTGCTCACCACCGGACAATTGCATTGGCATAGAACGTGCTTTATCACCAAGTCCTACAAGACTAAGTGCCTTTGAAACCTCACGGCGAACCTCACGCCCCGACTCACCGACAACGTGCATGGCAAACGCCACATTATCAAACACATTCATTGTAGGTATAAGTCTGAAATCTTGGAAAACTATACCCATAGTACGGCGTAAAAGCGGAACCTTTTTGCGGGGCATTTTAGTAAGGTTAAAGCCGTTAACGTTTATTATACCGGTATTTGCCTTTTCTTCACGCATAATAAGCTTCATAAATGTGCTTTTACCGGCGCCCGACGAACCTACCACGAAAACAAATTCGCCCTTGTTTATTCTTATATTGACATCTTCTAAAGCGTGTGTTCCGCTAATGTAAGTTTTGGACACACCTCTAAATTCTATTGCGGGCTGTGCAGTAAATGAACTTTCTGCAAACTGCTCTAATAGTTCTTCAGACATAGAAAAAACTCACTTTCAATTAATATTTGATAGGATTGCTTTTTAAATACTTGTTTACCATTAAAGCAATTTTAAAGATGATAGCATGGTCAAATTCACGAAGGTCGAGACCGGTTATCTTCTTAATCTTTTCAAGACGGTACACAAGTGTGTTACGGTGAACAAACAATTTTCTTGATGTTTCAGAAACATTAAGATTGTTTTCAAAGAAACGCTGAATGGTAAACAATGTTTCTTGGTCAAGATTATCAATTGAACCGCGCTTGAAAACCTCCTTTAAAAATGTTTCACAAAGGGTTGTCGGTAATTGATATATAAGTCTGGCGATACCTAAATTTTCATAGGAAATAATTGTTTTTTCAGTATCAAACACCTTGCCGACTTCAAGGGCGGTTTGTGCCTCTTTAAAAGATTTAGCAAGATTTTTAAGATTGTTTACAGTAGTACCAATACCAATTACTGTGTGAACATAAAACTCACCCGAAAGCGTGTCAGCGATTGACGATGCCATATTTTCAATATCGGCACGATCAATATCTGACTTGGTTTCCTTAACCAGTGCAATATCGGTTTCGTTAATGTTTATTACAAAATCTTTTGTTCTTTCGGGGAAGAGATTTTGTAACACTTCATAAATTGAAACATCACCTGCTTCAAGGTTGCGTATGATAATTACCGTACGCGAAACATCACTGTCAAAATAAAGTTCACGAGCTTTAATATAAATATCGCCGGGCAAAATATTATCAAGTATTATATCCTTAATAAAGTTACCGCGGTCATATTTTTCATCATAATAATTTTTTATATTAGCAAGAGCAACAGATACTACCGAAGCATATTTGCCACTAAGAATGTCAGTTCCTTCAACAAACACAGTGTAATCAGCGCCTTGAGCAGAAACCACAGGCTTGAAGGTATATCCGCCATCAACAAAACCGTCTGCCACAGGTACAACCGTAACCTCTAATTGCTCACCTATACGGCCCAACTCACTACAAGAAATGATTGTATTGTTAGCGTCCATTACACCAAAGGTTTTGTCAATCGCGTCTTTCATTTGATGGATAACAGTTTGGAATAATCTGTTTGACATAGATTTACACATCCTTATTTGCAATTTAATTTACATACATATACATTTTACACGAAAAGAAAGAAATTTGCAAGAATTATATTTTATAACACACTATAATTTTAATGTTAGGCTTTTATACAAATAGTTATGACATATTCTTTAGCAAATTTTGTATCAAATATGAACTCATTTGAGAATGTGTCAACCTGACTTGCATAAGAAAGTGTTTTACCCAACATTTTTACCGCAGACTCTTTTTTAGTGAATATCTCAATATATCGTAACGAAATCAAATCATCGATTTTGTTAACATAGGCATTTTCTTTATCGTTAAAAAACTTATATTTTTCTCGGTAAGAACGCCCTTTGATTTTTTGAACATCTACACCTATCGGCCGGTCTGATATTGCACAAACAACACATCTGTCACTATGGGATATATTAAAATAACAAAAATCACACAACGGCTTGCCGTTTTCATTAAAATATATTTTAAATTTCTCTTTGCCAAAAAGTTGATAAACAGCGCGATACAATAATATATATCCTGCTAACGAACGTGTTTTGTCTTGCGTGTTTTTTTGCCTATCTATATGCTCTCTTAAAGCAATATCAAGCAGACTATATTGTAACGCATAGTCTGCTTGTGTAAAATCAGTAGTATGAGCTGAAAATATTTTTATCATTTTATTTCAGCTTTTTTATAAAGGTAATCAAGCACTGTATCTTGAACGGCATAGCTTTCGGCAATTGCCTCTTGTTCTACCTCTTGACTTTCAACAGTGCTGTCTAAAAGTTCAAGCTTTTCAGCATCTAAAATATAGTACATAACCATATTTACATTCATCATAGGATCAACAATGCTTGTTTTAAAGTCGCCTGCCTTAAATTGTTCTATTGTGATACCTTGAGACGCTAAAACCTCTTCGATATCAGCACCATACGCACTCTTAAATTGTG
>JAUNAM010000034.1 GCA_030527615.1 Clostridia bacterium
TAAAATTTCATACACGTCTCTGTACCTCAGCAGGATAGAGGGTCCGCCTCCTAAGAGTTTGTTATAACAATCACTTTTGGGGGCAAGGTAAACGACAATGTGTTATTTGACAATTAAATAATCATAGATTTTTTAGAAATGCCGCTTTAGTTAAATGGATATAACAAGCCCCTCCTAAGGGCTAGTTGAGGGTTCGATTCCCCCAAGCGGTGCCACCAACAACGCCGGAAACTCTTGATTTTACAAGGGTTTTCGGCTTTTTTTATTTTACTCGACCGATTAACTTCCACCAAAATCGGCTTTCGTGCTTAGCAGAACTCTTACGGAAATTAGCAAATTGACTAACACCTTCAAGGTGAAATGCCTGCTAATGAAAATTAGCAAGAAAATCGCTTTTTTGCTAATCAAAATGGCTTCTCTGCTAATCGGAGAAATAATCGGCTAAATTTCTTGCTAATTGAAAAGGCGATTGTTATGGAAAATTCAGGGTCTTTTGAAGGCTCTTTTTTTCGCATACTTTCCTTATTATGAGAAATTTTTATAATAGAAGTATCAGGAGGTGGTACAATGAGAAACAGAGATTATCACTTATATCTTACAGATGAAGAATATAGTAGAATTGTTGCTGCACTTATCAATTTGAAGAATGAACTAATTGCACAAGGCAGATACACAGACGGAGTTGATGATACTCTGTGCAAAGTAACATCTGCCAAGAAACAAAAAATGAAAATCTTCTATATATAATGTAATGGCTTCGCCTATTCCTTAATTGGAGTAGGCGATTTTTTTATGCCTAAAACTTTTTCAAAAATTTTTTCAAAAATACCCTTATTTTTCGTTCTGCCATTTCAAACAAGTGAAGGGGTCAATTCCAAAAGAGTTATCCTTCACGAACTTTGAAAACAGAATAGTCATTCACTAAGACTTTATTTCTGATGATTTTAGCTACTGTATTAGGTACGCCACGACTTTCTTTGTGAAACGAGCGAGAACTCCTATTACAACTATATGGTTGCTCCATATAGGGCGATGACAGTCAGAATGATAATGATACTTCTCTACGGAGCTGGCGGAGAACCCGGCAGAGGTGAAACTCCTATGAAGCAGACCAGCAATCTGCTACTTAGTGACTTCCCAATACAAGGGGTGTTGAGAACAAATATTGTAACCAATGAACATTTCCAACCGGAAACAGTTTTGTTTTCGGTTGTTACATAGCCATCTATTCAGGTGGCTATAAATCTCAAAGAAAGGAGGAAGCAGAAATGCCAAACTGCAAAACGATTGCTATATGTAATCAGAAAGGTGGAGTTGGCAAAACCACAAGCACGGTAAACTTGGGGATTGGCTTGGCAATGCAAGGAAAGAAAGTTTTGCTCGTAGATGCTGACCCGCAGGGCGACCTTACAACTTGTCTTGGGTGGAATGATGCAGATAATCTTCAGAACACTCTATCGGATAAGATGATGGAAGTAGTGCAAGGAAAAGAAAACAATCCGTTCAATGGTATTCTTCATCATAAAGAAGGTGTTGATTTAATGCCATCAAGCAGCGACTTGTTTGATTTTGAGATAATCGTGAGTGGAATAATGATTTGCCACCACTACAAAGAAGCAGCCGAGCAGAACGATTTATACGATAACCTTGTAGAAATTGTAGAAGATTCAGAAGAAACACTTGAATCTGAAAGTGAGGAATCAGAAGCGACAGATGATACTACTCCTTTTTCGGAATACGAAGAATTGTATCGTCAAAATCCCGATATGGTAGGTTGGATAAAGATTGAAGATACAAAAATCAATTATCCGGTTATGCAATCCATTGATGAACCAAACTTTTATTTGAAGCACGGTTTTGACAGAAATTATACAGATTACGGTTGCCCATATGTTCAGGAAAACTGTGATGTCCTTGCTCCCTCAGACAATGTTGTAATCTATGCCCATCATATGAATGATGGCTCTATGTTTGCTGCTCTTGATGATTACAAATCAAAGTGTTTTTGGGAAGGACACAAGACAATTACTTTTGATACGCTGACACAGCACAATGAGTATGAAGTCGTTGCAGTATTCAAGACGGTAGTTTATACAAGTAGTCCGGAGAGCAACAAGTATTATCATTTTACGGATGCAGAAAACGAAGCAGAATTTAATGATTATGTTGCAAAGTGCAAGGAACTCTCACTTTATGATACGGGAGTATCTGCTGAATATGGCGATAAACTGATTACACTTTCTACTTGTGAGTATTCTCAGACAAACGGAAGAATAGTTGTTGTCGCAAAATTGATTAAATAATTTATGGGGTAACGAGAAATCGTTGCCCCTCTTTACGCTCAAAGAAAGGAGGAAACCAATGGCTGATATTAAAACAAGAGATGTCGTGAAAGGTTCTATCAAAACCTTAGACAGAGCAGCGATTGCTTCAGAACGAATGAAACACGCCTATATCTCCACAAAAGAAAAGGCAGAACACTCTACACACGCTTCGGAAAATTCTGTTGATGAGTATGCTTCTGACCGATTTGAGTCAGCAGTTGATACCACCGTTCACGAGGGTATTCATCAATTTGATAAAGCTGGAAGAAAAGGGATTCAGAATACAAGAGAAAACTACCACAAAGCAAAAGATAGTATTCAGAATTTCAAAGAAAAACGAGCGAGTCAAAGTTTGGAGCGACAATCTGTAAATAGGCACGGAAAAGGAACAATTAAAACTGTGGAACAGACACAGAAAACTGTTAAAGAGTCGGCAAAGTCAGCCGGAAAGAAAACCATTAAAACAACCACCAAAGGAGCAACAAAAACTGCTTCTAAGTCGGTTAAAACAGCAGAAAAGACAGCGAAAACCACGATAAAAACAACACAGCAAGCAGCCAAAACTGCACAGAAAACAGCTCAGGCTTCGGCTAAGGCTGCACAAAAGGCCGCCCAAGCAGCGAAAGCTACAGCAAAGGCAACCGTAGTTGCAGTAAAGGCAGCAGTAAAGGCTACAGTTGCAGCAGTAAAAGCGATTATAGCAGGAACTAAGGCACTTATATCTGCTATCGCAGCCGGAGGTTGGGTTGCAGTTGTTGTGATAATTGTATTATGCTTAGTTGCCCTTATTTTATGTTCTGTGTTCGGTGTATTCTTTTCGGGCGAAGATTCCGGAACGGGTATGACAATGCAGACCGTAGTTCAAGAAATCAATACGGAGTATGATACAAAACTTGATGAAGAAAAGGCTTCTGTTTCTTATGACGTTCTTGAAATGAGTGGAAGTCGTGCAGTTTGGAAAGATGTATTGGCTGTGTATTCTGTTAAAGTCAATACTGACCCTGACAATCCACAAGAAGTAGCCACTATGGACGACAATAAGAAACAACTCCTAAAAGATATATTTTGGGAAATGAACTCAATCAGCTCAAGAACTGAATCAAAGACGGAAACTGTTGTTACAGAAACCGATGACGGAAACGGGAATATTGTTCAGACGGAAACAACCGTCACAAGAACGTATCTTTATATTACTGTATCGCACAAAACAGTTGAAGAAATGGCAACTCAATATGGCTTTAATGAAGAACAAAAAGGTTATCTTACCGAACTTCTGAAAGAAGAAAACAATTCTTTATGGTCGGCTGCACTTTATGGCATAAAGGCAAGCGATGACCAAATCGTAACCGTTGCATTGTCGCAGGTCGGCAATGTGGGAGGACAGCCATATTGGTCTTGGTATGGTTTTGGTGGTCGAGTAGAATGGTGTGCTTGCTTTGTAAGTTGGTGTGCAAATGAGTGTGGGTATATTGACACGGGTATTATTCCTAAATTCGCTCTTTGTTCTGACGGAGCAAATTGGTTCAAGAACAGAGGACAATGGGCAGATAATTCTCACGAGCCAGTTGCAGGAACAATTATCTTCTTCGATTGGGAAAATGATGGAGAAACAGACCACGTTGGTATTGTTCAAAAATGTGAAAACGGAATAGTTTACACAGTTGAAGGTAACTCTGGAGATAGTTGCCGAACTAAGACATATTCTGTTGGAAGTAGCTTGATTTATGGCTACGGTATTCCGGCATATTAAAAAAGATGGCTGCTCGGTGTGAGTAGCCATCAGATACATTTACCATATGATTGGTGGAGTTTTAATTTTTGAATCTGAATTTATGAGTTGAAAATAATAAATTGAGTTTTCTGTTGTTATAGTTAATAAATCATCTTTAATTTCATAGTCATCATTAGAAGAAATCATCCCTTTGGAATATAATACTTCGTTATTTTTTATGGGATGCCATTGAAAATATTGCATTTCCTCATTTTTGATAATAAAAATTTCACCTAACAGACCTATGTACTTGCTTCGCCAGCTATTCTCTTGCGATTCGCCTAATCTCGATGTTGAGTGTTTATATATAACGAGAAATCTTTCTGTAATGACTTTTTGTTTCATTGAAACACCTAACAAATATAATTTCCAAGTCTTTTTGTGGTTAATTTAATTAAATCTCGTCTTTGTTGTAACGCCCAAGAATACCAATTGTTAAGTATTTTTTTAGCAGTAGGTCTATAAATTGTTCCTCCAATAGCCTTTTCAAAATCACGTATCATATACATCAACTGGTTTATGATTGCGGGCGAAAGCTTTACAATAAATATGTTTGGGCGCGAACTGTGGATACCTTTTCAAGCGATTGGTATACTGTCATTGATACCGATATTTATGTATAACGGACAAAAAGGTCCCGGTGGCAAGGCGTTTCAACGCGCGGTTTACATATTTTACCCTGCACATATGTTGATTTTAGGTGTGCTTATGATTATTTTTATGTCATAAACAACAAAAGGTCGTCACGGATGTGACGACCTTTTAAATTATAACGGTAAATTTCTGATACTGCTGTCTTTGATTTTATCATTTACAGCATAGGCGTGGGGTTCAAGATAATCAGAGTCGATATTTGTTAAACCTTGCAGCTTAAGCTCGGCAATTATATCGGCACAAACGCCCTCAATTATATCAAGCCTTTGGTTTTGTATAAGGGTACTATCGGTGATAAGTTTTTCTATTTGCTCTACCCTATTACCTAAAATCGGCAACTCACGCCCTGCGCGAAAAAGCCACTTATAATAAGGGGCGTAGCGTCGGTTTAGCAAAAATATCGTTTCGACAGCAGCTTGAGCAAACTGCGAAAGCGCAAGTGCCGCAGCACCTGCTTCGCCGTGAGATAGACACCTATTAAAATTATATTGCCCTGTTTGGGCAAGTGTTAGTGCCTTTGCCGCTATTTTTTTAAACCAAACATCCTGTGGCATACCGTTAAGTATTTGATTGCGAATTGCGGTAAAACTACCCAACGGGTCACAAAACACCTCACCATTTGTAGCCTCTGCCAAATAAAAGTCGGGTATTTGCAGCCATTGCTCGGCTGTTTGAGGTGCACCGATGGTGCCGGTATACCTGCGGTAAAACTCTGATATGGTGTGCACACCCTTGTGTTCAGAGCCAAAAAGACTTTTTTGAATTATTTTATAACCCTTATATTCCTTTGGCAATTTAGAATACGCCCTAAAAAGCTTAAATCCAAATTCACGCTCGTCATCATCGGTCAGCCAAATACAAAAGCCGGCATCAAAATCGTGGTCAGCAGATATCTCATCATCAAATCCAAAGCATTCTGACCCGTGACCGACAAGACCTACGGCAATGCGTTCGGCATATTCTGCAAAATCACGCTCTATCATGGGCTTGCCATACTCAAGGTAATAGGCGTGGGATAGCTCAAGACCCTTCATAAATTCTCTCCGCTTCTTTGCTTAAAATTTGCTCACGTTCTGAAAAGCCAAAATATTCAAACGACGGGGCACATTTTGTGCAAACAAAGGCATAGTTGCCATCACTCTTTATATCGGGGTGGGTAAGGTATGACCAAGCCTTATCCATAACAGCATAAATTTTGGTATCAAGGCACGCCATATCCTCATAAAGATGGGCAAGATTTACATAGCTTACCGCAATTTCACCAAAATAGGCGCTATCGCCCTTTAGCATTTCGATGGCGTTAAGATAACATTGCTCGGCATCTTTAAAACGCCCAAGCTCGGTTAAGGCTGATGCCTTATTATTATTAAGTGCCGCCTTTTGAAAAACGGGGACCTCGTTATAATTATTATAAATTGCCTCGGCTTTTTCATAACAGGGCATGGCCTCAGTCACTTTGCCAAACGCCTTAAGTGTAGTTGCAATATTTATATATATTGTACCCACCGAAAGTGCACCCTCTAAACCCTCGTTTTCGATAATTTGCAATGCATCGCTAACGGCGGCTAAAGCCTTATCGCGCTCATAGGTGCGGCGGTATATGCCGATTTGCTCATTTAAAATTTCAAGTCTGCCACGGGTATCACCTATATTTACGGCTTCGCTATTCCAATATTCAAGCAGCGCTACCGCACCGGCTAAATCATTGCGGGCAAAATGCTCATCTAATTTTTGAACGACCCTGATTATCGGCACACGCGAAATGTTCTCTTTTGAACAGCCTTGACATTTTTCTGTTTGCATACGTTTAACCTCTATCTTGCGTATTTATCGGTATGTTTAAGTATTTTTATAAAGGGATATATCAACAATGTGCCAAGCACTAAATTGCTTAACCCGTGAATTAAATCAAAATAAAGTCCGGCGATAATCCAAGCAATCATTCCTTTAAAATCAAGACCGAACATAAGCGCCTGCGCAGGGGCATAAAGTGTGCCAAACAAAAAGCCGTGCAGAGTGGCGGCAGTTACATAAAGCGGCACCTTGATTTTTAAAGACAGTTTTTTGGGTATAAGCATAACTGCAGCCCAAAGCGGTAACCAAATATAAATATATGGTATCCACCAAAGCGCAAATCCGCCTATAAAACCCGTTATAAACACATAAACATAAATCGGCAGCAGCGCATAAACACGATAAACGGCGGTTGCCACCACGATAAGCACACCCACAAGGTGAATGTTAGGCAGCCATTCTAATCCCCCATCGCCCACCACCATAAGTGCCGCCAAAAGTGCTAAGAGGGCTATGTCCTTTAACTTAACTTTCACGCTTTTTCTGCCTTAAATGAATAGATTTTACCTTTTTCTATAGGTGTTTTAGCAACGCCGGTCATAGCCTGCTCATCGCCTATATAAAACGCCCACCAATAACCGTCAGCATCATAATCAAGTGTTTCGCCGTCTACTGTTTTAACAAAAAGTCCGTACTCGCTTTGGTCGCCTGTAATTATGCCTTCTGCCTGCAGAGCCTCGCCCACCGTGGATTTGTCGGTGGTGATTTTTATTGATTTTTCGCTGCCGTCTTTATGAACAACGGTAAAATCAAACTCTGCCTTTGCCTGTGTTGCGGTGATGCCCGACGACATTTCACCTGTGGTTGCGTTGTCTTTACAACCGATTGATGTTAGTGCCATAGCCGCAACAAGCACAACGCAAACGATTAAAGACAATAGCTTTTTAAAATTTGTCTTTTTCATTTACTTCATTCCTTTTTTTATTATTTTTGTTTCTTAAAGTCGGCACTCGCAACTGTATTAAGAAAATACGCCTAAAAAGTATTTCGACTGCGGTACGGTAGATTTTCACCTTCTCAAAGCGTAGCTTCAATGGCGTGTTCCCGATTTGCGGCATCGGGTAGAAAAACACCTTTTTGCACCTTACGGCGACGGGCTCGTACAGGATTTTCACCTGTTTCCATTTTAGACAGCATAATTTTAACATATCTTAATAAAAATTTCAACTTTATACGGTTTACTTTTAAATACTTATATGTTAAAATGATGGCACAACAAAATTAGAGGATATATATGAAATTTACAAAAGAAAAATTAAAACAATATGCAAAAACCACCGTTCAGTTTTTGCTTAATCCGCGATTGCTTTTATGCCTTGGGCTTGCTTGGATTATTACAAACGGCTGGGCGTATGTTTGCGCAACACTTGGCGTGATGCTTAAAATAAACTGGCTTGCCACAGTATCGGCGGCATACCTTGCAGCACTTTGGGTGCCCTTTACACCCGAAAAAATCATAACCGTCATCATAGCCATATTTTTGCTCAAACTGCTTTTCCCAAACGATAAAAAAACCCTTAAAAAGCTTTATAATATGAAAGAAAAAATAAAAAATCAAACCAAAAAAATCAATCTTAAAATCAAAGAAAAAAAGCACAACAAAAAAGACCTTCAAGACAAATAATCTTGAAGGTCGATTTATTTTTAATTATTTCTTTTTAATAAACTTTGTAAATATAAAAACTATGATTGATATGGCTGCCATAACAACAAATATGCCTGCCATACCCTGCCACATAACCTGTAAGGCACCCTTTAAATAATCCATATTTACAGCGTTTTCAAATCTTGTAAAAAACTCAGTCATTATGATGCCCTCCTACGCAAGCTTTGATATAATTTCGGGTATGAGGTTAAGTATCATACCGCCTGCCAAAACCGATGCAATTTGACCCGAAACATTGGCGCCAACCGCGTGCATAAGCAGGTGGTTTGTGCCGTCAGCCTCAAGACCCATTTTTTGAATAACACGTGCCGACATCGGAAATGCCGATATACCTGCCGCACCTACCATTGGGTTAACCTTGTTTTTGCTGAATATGTTAAGAACCTTTGCAAAAAATACACCGGCTATAGAGTCAAACACAAACGCTATTAGACCCAACGCCATAATCAGTATTGTCTCCCACTTTACAAATTGGTCGGCTCTCATACTAAACGAGATTGTAATACCCAAAACTAATGTTACAAGATTAGCCAAAACATTTTGTGCCGAATCTGAAAGCGAGCCTAACACTCCGCATTCGCGAAGCAGGTTGCCAAACATCAAAAAGCCTACAAGTGCTACCGACTGAGGTGCTATAAAGCCGGCAATAACGGTAACAATTATCGGGAACACAATTTTTAATAGCTTGGATACATTTTTGGGATTGTACGGCATTCTGATTTGGCGCTCTTTTTTTGTGGTAACCAGCTTGATAGCTGCCGGTTGAATAATGGGCACTAACGCCATATAAGAATATGCCGCAACCGCAATAGGACCAACATACTGAGATTTTAGAACCTGTGATACAAGTATAGATGTCGGGCCGTCAGCCGCACCGATAATACCGATAGATGCCGCATCTTTAAGGTCAAAGCCCAAAAGCACCGCAATTACTATAACAAAGAAAATGCCAAACTGTGCCGCCGCACCAAACAAGAACATTTTTGGATTTGAAAGCAGAGGACCAAAATCTATCATAGCGCCTATACCAATAAACAGCAACAGCGGCATAGCCTCTGATGCCTCAATACCTATTTCAAACATCCATTGTATAATGCCCTTAACCTCACCGTCAATGCCCTCCATTGTATAGTTGAGCACGCCGGAAAAAGGCAGGTTAACAAGTATTGCACCAAATCCCATAGGCAGCAGCAATGACGGCTCATACTCTTTGGCAATTGCCAAATAAATAAGCAACGCACCAACAAGATACATTATACACTGTTGCCATGTAACAGCCTTGAAGCCTTCTAACAAAAACTCCATAAAAACACCTCGTATTAAAGATAAATATATTTGGGTTTACAGCAACCACAAATTTCAAGCAATTATATCATATATATTTTATTAAAGCAAACCTTTTTTATACAGTATTAAAACGGCGTTCAATGAACACCGTTTTAGTTGCTTATTCTATCCAAGCACCCGAGCTGTCAAATTTGTATATTTTACCGCCAATGGTTTGTGTGCCGGTAAGCATTGCACCACTACTGTTAAAATAATACCAAACATCATCAATTTGTTGCCAGCCGGTAAGCATTGCACCGTCGTCGTTAAAATAATACCATTTTTGGTTTATTTTTTGCCACTCGGTAAGCATTGCACCGCTTTGGTTAAAGTAGTACCAAGTTTTACCCAGCTTTTGCCAACCGGTTTGCATTACACCGTTTGAATTTAAGTAATACCAAACACCGTCTATTTGTTGCCAAGAGGTAAGCATTGCACCGTTTTGATTAAAATAATACCATTTTTGGTTTATTTTTTGCCAATTGGTCTTCATTACACCATTAACATCAAAATAATACCATGTTTTGCCCAGATACAACCAACCGATTTGATAAACGCCGTCAGCATCAAAATAATAACGCTCACCGTCTATTTGTTGCCACGACGTAGCCATTACGCCGTTTGTATCAAAATAATATTTTTTGCCGCCTATCTTTTGCCAGCCTGTCTGCATTTTACCGTCGGCATCAAGGTAATACCAATAGTTTTCAAACTGCAACCAGCCTGTATGCAAAGCACCGTTTTTATCAAAATAATAACGCACTCCGTCTATTTGTTGCCAAAGAGTTGCCATTATGCCGCTTGTGTCAAAATAATATTTTTTGCCGTTTATCTTTTGCCAACCGGTCTGCATTGCACCACTCGCATTAAAATAATACTGAGCATTATCAATTTGTTGCAATCCGGTAAGCATTACACCATTGGCGTTAAAATAGTATCGTGCACCGTCTATTTGTTGCCAAGAGGTTAGCATTACACCGTTTGAATCAAAATAATACCATTTATCCTTTATCTTTTGCCAATCGGTCTGCATTGCACCGCTTGAATCAAGATAATACCACTTATCATTTATCTTTTGCCAGCCGATGCGCATTGCACCGTCCAAACCCAAATAATACCATTTATTATTTATCTTTTCCCATTCGGTTTGCATCCAACCGGAGGCATCAAAATAATACCATTTATCATTGATTTTTTCCCAGCCTATTGCATAGCTACCGTTGCCAAAATCGTACCACCAGCCTTGACTTCCTTTTTTCCAAGTGGCAAGCGTGGGCACAGGGCAAGGTTCACTTGGCATATCGGTGTATACCGGTATTTTAAATATGTATGCCGCATTTGGGTTGGTCATACAGCCTTTTTTAAGCCGAGAAGCGTTGGTCCAAGCATCATAAAGAGCCGATGCGTACTGATTATTCCAGTTTTTATTTACAACATTAAAATCTTTATAATAATATGTATCTTGACCTACCGAAATGTAACCGTCAGCATACTTTTTTGCACCGCCGACAATTGCGTTACGACGGCTGTTCCAACCCTGTGCTTTTGCATATTCAAGACCGGCTTTTACAACATTTGTGCCATAGGCACCAAAGTTAAAGAAATTATAATATCCCTCATAGCCTGCATATTTACCTGAAATAAGGCTTGAGGTGCCGTTTACACCCTGCTCTATAATTATTGTTGCCGCCAAAACATACGGATTAACCTTGCTTTGCTTTGCCGCCTCCATAATATCGTCTAAGTATGCATCGGCATTGCCATCATAGCCATTTGCCAAAAAAGTGCCTGCAACGACATTTTTCAAAACCGCTTTGGTCTGTGTAGCCGAATCATACGACTGTTGCATAAAGGCAAAAATACTGCCCTCAGTAAGCGAGTTGCGCGGGTCCATATAATTCTCAATAGCAGCGCGTGAAGCATAGGTCCAACGACTTTCTAATGTAATCCACTTGCCTGTGGTCTTATTATATGCACGTGGGTCACGCCATTCGTCGCCCTTCCAATTTATTTCTACCCATTTGCGGGTTTTGGTAACATCGTTTACACCATACTGTGCTTCGACCGCTTCTTTAAAGCTTATATTAACATTATGGGCTACAAACTGCCAATTGGGGTATTTGGCGTGCAAAGCACGGAGGCTGCTGTGATAACTTTCGGGGAAATTTTTAAGATTTTTTTCAAAATCGGGGTCGTATTCGTATGTAGGCGGAAAATAAACATAAATACCACTGACATAACCGGTGTCAGAACCGTATGTAACATTATACCAAATGTTAGATGTTTGACCTTCTGCCGTGATACTTTGACCTGTGGTTTGCGAATTAACCGTTACAGTATCATTGCAATTCAATCGGCGTATAACCGTTGAATCGCTTGCAGTACTGGGCTTTGTACGCAAAGCCACACCGTCACCGGTTATCTGTGCTGTTTGACCTGTTGCAGAAACGGTTATAATATTAGATGCTGCAAGTATTATTAAAATCAATATTACGCTTAAAAGCCTTTTGCACCGTTGCACTCTTATTCCTCCAAATATTAAGGCGACTAAATTTATCGCATTTCGACCTATTTTAACAATTCATATTATATTATACAAGCAACTTTATGTCAACCAAAAATTAAAGGTAATAATTGCACCGATTTACAACTATTACCTTTTAAATTTATTGTTTTAAATTGTTTATAGCTTCTACTGCCTTTTCGTTTTCAGATGTTATTAAAAGTATTACAAAGTTGCCGTTTGTTATAATTTCGGCATCATCCATCTTTTTTTGAAAATCAGGGTCGTATGCCGCACGGTCCCCTGCGCTAAGGGTTGCCTTTCTTCGTTCTAATACCTTAGCCAGTTTTTGGGTATCATCTGCATTTTTTGCCTTTAATACCGAAATTTCATAGGTGCCGTTGTCGGCGGAATAGCTAATAGCATAATCGTCAATTAAAGCGTACTCATCACACTCGGCGTAGGTACCGTCTGCCCAAAGCGACATATTATAGGTATCCAGTGTGTCGCCTACGCCCTTTATATAGTCGGTTCTGTTTTCATACGACTCTGCTACCGCACTGATTTCAACAAAAACACGCTTTGCCGTATAATCTTGCGGAATGGTTTTTTCGGCACAGCCACAAAGTAATATAAAGCTTAATAAAACACAAATTAAACTTAGTTTTTTCATTGTAAACCCTTTCTTAAATACGAAATGTTTTTTGATGTGGCAAATTCATCAATGCTTTCAAGAATTAAAACCTTTTCAATTTTTTCGTCCTTGACAAGCTGTGCTGCACTTTCGGTATAATAGCGCAAATCAAGCATAATCAAATCGTAATGAATTGCCAAAAACGGGGCTAAAGAATCGGCAAAACTATCTCGTACCACAAGTAGTTTTTGTCTGTTTTTGTCATTTCGGGTAATATCGACACGAGCATGATTACCACCCAAAAACACAGCATATTGGTCGGTGTTTTTAAGACTTGACATATCATATAAATTTATGTTTTTACCGTCGGCTGTAATTTTATATGTATTATCGTCATCATATCTAAACAGGGTAATTTTATCTTTTTTGGCAAAATAAAAGCCCGAAGTACGCATCGAAGTGCCACAAAAATCTCGTGATACAATTTCTTGTTCAAAAAAATCTGTTGATTTAGCCTTATAGCCTATTGTATCCCCCAAAAGCCTATAGGTTTGATACGCGCCCATACTTGTATAATGATGGTCGGTTCTGTAGTAGTTATTACCCTCACAAAGCGGTTCATAAAGATTAGGGGCTGTTATTTTTAAAGTGTTTGCCGAAGCATAAAGCTTTTGCCACAATATATCATTATTTTGGTTTGGATATGTGTCGGGTAGCCGCTCGGCAAAAACATCAACCGAACGTGGTAATATGCCAAGAAAAACCGAAACGCCGGTTTGCTTTTCAAACTGCTTTACCGTTTCCAAGTTTTGTTGCATAACATTTTCGGTTATAACATTTTTTGCAATAAGTGTGTCATTTTCAGCATAAATCACACCGTTGTTTTCGCATTTGCCTTGTATCAGCTCACAATACGCCTTTACAGCAACAAATTCATCTCTTAATACAAATTGATCACTTATATATTCTGCCAAATCGCTTGTATATTCGCCCGAGAACAAACCCTTAACACTAAATTTAGGCGCAGTAGAAAGACTGCGGTTTTCTTTATGTGAAAAATTTTTATCGGGAACTATAATAAACGCCGCCATTAGCATAACAACAACCATTACGCCGGCTGTTATGGTTATTAAATCAATTTTTCTTTTCATATTATTTTTGCGATGTTAATGATATATCTTTATTGTTAAGCATTACCTTTAACAAATTACGTTCAGATACAATATAAATAACATAATTTGTACCGCTGCTTATTTTACTGTTTACACTTGTATAGTCACCCTCGGCAAGCCAAGTAACTTTAGAAAAACGGTCATTAACCATATCAAAGGCTGTTCTGCCAAACGAATCACGTACAATAACGGCACTCGGAAGTCCGCCGCCGTTAGGATTGCTAACTGTGCGTTCGTTTGAATTATCCCAGGTAAGATATGTGCTCTTTTTGCCACGGGTTATTTGACTTAATGTATCGGTAGGCATTTTACGATTGTAAAGCACAGTAAGCTCTTTAAGCCCTGTTTCTAAGGTAGCACCACCGTTTGCATCGGCTGTTGAATAGTTTTCAAAACCGCTGTTATCGCCAAATGAGAAAAGCGAGTCACCGGCAAAAAGCTCTGCTGTATAAAAGCCCATCTCACCCACCGTGCGAGGTTTTGCAGCCGGATATTTGCCCGCTATATAATTCATAAGCTCACTAACGCCAAAATATGCACCATAGGTTGACCAATGCGAATCGGTATTATGATAAATCTTATAGCCCTTACCGTCGTTTTTATGTGCATTCATAGTATTAAGCGGGTATATCACCTTGGCACCGCAAGAGCTTGCAACACTGTTAAACGCTTTATAAAGACTTTCACCTGAGGCTGCCTTATACTCGGGCAAGGTTTCGGGATATACCGCAACCGACGAAGGCACCACCAAATATATAACCTCGGCACCAACCGATTTTGCTGCATTTACCGTGCTTGATATGTTTTGACGTGCAGTCGCTTTGATGCTATTATCTGCCACATTTGAAAGTGTGTAGCACAAAATCGCACTGTAAAAATGCATGCGGCTGTTTGCACCAAAATAGGGTTTATAGTCATCAGCGGTCATAAGATTGCTTTTGCCATAGTTAATAGATGCATACCGTGACACCTTTGAAGATAAATCTTTGCCTGTTTCTTTAGCCTGTACATCAATATTACAGCTGTCGCTTATTTTTACCTTGCCTGTAAAATAACCGCCCGAATTACCCTTATCCGGAACTATTTTTGTAGTGGTTGCATCGCTACCGCTAACGGTTATATATTCTGTATTGGCAGAGCATTTACCGCCTATAATATATATGTCTTGAGCAACGGCGGCAAAAACAGTGACCTCGGGTGCTGTACTTGCATTGGGGTTAACCGGTTGGTCGTTTTGACCGTTATCCCCTTGTCCACCCGTGTTTTGTGGTTTTTGGTCAGCGTTACCTTTATCCGATGTACCATTTACACCGTTTTCGTCTTGGTCGCCGATTATGACACTGTCATTTAAAACGTAACCGTCAGATAATGCTTCGCTTGAATTTGAAAAAGCATCTCCCAACAACCTACAGCCGCAAAGACTGACGACCATACTTACACAAAGCATTATAGCTATGACCTTTTTCATTTCTTTTCCTCCTCGTATAATATAAATATAGTTTTTTAAAATTTCTTTTTAAGGACTA
>JAUNAM010000094.1 GCA_030527615.1 Clostridia bacterium
TCAGGTTACTTTATTTTTATTAACTTAATTTGTCCAATTTTCTTGACAGTTCCAGGATTGCCACGCCTTCGGCTCGCAATGACGCTAAAAAAACGTTCTGTCACCCTGAGTGAAACGAAGGGTCTGCTAATGCGTTTCGCTTTTTGAGATTCTTCCTCACTACGGCTCGCAATGACATATTAATTTTACATAACTATATAAACCAAAAAGTCACTAACCGACGTGGTTAGTGACTTTTTAAGTTTAAGCTATATTACAATCAATTATGCATTGTGCAGTATGAATTGTGCATTATTTATAAAGCGGACCATAGGTGCTGCAAGCACGATAGTCTTGACCCTCTTTATCCATACCGAATGCATTCCAAGCAGCAGGACGGAAGATGTCCTCTTCGGGTACGTTGTGCATACAAACGGGGATACGCAGCATTGAGCACATTGTGATAAGGTCGGCACCAATGTGGCCATAGCTGATAGCACCGTGGTTGGCACCCCAATTTTGCATTACGTCATAAGCGGTCTTAAAGGGGCTGCCCTCTTTGCCGTCACAACGTGGTGCAAACCATGTGCAAGGCCATGTTGGGTTGGTACGCTCCATAAGCTTATCGTTTACATCCTCTGGTAGGTTTACAGTATAGCCCTCGGCGATTTGAAGCACGGGACCAAGACCCTTTACAAGGTTTAGTCTTATCATTGTGCAGGGCATTTCAGCAAAGGTGTTAAAGTGGCTTGAGAAGCCGCCGCCGCGGAAGTTATCAAAGCCTGCCTCGCACCAAACAGTAGCGTCGGTCATCTTCTTGATATCTTCGTCGGTTACATCCCACCATTTTTTCATGGTAGCATTGCCGTTTTCGTCGGTGCAAACGCCCGACGCGTCAAGACAAGCAGCACCTGAATTTAGCAGGTGGATAATACCGTCAGATTCTTTTGCCTTGCCCTCAAGCTCATAGCCGGTAACACGCTTGGTTGCATCACCCGACCAATATGTACGAACATCGGCAAAAATTTGTGCACGGTGGGTAAGCAGTCGCATAAACAGCATACCAAGACCGTTAAGCACATCGTTTTCGGTAGCCAAAGTAAACGGCTCGCGTGCGCCTTCATAGTCAAAGGTTGATGAAAGAAGTGCCTCGGGGTAGTCACAGTTGGGCCAGTGGTCGGTCCATTGACGTTGACCCTGGAAACCGCCTGCTATTGCATTATGACCAACCTTTTCCTCAACAAAAGCATCGGGAAGATTGGGGTTGCCTGCCATAAGGTCTTTGATTATGCAGTACATTTTAACGGTGAATTCCCACTGTTTTTCTTTTTCTTCATCGGTAAACTTAATTTTGTGGTCAGCGCCTAAGAAAGGTACTGTTTCGGGGTTGTCGTCACGGCCCTCTTTGCAGTGCTCTTTAGTCCAAGCCAATGCTTTTTGGAACTCTTCTTCGTTATAGATGCCCTCTTCCATTCGGCGGAGAATTTCAACCTCGTCAACGCTTTCTACACGCATACCAAGGTATGTTTCTATAAAGTCTTGGTCAATGATTGAGCCTGCAATGCCCATGCATTGTGAGCCGATTTGCAAATATGATTTGCCGCGCATGGTTTTTGCGGCAACTGCCGCACGACCAAAGCGTAATAGCTTTTGCTTTACATCTTCGGGAATATCGGTGATTTGGTCAAGGTCTTGCACCTCGTGACCATAAATACCAAACGCAGGAAGACCTTTTTGGGCGTGACCTGCTAAAACTGCCGCAAGGTAAACAGCGCCCGGACGCTCGGTGCCGTTAAAGCCCCAAACACCCTTGATTGTGTGAGGATCCATATCCATAGTTTCACTGCCGTAGCACCAGCAAGGTGTAACAGAGAGTGTAATGTCAACACCCTCTTTACGGAATTTGTCTGCACAAGCAGCAGCCTCGGGTACACGACCGATGCAGGTGTCGGCAATTACTACCTTTACAGGGTCGCCGTTTGAATAGAAAAGATTTTCTTCAAACAGTTTTTTTGCGGCATTTGCCATAGCCCAAACCTGTGGTTCAAGACTTTCACGCAGCTGCATAGGGCCGCGTCTGCCGTCTACGATGGGGCGAATACCGATTACCGGATAATCGCCAACGTATCTTTTGTTGCTCATAGTATTTATCTCCTTTAATAAATAATTTTAAAAATAAAATTTTAAGATTTTTTCTTGCCAAAGGCATACACCTTAATAACCACATAAGTAACAGGACCGCCTGCCGCCGCCGCCAACACCGTGCCCCAAAACTGCGGCAACCTCATAGTATTGATGGTTATAAAGGTAACAAGGAAAAATATTATAAAATTGGGTATATAAGATATAAAAAATTTAATATAACGTGAAAATCGTATTCGCTTTTTAAATAAAAACTTACTGCTTAAAAAGAAGGCTATTGTAAGGGCGGTAAAATAACCCAAAACCGCCGCAAAGTTGTTTTGAAGCCCCAGCCAATGATAAAGGGATGAAAACACGGCGTCATTAAAGGTATTGATTAAACCTAAAGCACAAAATTCTAAAAAGCTTTTGCTTACAAAGGTTCTTTTAATTTTTAAAAGCAAGTCACTAATGGCGGTCACCCCCATTTGTTTGCGATTTAATATTATATATAGTTAGTATATCACTTTAACCAAAAAAAAGCAACATTTTGTTGACATTGCTACATATTTACGCTAAAATTAGACACAGCAAAATCCGCCCCCTTAGTTAAATGGATATAATGAACCCCTCCTAAGGTTATACTAAATCACTCGCCTTTGCTCAAAAGGCGAGCGATAATATAGATAAAATTTCATACACGTCTCTGTACCTCAGCAGGATAGAGGGTCCGCCTCCTAAG
>JAUNAM010000035.1 GCA_030527615.1 Clostridia bacterium
AAGGTGCTAACATTTTTGGGGCCCTTTTGCTAACATTTTTACTTGACAAACACACACACTTAAAGGAAAGCAAAGTAAACTTTTATATCTTTCAACATTATAAACTGCACAAATAGTATTTTTATCCAAAAAAAGATCTTTGAAAATAATTCTTAATTTTGCAAATTTTTTACCTTCTTTTTCAATTTTTCTTATTCTATTTTTAAACAGCACATTTGAATTTCCATAAACACCACATTCAAAAACATAATCTGCCATACCCGATAAATCTTCTTTATTTTCAATAATATCGTCAAACCAATTATTTGCCAAATTAGACACCTTGACATATAACTCGTATAATCCGTATTCTTCTAATTTTTCTTCGACAAACTTTCCGTTGATTATAGGTGATAGTTTCTTATTCAAAAGATATATATCTAATATATTTCTTATACCACAACCCCTATTGCTAAAATGCTTATAAAAATGCAAAAACGAATATAAAAACAAATATTCATTTTTTAATACTGCTTTTTCTTCAATGTATTCAACATGAGCAAAAGCATTAAAAAGCATGTTTTTACATTCTGTCTCCACAAAAAAATCACTATGTATTTCAATGAAAATGTCCGGTTTTCTTAAAGCATCAATTTCTTTTTCTGTTATATTTACCGGCAAATAATCAAGCTTTTTTAAAATCGGTTTAACCTTAGAAAAATCCGTGCTGTTCACTATAAAATCCAAATCAGACATTGTTCTAAAATCAGATTGTGGATAAAACTCTTTTATTTTTGTTCCCTGCGCCTCAATATACAAAATACCTTTTTTATTAAAAGCCGTCACAATTTCCTCGCGCGCAATCCTTTGGTTGATATCCTTTAAAATCCAACGCTCACGTTCATATTTCCATTTTTTAAGCAAATCATTTTTAGGTTTCACCGTTAATTTTTCAACGGCATAATAAGCAGTATTTGCCACATTGTGATTGAGCGCTGTTTCAAAAACATCTTCAAAAGAAATATTATTCGGTTTTTCAATAGGAATTTTATTGTGAATCGCAGAAAAAATCAAATGAATAAGATAATCGTTTTTTGTTTTAATTTCTTTTATCATTTCAAAGTTTCCTTACATCTCAATTATTCCGTAACTATTTAAGTGTTCCACAAACTTAACAACATCAGTGGTTGCTGTCTGCTTGCTTATTTTATACTTTTTCGATAACGCTTCTGCTATTTGTTCAACAGTTGAATCTTTTTGTAGTTTTTTAAAAATATACTCGCCCGTTTCATTTAAGCGTATCATACCTTTAAAACTGTCATCAATTCTTTCCGATGATACTGCAACCTTTGAGCCTGCAACATCGTTAATTATAAATTTATATTTTAATTTCATATTCTCACCATAACAAATATCCATACACGAGATGTGTATGGATATTTTGATTAAAATTTAAATGATAATTTTACCACTCATCCACGGGTAAATTTACCCCGTTTTGCTCTTTTTCTTTATCTTCGGCGTTTTCGGGTTGTGAGATTTCCGGAGCAGAACTTTCTAAATTATCATCTGTGTTTTTGTCGGGGTTCCCGTCTTCATTATTTGTATTAGTGCCCGTTAAATTGTTTGAAACTGTGTTATCTTTAACATTTTCTTTCTTAATAACCTCTTTTGATTCATTTTCAAAATGCGAACTACTATTTGATGATTGATTTAAAATGTTATTATTTTCAAAAATTTTTTGTTCGGATACAATCGTCGAATTTTCAAAGTTCGAGTTATTATCAACCGTTTTATTTTTACAGGCAGAAAGATTTAAACAAATAAGACCAAATAAAACAATTAATAAAAACTTAATCCCACAGGTCAGGTGGCAACGGTACACCGCTATCGCCTCCGCTTGTTAAAATAACATCCTCAGCTATTAAAGTAACCTCTGCAGAAGGGGTATTGTAATTTTCTGTATTCATTTCATTTCCTCCTAATTTTTATAATTATAAGCAGATTTTCCATACTTCATCATACTGCTTATAAGCTTAACCAGTTTTTCATCAGTGCTGTTTTGTTTTGAACTTGCATAAGATTCTATACTATACCTTACGGTATTACTTACAACCCGCTCACCGTTATACACCGTAAGATAAATACAATCACTCATTTGCGATGCATCAAGCCCACTAAAGTATACATAGTACTGTCCTTCATCATACTTTTTAAATGTATCCGATTTTACAGTCCACACCTTGCCTGCATCATTGGTTATTTTCACGTTTAAATTGCTGATGTTTTCGGCTTTTATCATAAACTTCATTGTAATAGCCTTATCCAGCAAAAGTTCTGCACCACGCCACGACACAGCAGGTGATTCTATGGTTTCATACTTTGTATTAAGCATATTATTATAGCTTTCTATATCGACACTTGCCCAAGCCTTTTGCTCATCAGTAAGATTTGCATTTACCAAATTATCTGTATTATAGTCGGTATAATTTTGTGTGTCAGAACCATAGTTTAACAAATCAACAAGCAGTGTTCGCAGTTCAGCATATTGATCGGTATTATACTTGGACAGCATACTGTAGCAATAGGTTGATACGCTGTATTCTTTAGCTTCACTACTCAATACCGTATCGCCAACATTTGCATATAGTGTTGCCTTTATTGTGTCGTTCATTTTATCAGGTGATATATTATTAAAGGCAAAAGCATAATAATCCCCGCTTGCAATATAATCACTTACCTTATATTGCTTTTCACAAAACTCAAACATTATGTATGGATTTGTATAAACACTGTCGTCTATAATTTCTTTTTTTACTAAATAATTCACACTTATATCATTATACAATGTAAGTGTTGCACCGCTGAGTTTTAACGCTGGCTGTTCTAAAATATCTTCTTCAAAAGCATCTGCACAATAATCACATTTATAAATTGTTTTTCCGCTTGTTGTATTTGTAGGCAAAACTCTAATTTCCGTATATCTATGTGCACACTCTATCGTAGTTAAAACCTCATTATTCTCTAAAGCGTAATCAAAATAATTCATCGGTTTAACAATTAATTTTAATTGTTTGCCAATTATATATGATGTTTTACATTGTAATGACAATTCACACTCGCCAAATGAATCTATTGTAGTTTCATCAGACCCACTTAGGATAAGATTGTTATCACTATCATAAATTTCATAAAGCAACCCTTTTACAGTAACACTACTATTATTCTTGACATTATATTTCAACTCAAGGTTTGTTTGATTTAACTGTGCATTATCAAAATCAATATAATTAAGTTGTATATCTACCGAATCTGTCTTACCGTCCACGGTTAATATTGACTTCTCACATTCAGTATCAGAATTTACATCAATATTGTTAAATGCTATATACACCTCACCTGTACTGTCAATTATAGGTGAGTAATTTCTTATAAAATATTGTCCGTCAGTATAGTTTTCCAAATCAGTCCAAGTATTATCGCTTTGCAAACGACAGTAATACAACATCTTTGTAAAATCTTCATTTAATACTGTTGAAAATAGATATGTATTCTCTTCATTGCTTACAATGTTGATATTATCAAGTGCTACAAAATCACTGTAATTTACAATATCAATACCATCATAACAATTTAGTGTGCCACCTGACAAATAATAAGCCTTATCACTGTCAATACTAAAATCTTCAATACTATCGGCAATTAAGCTTGTAATCCCATTGTATTGATACAGCGTATTTTTTTCTTCGCTTAAAACAGAATAATATACATTTTTATTAAGTTGTAATCCACTAATAATATCATTTGTAGAGAACACTTCTTCAAGTTGAGTTTTTATACCATTTGCATCGTATTTTGCAATAAATATCTTTGATGTGCCGCTTTGACCATAAATGTTATTATCGCTGTTTTCTAACCAAACAACACTAAATTCGCCGTTGCTACCATATATTTCAGGTGTCATTTCAAACACAGTATTTGCCGTATCATTAATCAAAATTTCCTGTGAAAAGGTTTGTGTTGCAACATCAAAAACAGTTGCATATAAATCGTACTTTTCAAGCATTTCAGATGTTTCTTCAGAACCATTGAACTCTACCGAAGCCTTTTGCCACACAATATACGCCTTTATTCCGTCAGAATACACACTTGGCATACCGATGTTTGTTCCATTTTCATATATTGTTGTAGGTGTTGACCAACTTGTACCGTCATAATACGAATACATTAAAGAACACATATTTTCGTCACTTTTAGTACCTAGATCATCTATCCATACCAAAAGACATGTATCATCATTAAAATTCACAAGTTGTGGTTCATTAAGTGGAAAAGCATTTGTTATCTCGAATTTTTGTAATGTTGTTTTTTGCTCTGATAATGTTGCTCTAAGGTTCAATTTAGAACTTAATTTAGTATCATATTCATCTAAATAACTTCTGTTTATTGTTTGTGCCGAGTTTATAAGCTCATTATAACTTTCCTTGTTTGAAACATTTATTTCCGATGCTAACAACACGCTTCTTGTTCTTAACATTGACTCACCAAAGTTTGGATACAACTCCACTTTTGCAAGACTTTTACTGTCAGAAAACACTTCCTTACCAAAAAGAAATCCTTGCCATCTAATGCCCAAATCTGCATAGGCAGTAAAAGGTTCCTCAGAATCGGTTTTAATTATTGCCCCTAAAGAACCATATGCACCTGCTTCAGCATAAGTATTTCTTCCACCCAAACCTGCACTTGCACTTACTAGCAAAGAAGTGTCTAGACTTAACTTTAGGTTTGCTTTATTATTTTCGTTGACAAACGCCAGCGTTCCATCTGCATCAACGCCTATACCCAAAGCAACATAACAAGGTCCATAATATGAGCGTAATGATGTATCGGCATTAAAAGATGCCATCACACCACCTTCCGAAAACTGTAATTTACCATTAACGTTTTTGAACTCTAAATATCCTGCGTAATCATAGCTAACATCCACAACTAAATTACCGTTAATTTTTTTTAGTTTAGATCTCAAAGACGAATATTTATTCCAAATGCGTGTAGTATCTACCTTTTTCCCAGTTAAAGATTGATACATGCTTTTTACTTCTTTATATGACTCTGACCAGTATGTTGTAGAGTTTTTTTCGCCTGAAATATTAGCAGAGGCACTATTGTCATAACCTAACAGCACCTGAACTGTACCGGCTTCTCCTTGATATACAACTTTAAAATCACCTATATTTAATTTGATTTTAGCCTCAATATCTATTAAGGATATTTCATTTCCAAATAGATTTATTGTGGCACCTTTTATAGCATATGGTCCAAGGTCAATGTTACCCACCATTGACTTTATTTGTTCTTCAGTAGTAGTTATTGTCGGAGAATCATTTTCAATCAATACAACTGACAAATATGATTGCGAGCCATCTGCTACTATAGTACGATGTGCATTCGAATTCTTATATATATATAATGTAACATCATCGTCAAATGCAAATGCAAATCTTTTTGCATTTTTAGGAATTACTACACTCGCTATTTTACAATGACAAAATGCTCTAGCATCAATGTACTCCACGCCTTCTTCAAGTATAACATTACTAATATCATTATACCAAAATGCTTGTGATTCTATTGTTTTAACGTTCCCTGGAATTGTTACAGATTGTAAACATGCATCATAAAAAGCGAGTTCTCCTATACTATTCACGCTTTTACCTATTTTTAAATTCCGAACCCACCTAGCAGCAAAAGCATTTTTTCCTATTCTGGTTATATTGTCGCCAATAATTACTGTATTAGCAGTAGGCAACGGAGAGTCAGACCAATTATTATAATCATACATATCCCCACTACCGGATATTGTAAGCGTATTTGCTGTTTCATTATATGTCCAATATGCATTGCTACCGCATTTCCCTGATGTTTCTGCATTAACAGTTACCATTGATATAGGCAATGCGCAAAATAAAATTGCTAAAATTAACATGAACGACAATATTTTTTTCATTTTAAAATCTCCTCCAAAAAACAAAAAAGTGCGCAGCAAACGCTACGCACCGAAAAACGCGTAGCTCATTTGCTGCAACACAAACTTAAACACACAACACAAGTACGTTTAAATGAGCAAGCATTTTTACTGATAAATAAAAATACCTACTTGTGTTGTGAAAATATTAAGTTAGTGTTGCAAAAATATTTTACCATAGCGAAGAACATATTTCAACAATTAATTTTATACCCACTTCTATTGACATTTTAAAAAATAGATATATAATATAATTACAATTTTCAGAGTAGACGGTAAAGCGTTAAGTATGGTGTGAACGGGGAGTTGTCACACTGACGAAGAGTTTTAAATTCGCGGTTTTACTGTCGCATCCCGCTGACAAATAATAGCCGTGTTATATAAAAAATACCTCCTATTATCGGTTAGTTACGGATGATAGGAGGTTTTTATTTTATGAAAAAAGAGAAAACAAAAAAATCGGCACTTTTTAAGATTATTTTGACGGCAATTTTAATTGCACTAAATGTTATTTTAGAACGGCTGCTTGCCTATTCGGTTTGGAACCAGACCATTAGCTTTGGCTTTATTGTGGTGGCATTTGCCGCTGCATTTTTGGGCACACCTTATGCTGTGGCTGTGGCCGGCTTTGGCGATATTATCGGCTCTGTGCTTTTGCCGTTTGGACCATATTTTCCGGGTTTTACAGCAACAAATTGCATCTATGCATTAATACTTGCCGAATTTATTTACAAAAACGCTACGCCTGTAAAATGCATTTTAAGTGTTGTTGCCACAAAGCTTGTTTGCTCGCTTACGCTTAACACCCTTTGGGTATCAATATTATACCGAGGCGGTGTTGATGCATTTTTTCCCGTGCTTATCACACGACTGCCACAAACAGCAATTATGACGGTGGTTGAAATTTTTGTGCTGCTACTTGTCTTTTCTTCAAAAAGCAAAATACGACAAACTCTGCAAAAAAATATTACTAAATTTCTTTAATATTTTAAACCAAAAGCAAAAAACAGACCCTCGCGAGGGTCTGTTTTTTATTGCTTATTAGTTTCTTAAAGCAGGGGTTTCAACCTCTATACTGTCGGGTAATTGATAAAGTCTTACATTATCAAGGAATGATGATATTGGAAGATCTCTGTTATCAACATGAAGTTCAACATCAAAACCGCTTGACTCACTTGCCGGAGTGTAGAGATGTTGGTTCATAATAAGGTAATAATACATATTATAGCCCCAACCGTTGTTGTTGTTACAATCTACACCGTCGAATGCGGGATCCCACTTACGCTCGAGCCAGCACTCGCCGTCAATATACATCTTGTAGCCTTCCTTAGTATAAAGGAAACCGTACTTGTGGTAGGTATCGTTAAGCTTTTTAAGGGCATCGCCTTCAAACTTGTACATTTGTTTAGCGTTCTCTTCGCTATCATAGAAATTACGCAATGATGTGATAAAGCCCCACTTTGCCCAACCTTTTTTATATCTTTCTTGGTCGGTAAACTTATCTGAAATATCTACGCCGTCATACATAGTGATTTTAGCGTCATTGCCATCCTTATCTTTATCAAGCAATTCTATTTTATTGTTGTAACCGCTTCCGGAATCCTTATAGTACTTATGAATACTAACATCCCATTGATTACCGTTTGCAAAGGTCTCAAAAATATCAAATTCTATAGACCACGCAACTTCAAACTGTTCACGTGGAATTTGCAAGCCAACCTCAGGGTTAGACATTGTCCAAAGTGGCATAAGCACGCCCTTTGTGTAAGAGATTTTAGCATCAAATTCAAGATAACCGTTACGGTATGCCATAGATTGCTCGGTATCATAAGAACCGCAGGTTGCCCAACCGATATCTCCGCTCTTTTCAGAAAGATAACGGATACCCGTCATACGAAGTCTGCCGTTTTCTACATAGCAAACATCTTTGGTTGCAATATATTCAAGGTCAGCCCACTGTGGCATATGGTTGCCGACTTTCCATTTTGACTTATCAACCAGCTCTTCACCGTCAAATTCGTCACCCCATACATAAACGTACTTTTTACCGTCAAGGGTTATGGTAGAGGTAAATTCATCGGTTTCACCTGTGAGGGTTGCAATCTTGCCGTTTTCACGTTTAACTGTTCTAAACCAGTCAACCGCCTTTTCAACCATTACTTGATGTCCGCCTTCAAAGATGATGTTATCACCGTCAAGCTTTACGGCAAATTTGGTTTCACTAAGGCTTGATTTATGGTAGATTGTGTCACCTACAATAATCATCTTTTCGTTGCCCGAAACCTCTGTTTCCTTTTTAACCGGAATGGTTACATTATCGTTATCCTTAAAGAATGTAGCAAGCTTTTCTGCCAAAACGCGTGCATTTGTAGCTGCACCGTTTTTATCCTTGTCAACCGAATAAACGATTACATAATCGGCTAAATTGCCGCTAAAAGCAACATTTTTATATTCAAATTCAGGGGTGAAGGTTTCCTTATGAATGGTGTCATAAGGTATAACCTCCTCCTCTTTTTCAGCCTTAAGCAGTTGACGTTTTGAACGTTCTACAACACTATCAATAATAGGAGCGGAAGCGTTAAAATCGGTCGTAAAATCGTAATCTTCGTTTACAATAACGTTGTTACGTATTATAACTTTTTTCTTCTTTTTCTTTTCTTTACAGCCAACTACTGTAAACAACATAAAAAGTGCAAGCAAAAAGCAAACAATTCTTTTTACAGAAATATTGTTTTTCATATAACCCTTCCTTTCCTTAGATTCTTTCAACAACTTCTGTGAAGTTTTTCTTTGAAAGTACTGCAATAACAGTGCAAGCAACCAGCGCAGAAATTAATATACCTACAACAACACCGCTTGCGGTTTGTGGTGATACACTGCTAATGTCACCGTTAACATAGTTGTTGTTTTCAAGTATAGTACCTGTAGGTGCTATAACAATATCATCAATAAACAGACTTGAGTTACCTGTTGCTCTTAATGATATCCAATTTGTTTGAGCGGTAAAGTTGTATGAATACTGTTTCCATTCACCAACCTTTTGACCGGTAACGGTAACCATAGGCTCAGATGCTACTTCGGTACCTAAATAATCAGGATGATTATTGTGTACTAACGACATTGTAGCATTTGTATCAGCCGCATCAGTAGCTACCCAGAAGGTCATTGTATAGGTTTGACCGGGGGTTAACCACTCTTCATAGTTTATCAATACATCAGCACTTTCGGCTGAGGTATTCAGCAATTGCATAGACTTTGTGCCGCCGTGAACATAGTCAAAGTTATAACCGCCACGTGAACCGGGCTTGTTATAGTTCCAACGCTCGGTATCGCAATCGTATGAAGAATACAAGTAACTTTCAAAGTCTTGAATAATACCAACCTTTTCCCAACCGGCATAAAGGTTAATATCACGCGACAAGAAATATTCATAAGGATAAGGTAATGTTATATCCGAGAAAGAATACCAACCTGTAAACTTATAGCCCAAGCGTGATACGGTGGGTAGATTAACATCTTCATAAGGCTTACCTATCAATGGGTCAACATTGATTGCTTCATCACCGGTAATAAAGTTGATTTGAACATCAGGTATATTAAATGTTTTATCCGAGAAAACATCACCTGATCTTCTGGGCTTGTCAAATATAACCGGAATGGGTGTACCGTCTAAAGAATCGGTAACAGTCGGGTCAGCTTCTACTGTGCGCCAATTACCGTCAGGATTTGTGTCAGCGTCATACCAATCAAGGTTAGGACAGGCTGTTTTAACCTCTGCACCAACACGCCATTGAGGACGCGGAACATTTAATGTGCCGTAAATGTAGGTGCTGCCATAGTAGTAAACATCTTCATGATAGTACCAAATATTTGCTTCATCTTCAATCCATTGATGAACACCGGCACTTGATTTTATATCATTTTGCGTAAATGCAAGCGAATCATAAAGACGTTGACCGCCGGACCAAGTATTACCGATAAGGGCACCTTGTTTGTTTGATGCCTCACCTGTAACGGTTGCTGTTACAATACAATCACGTATTACTACAACACCGCCGCCGGGGCAACCGATACCGCCGACATTACCTGCCATAATTACACTGTTGTGGTCAACAATACAATTTTCAATTACCGGTAGCGGTATGTCTTTGTATTTGTCACCAACAGTATCTGCAGGTCTTGCTTTATCGGTATAAAGACTTATACCATTTCTTAAGTTGCCGCAGTTACCAAAAATACCGCCGGCATAAGCCTCTGATTCAAAAATGTTTGCATCAATATATGCATGTGAAACAGCAACGTTTTTAATTACTGCCGATTCACCAATACGCGGGAACAAAGCAACAAAGGTATTTTTAGCAGCTGACGGGTTATTATAGTACATACCAAATACACCATAGCCGTCACCGTCAAATGTACCTGTAAAGGTTGTATTCATTTCGTATGTAGAAAACCATGATGAACAACCAACCAAATCTTTCCAAAGCGGATCATAAACGTCGTTTAGATAGATATCACCGATAAGCTTAAAGTTTTTGCTGCAATAGTTGCCGGTAAGCATTAATGCCAACTGTTCGCCTGTTGCAATTTTATATGGGTCACTAACAGAGCCGTTACCACCTGCAAAGTTTATAGCTATTTCACCCGACCAAGGCTCACCCGGTACACCGTCAAACGGCTTGCTGTTACCGGTAGGTGTCGGATAATCGTCAGCAGTAGTAGTCCATGTGCCACCTGCATTAAAATCAAGTGCGGTCAAATATGTCTTGGCATTTTCGCCCTTCATTTGACCGTTTTCAACGGTAATAACACCTGCTACACTACCGGCAACATCGGTGTAAATGCTTGTTGCTACAATCTTATCAGAAGCAGCAAAAGGATATGTACCTGCTGAAATGCACTCTTTAATCTCAAGCTTGCCGACAACCTCGCCTACAAGACCTGATTTGTTACCGGTAACACCGGTAAGATTTGCAGCCGATAGGCTGTTGTCCATTTTAAGCTTTGCAAGACCTACACGGCCAACCACGCCTGAAGCATTTGCCGCACCGGTAAGTTTTACGCTGTCATCAACATAACAGGCACGAATGGTTGTCGCGTCGTTTGCGCCGTCTGCAACCGAACCAACTATAGTACCAATTACAGCACCAGCACTGCCATTAAGGACAGAGTCTGCTACAAACAGATTTCTAACCTGAGCGCCCGAGCCAAGCAGCGGAATTAAACCGGCATAAGCACCCGATTTAACATCAGCATAATAAAGACCGCTTATTGTTTTTCCGTTACCGTCAAAAATGCCGGTAAAGGGAGCTACGTCGTTTGATGTAAACCAATCAAATGTTGTGCCGTCATTAATAATGATGTTTTCGGTCAGTGTGTAATATGCACCCGGCTTGCAATACATAATCATTTGTGCAAGACGTTCGGGAGTATCAATTTGATATGGGTTGGTAGCAGTACCTGTACCGCCGGCATAAGCGTCGGCAATCTTGCCTGACCACGGCTTTCCTGCTTCACCAAACACAGCCTTATGCACCTTAGGCATTGGCACCTTGTCGGTGGTAGACCAATTGTTTTCCCAATCAAATTGTGATGCGGTTGTTTTAACCTTGGTGCCTAAAAGATTGGCATCCTCAACCTCAATTACACCCTTTGCTGCAGCCTCAACTAATGATGAGGGTGGGTCAAAGCTGGTGTAAACATTTATAAAGCTGCTGTTGTATGATTGTGTGTTATCCGCTGCAGGATAAACATCACGTGAAATACTGTTTCTTATAGTGTGTGTACCGCTATTTGAGCCTGCAACAAATGCTGCAGTACCTGTGGTACCCTCGTCAGATGAAATCTGTCCGCCCGAAACAACACAATCGTCAACAAACACGGCACCGCCTGTATGTGAACAAGCCACCAAACCGGCAGCGCGGGTTGGGCTGTTTACATAACAATCGATAACCGCAATATTGCGAATACTTACCGCAGCGTTGTTAACAAGGTCTGCCACTACAGCAGATGCGCCCTCAACCACGGTTTCTGACTTTTTATCATCATGTGCATAGAAATAAGAGTTTTTAACAGTAAAGTTTTTAATTGTGCTTGAGTTCACTTTGGGGAATAGACCTATAGCCAACTCGCCTACGGCTTTTACGCCGTAAATTGTAACGCCGTTACCGTCAAAATAACCGTTAAAGTTATTGTTGCCGGGGTTGTAGACATTAGCACGTTTTGAATTTGAGAGATATTCATACATTTCTTCGTATGTCATACCCTCAACCTTATTAAAGTAAAGGCTTTTAACGCCGTCGGCAACCTTATAATAATCAGTGGTGTTAAGACTGGTTACCATTTTATAGAATTGTCCGCAGGTTTCAATTAGATACGGGTCATCAACTGTACCTGTACCTGCAGCAAAGGTTTTTGCTGCTTTGCCGTTCCAATAGTTGGTGTCAGACTTTGGACCGCCGTTAGCGTAATACTCATCACCGGTAGGTACGATGTATTCATTATTGGGAATTGGATAACCATCGGTGGTTTTCCAGTTGTGTTCCCAATCGATGTCAAGATTTTCCTTTGCTGCCTCGCCCTTTACACGTGAATCTTTGGTAAGATTAATGGATGTTTCAGAGTGAGTGCATTTACCGTGATCAGGATGTTCTACGCTAAAACTGTGCCTTATATCGCTATAGCAATCGATAAACTTAAACATCTGTGTTACTTGCGGAACCTTATCGCCTGACCAAGATTTAAAATAACCGGTACCATAAAAAGGATTACCGATAGAAATAACAGCCTCAGCAACAGTTTTGGTCTCATACGGACCATATGCCGAGTTGAGTATTGCACCCCTTTGATTAAGCTCGGTAGACTTAAGGGTTGTATCAGCAATAATGCAGTTTTTAACTGTAGGTATCGAAGTTGGGTCTCTATAACCTATAAGACCCGCTGTTCCGTATTTACTTTCAACATAAGCCTCAAGTATTGAACAGTTACTGATTTTTACATCAACAGTATCTGCGTTGTTATCACCTTCATAATAAGCACCAAGCACAGCCGCCGCACCATTAACGAGAACATTCCAATGCTCTGTGTCAGAAAGTGAATCATCAACCTTGTAACCTAAATCGCATGTATTTAATATAAAGGTGTTTCTAAAATGCAGATTTTTAATGCTTGCACCCTGACCCACGTTGGGTATGAAGGCTGTCTTTGATGCACTTGTAGCATAAAGGCCGTAAACGGTATAGCCATTACCGTCAAGTTGACCAAAGAAGGTTGCATTGTTGCCGGCATTAACCAGCCAGTTATTGAGTGTGGACATATCAAAACCACTGCTGCCCCACTCATCATATTTAGAAATATCATTAAGATAAATGTCATTAGCAAGCTGATAGTATGCAGGAAATACCTCAACATTGCCCGCATTGAAGGTGTTTGTTTTGGAATCATACTTGACATTAGTATAGTTGCCTTGAACACCATAGCTTTTTATCATTTTCCAAAGCTGATCACCGTTGGTGATAAGATACGGTTTAACCGCTGTACCCTCACCCTCAAACATTGCATTTGGTGTATTAGCGGTATAACCGCCCCAAATGCTGGGCGCTGCAGATACTTCGGCTGTGGCGGTAAAATCAACACCTATAAAAGCCGAAAAGATTGAAACCGCTAAAATAGAAAGCACCGATATGGCGGTAATTAGCTTTTTTGCGTTTGAAATGGCTTGTTTCATCAAACTGCCGTCCTTTCGCTGAAATTAAGATAACTTTTATTAAATTATCTAAGAAAAACTTACCTTGTTTTGGTTATTAAAGGCAATTTTTTGCCTCTTTTAAACGCCCAATATGCCACCTCTTGCGAGGCGGCATAGGCATTTAAATAAGAGTATATTTTTATTTTATACCTGTATTCTTAGCAACATGCTTGTTCATAACATCTACAGCCTTATCAACAGAAGTAGAGATTTTAGCAATAGAAGGCTGAACCTGTGCAGGGTCACCGTGACCGATTTTCTCCCATTCCCACTCATAAAAGCCTGTAAGCTTTTCAGTGCCCTGTTCACGTGTAAGTTGTGGGAAGAAATTATCCATAGAAAGGCTGTTTGTGTTTTGGAAGAAGAAGTCAGCAGCTGCAGGTGAAATAAATGCATCGGTAGAGTTGTAGTTACCGCAGTCAAGATAATAACGCAAGAACAAACCGCCTGCTACAGGGTTTGCAGCGCTACGGCAGATACCCCAAGCCTTAATCATTGCGGTATTCATAGCGGTTTGACCCTTAGCGTATGCAGGCATCTTGTAGAAGCCGATGTTGTTCCAGTTAGCCTTTGCGTTAGAGCCGTTCTTTTTAAGTGACCAACCTGCAAGACCGTAGCAGATACCAACATTACCCTTTTCAAATGGGTCGTTAGCAGAGTCGGTCATAAAGCCTTCTTTACGCCATGAAGCAAGTTTTGCCATAGCTTCTGCCATTTTGGGATCCTTAAGACCGTTTGTAAATTTGCCGTTTTCATATTTGTAAAGACCGCAGCCGATAGAGCCTAAGAATTCTTCACCTTGTACGTATGCACCGCGAACACCTGTACCAACGCCGTCAATGCCCTCAACAGCCTTTGCTATAGCTGCGAATGCGTCAACAGTCCAAGCGCCTGCTGCATCATATTGCTCAGGTGTTTTTGCACCTGCTTTTTTAAGTAGTTGTTTGTTATAGATAATACAGCTGTTTTCAGACCAGATGTTACCTACAGTGTTACAAAGATAAGGCTCACCGCCAAATGTTGTAAACTCGAACATTGATTTATCCCAGATAGGATCGGTATAGTCAAGCTTTGCAGCAGTTAGCGACTGTAAAACTGCCATAGCTGCGGGGAAGTCAGAGTTAGAACGCATAACGTCGATTTTTTCACCTGCGGCAATTTTACCAGCAATTTCGTTTACGTTATCTTTTACAAGAACCTCTTTAACGGTGATGCCGTATTTGCTTTCAAAAGCATCTACAACAGGACCTGATTCGTCGGTTTTTGAAAGAATGGTTGTAGCAAATACAACGGTTGTGCCCTTGTAATCGGCGGGATTAACGCCATTAGAGGTTGTGGGAACATTGCCGTTGTTAGCGTTGT
>JAUNAM010000036.1:0-14781 GCA_030527615.1 Clostridia bacterium
TATAATATTTGCATTGATTTCACGTCAATTAATTTTTGATTTATATTTATAAAAATACATATAAAAAATAAGTATAAAAATTATTGATATAGAAAGTACTATTGCAAGCTTTGGTAAAATCGCAATTGTTACGGGCAATTTTGTTATAGTGTTAACGATGTGTATAATTATATCAGAAAATATACCGGCAATTTTAATTATAAGATTACCTAAAACACCAATGATTGGTATCGTTGATAATAACAGACCAATACAACTGAATATTAAAGCAAAAATAACGGGATATGTAACTAAAATATTGGTTATAGGTGAAATTATCGAAATATAGCCGAAAATATTTATTACAACCGGTAATGTAAATAACATTGTAAAAATTGATATAAATATCATATCAATTAATGCTTTGATAATTTTTGAATTAACCTTGAATTTTTTTATAAATAAATTTGAATAAAACGGGACAACCCAAACAATCGAAAGTGTAGATAACACTGATAGTAAAAAAGATACATTAGCTACGGCAAATGGGCTGGCGATTAAAACGCCGGTAAATGCCGTTAACAGCATACTTAATAAATCTTTATCGCGCTTAAATATCGGAGCAAATGCCCCAACTAAAAACATTGTGGCAGCCCTTACAACCGACATTGTAAAGCCGCAAATTCCACATATAATAAATACCGTCATTAATGATAAAACAGTTCTGATATACTTGTTATAAAATAATCTGTCAATAACTAAAAACAATGCAGTTAAAATTATAGAGAGATGCAGGCCGGAAACTGCAATTACATGACTTATACCACTCTCTTTTACACCAGATAACAAATTGTCAGAAATTAAACTCTTTTCTCCTGTGGTAATTGCTAATAATAAACCTGCAACATCACCGTTTAAAATGTCACAAATTTTAAATTTAACAAATTTGCGAATTGAATCAAAAGTTTTATACAGTTTATTTTCATCGACGATTTTTTCAAATTTGGTAATATTTGCTGTTGCATAAATACCGTTACCATAATCATAAAAACGATATTGGTCATTGTTTTTTATTACGCTGATTTTTAAAGTTGCAGATATAATATCGCCGGTAGAAAAATCTGTCTTTTCACTATCAAATGCCATAAATTTTATATCTGCCGATAATTTATCAGAACTAATGATTTTTAGAGATGTTTTATTAAATTTATCATACACAACAGGCTCAGATATTACTAAAAATTCACCTTTAATACTTTGATTATCTAACATATTAATTTGCTCAATTTTCTTTGATTCTGAAAACAAATTAATAGAAAAAGCTAATATTATTACAGCTATTGTTAAATATTTTAATTTTTGATATTTAACAGATAAAAATACAATAAGTAAAATCGAAGTTATTAGTAACAGAAATGGATTAATTGCATACAAGAATAACACGGATGCTACGCAACAAATAAGTGCTGCATAAAAAATCGGTCTTTTAAAAATATCCATTACAACTTTAATACACCTAAATGCTCAAGTAAAATTTTCAAACCGATAAGTATCAATATAATACCACCGGCAAGCTCTGCTTTTGATTTATATACAGCGCCGAATTTATGACCAATAACAACTCCAACAGCTGATAAAACAGCGGTTGTAACACCGATAATCAGTATTGAAATTAATATTTGCGGCAAGGTTGTGATGCCATCAAAAGCAAACGCAATACCTGCTGCCATAGCATCAATACTGGTGGCAATTGCCATCACAAACAACTCTTTAATATCAAAAGAATCACAATTGTCATCGTCGTCATTTTTAAAGGCTTCAAATATCATTTTTCCGCCGATAAATGCCAACAGAGCAAATGCTAACCAGTGGTCAAAACTTTCAATATAATTTTTAAAATTGTAACCAAGCAACCAGCCAATAAAGGGCATCAGAGCTTGAAAACCACCAAAAAACAGTGAAATTAAAGACATTTGTTTATAGTTTAGCTTTTGCATTTTAAGTCCTTTGCAAATTGCTACAGCAAAAGCATCCATTGATAAACCTACACCGGTTAAAAATACAGTTATAAACATAAAACCATCCTATAATTATTTTTGTTTTGAATTCCACGCAGTAACATCTTTTAATTCTGACATTAACATTACATAACTGCTGTGTCGGGATTGTTGGATATCGCCGGATTTCACTGCATCAACTATAGCACAACCTTTTTCAATAGTGTGCGAACAGGTGCTAAACTTGCACTGCCCCAAAAAATCGTTGAATTCAGGAAAACAATCGGGCAGTGCTTGTTTAAAATCAAACAAATTTTCATAAGTTTCTATGGTTGAAAAACCCGGTGTGTCAACAACAAAAGCACCATTGCCCACAGAAAATAATTCGGTGTGACGAGTGGTATGTCTACCACGACCAAGTTTTTCGCTAACCTCACCTGTTTTTAAATTAAGGGTAGGAAATAAGGCATTTAATATGCTCGACTTGCCTACTCCGGAATTACCCGAAAAGGCACAAACACTATTGGTCATCTCTTTTTTTAACTCAACTATTCCGCAATTTTTCTTAGCGGAAATAACATATGTTTTAAAACCGGCTTTTATATATGTGTTATACAGTTGGTCAAAATTACCCATATCTGATTTATTAAATACAATTATAGGTTCAATATTGTTAAATATTGCCAATGCCGTAAGACGGTCAATCATAACCGTATCCGGCGAAGGCGTACAGTATGCCGAAACAATAAATAGTTTATCAATATTAGCAACGAGCGGACGGTTTAACAAATTTTTTCTTTCACAAATTTTTACCAGAACACCATGTGTATCATCAATTAAATCAAACCTTACTATATCACCCACAACAGGGGAAATTCCCGTTTTGCGGAAATTTCCCCTAGCTTTGCATTCGTATACACTGTCATTATAGCTGACATAATAAAAGCCCGAAATCGCTTTAATAAGTATACCTGTCATAATCAATTAATTACCCACTGTTGGTTCGTTACCGGTTTCACCCTCATTAGGCGGAGTAGTTGTTGAACTGGTAGTAGACGGTACATAATTTTTATAACTATTTTTAGAGCTGATTTCTTCGGTATCGTCCTTAAGGGCATCAACACTAATCACAGCATAATCATAATAACGTTTTTTTGTATCATCATCAAAACGAACCTTAACTGTGTATTTAATATTTTTTGATGTACCTTTAATTTTTTGGAAGGTATATCTTGATATAGTATTAAAATCGAGCTTTCCGCTCTCTTTAATCATTTCGCCATTTAACCAAATGGAAACATAACCGTTATTACAATAATCAATAAAATCATCACGAATTTCGACCGTTGGATTATAAGTATAATTAACTACACCGGTGCTAATATAAAGAGTAACCTTAGTACCTTCAGGCACTTTCGTGCTGGAACTATGTTCAGGGTTTTGCGCAACGACACAACCTTTTTCATAGAATTTTTCGTTTTGACTTAAATCACGGGTCTCGGTGGCAACAAGCAGACCTTTCTTTTCAAGGAAAGAAATAGCATCATCCTTGGAAAGACCGATAACATCAGGCACCTCTACCATTTTTGTGGCTTTACCGGCACTTACATATATTGTTATATTAGGATCGACAGAAAGGTCAACAACCGTTGTAGGAATAGGATCGGTTTTTACAACCAGACCGGCTTCGACATTATCATCATCAATTTCTTTGACTATGGTTTTAAAGCCTTTCGCCTCTAATTCAGTAATAGCAAATGATTCGGTTTTGCCTCGAACGTCCGGCACTTTAACATTCTTTTTACCTAAGCTTATATACAGAGTTATTCCGGCGTCTTTTTTAAGCATTTTACCGGCACTTTGAGATTGTTCACATATAACTTCAACATCATATTCATCATTATAAATATATTCGGTCTTAATGTCAAAAACATCAAAACTTTCATTTTTCATTGCTTCATCAAGAGTCATACCGACAAAATCAGGACATTTAATTTCTTCGCCTGTTCCCTTAAATAACTTAGGAACAAAGATTATTGCCAAAACAATAATAGCCACTACAAGTGCTGATGCCACACCCGCAAGTATGGGTATCATATTGTTTTTTTCTTTGGTTTCTTCAAATTCGTCATCTAAAGTGTCTACAACCGCAGAAGCAGGAGTAGAAGACATAATTGTATCAACAAATTTGGTGGGAGAATTATCCACAAAATATGAATAATCAAAGGTAGCGTCCGGGTCCTTTTTGAATTGCTCTAAATCGCAAAGCAGTTCTGAAGCTGATTGATATCGGCGCTCCTGTGTTTTTTGCATTGCATGCATTGTAATTTGTTCAAGGCCAAGCGGTATCGAAGGATTAATTTCACTAGGTAGTTTAGGGTCGCGTTGTAATTGCATAATTGCAACCGATACGGCACTTTCTGCTACAAAAGGCAGTTGACCGGTAAGCATCTCGTATAGCATTACGCCGACAGAATAAATATCGGTCTTTTCATCGGTCTTTTCGCCTCTTGCCTGTTCAGGGCTGATATAGTGAACCGAGCCGATTGCTTTATCGGTTATAGTACGTTGTTCGTTGCGTGCAAATCTGGCAATGCCAAAATCTGCAACCTTAATGGTACCGTCAGATAATACCATAATATTTTGCGGCTTGACGTCGCGGTGCACTATGCCCTTATCGTGCGCATGTTGTAAACCTTTTGAAATTTGAATGGTAAAATAAACGGCATCCTTCCAACGAAGACTACCTTGACGCTCAATAAACTCTTTCAAAGTAATACCGTCTATGTACTCCATTACAATATACTGTATAAGGTCACCAAAGCTAACATCATACACCTTAACAATATTAGGATGTGAAAGCACTGCAATTGCCTTTGATTCGTTTTTAAAACGACGAATAAACTCTTCGTTTGATACGAATTCATCTTTTAAAATTTTGATAGCAACTGTACGGTTTTCGACATTATCGTGTGCTTTATACACAACCGCCATACCGCCGACACCAATAATCTCCTGAATTTCGTATCGTCCGTCTAAACGTTTACCTACATATTTATCCATAATATAGCACTATCCTTTCTTCTAGTGAGCTATAACAGCAACAGTAATATTATCTTTACCGCCATTAGAATTGGCCTGTTCTATTAGTTTATTTGTTATATTATCTAAATCATTGCTTTTTACAATATTTAAAAGACTATTTGAATCAACTAAATTGCTAAGACCGTCAGTGCAAAGTAAAATAATATCGTTTTTGTCGATATCTACACAATAATTATCGATTAACACATCGTCTTCTACACCAAGAGCTCTTGTAATTATATTTTTTTCAGGGTGAGTCCTTGCCTGCTCGGGTGAAAGCTTACCACTTTCAACAAGCGATTGCACAACCGAATGGTCACGTGTAATTTGTTTTATATCATCACCTAATAAATACGCGCGACTGTCACCAATATTACATATAACAGTTTCATTTTCGCTTGCGACAACGGCAACAACTGTTGTTCCCATACCCTGTAGTTGTTCGTTTTGTAGTGATAAATTATAAATCTCAAGATTGGCAGATAAAATTGCATTGTTTAAAAGCTTGGCAATATCATCAGAGGACATATTTGGCGAATATGAATTTAAAAAATACTGCGATATTATATCAACGGCAGTTTTGCTGGCAATATCACCTGCACTGGCGCCACCCATACCGTCACAAACAACGGCAAAAGCTGAACCGTTTGATAAAACTTTAGCAAAAAAAGCGTCTTGATTTATACTTCTCATTTTACCAATATCGGTTTTAGTGAATATTCGCATCGATTATCTCCTCCTTTGTTTTCTTTTTTAATTGACCGCAGGAAGCATTAATATCGGCACCCAAAGTGCGTCTGATTGTCGCTGTTATACCATAGCTTTCAAGTTTTTTCTGAAAAGCTATTATCGACTTACGGTCAGGTTTTTTAAAACTGTTTTCTTTTACGGGATTTGCCGGTATTAAATTAACATGGCACATTATCCCTTTTAAGCGTGATGCCAATTCTTTGGCATTATTATCACTGTCATTTACACCCTCAATAAGTGCATATTCAAAAGAAATTCTACGTGTAGTAATATTTTGATACTCTTTACAAGCTTTAAGCAACGCATCAATATTCCATTTATTATTTATCGGCATTGTACTGCTTCTGATCGTATCATTAGGTGCATGTAGTGAAATTGATAAAGTTATCGGCAAATTATAATCAGCCAATTTATTTATACCGCTAACTACACCTGACGTAGAAAGCGAAATATGGCGAAGTCCTATATTTAAACCGTTGTCATCGCTTACTAATTTTAAAAACTTTATGCTGTTTTCAAAATTATCAAGCGGCTCACCCATACCCATCATAACAACGTTCGATATACGAATATTATTGTCACGCTGTGCATAGGTTATTTGTGCTAACATTTCGCTAGCTGTTAAATTGCGTGTAAGACCATACAGACCTGATGCACAAAACTTGCACCCCATACGACAGCCAACTTGAGTCGAAATGCAGACGGTATATCCGTGCTCATATTTCATAAGCACCGACTCAATCAGTTCACCGTCATAAAGCTCGTAGACATATTTTACCGTGCCGTCAATCTGTGAAACAAATTTTCGTATAGGTTTTACTGTGGCTATATAACCGATTTCACTTAATTTATTTCGCAACGCTAACGGTATATTACTCATCTCATCAAAGCTTTGAACACCTGATTGTAACCACTTAAAAAGCTGAGATGCACGAAACTTAGGTTGACCTATATCGATAATCAAATCGGTTATCTCCTCTAAATTCATAGAGGCAATGTCAAGCTTATTTGAAATATTAATCACCTGCTTTTTGCAATAGCGCACAGTAAAAACCGTCAGTGCCGTCACGGTGCGGCATAAAGGTATGTTGATATTTTACCCTATAATCACTATGTTTGTCAAGAAAACCGTTAACTATAGCCTCGTTTTCACACTTTCGCAGTGTACAAGTAGAATACATAATTCTGCCATTCGGTTTTAAATACTTAGCTGTTGTTTCAAGAATTTTGCTCTGTATAGCCGTTATATCGCTATATTCATTGATGTTTTTATATTTAATTTCGGGCTTTCGTCGAATAACACCCAACCCCGAACACGGTACATCACAAAGTATTGCATCAAACATACCAAAATCATCATTAAAGACCGTAGCATCGTTTTTAATCGATTCAATATTATTGATACCCAATCGTTCTGCCCCGCTTTTTATAAGCTGTACACGGCTATCATACAAATCGCATGCAACTATACTGCCTGTATTATTCATATACTCTGCCATAGTAAAGCTTTTGCCACCGGGAGCCGCGCATATATCAAGCACCGCTTCATCTTCGGTCGGGTTTAATATTTTAACTGCTGTTTGCGATGCTAAATCTTGAATATGAAAAAGACCTTCTTTGTAACAAGCGTTATTAGAAACGCTAATGCCGCCTACAATCTCTAAAGCATCGTCAAAATCAATTTGTTTAGCAGTAACACCTTCTTGTGTTAACAGGTTTAAAAGTTTATCAGGGGTAGTTTTTAGGGTGTTTACACGCAATGTAACCGCAGGATTTTGCAACGATGCATCTAAAAGTGAAATAGTGTCATCTATTCCGTAATCTCTTTTAAAACTTTTTATGACCCACTCGGGACAAGAATATTTAATACTTAAAGATTTAGTATCATTGCTGTCCGGCAGCATAATTTCACTGCGTAAAATATTCCGCAACACACCGTTTACAAAGCCCGATAAGTGTTTGCATTTTGAAGCCTTTATTAGTTTTACTGCCTCATTAACTGCCGCGCTGTCGGGTATAGAATCCATATACATTATTTGATAAAGTGCAACGCGTAAATTTTCAAGTGCGAAGGGTGCAACTTTTTTAAGTGATGTTTTAATGTGATTTGATAACACATAATCTAACGTTATAGTGCGGTCTAATACGCCGTAAAAAATAGCGGTTGCCAAAGCACGGTCAGCGCCCTGTAAATTATCTTCATTTAAAACCTTATTAAGTGTAATGTTTGAATATGCACTCTCGTGCACCTTAAGCAGTGCCCGAAGGGCGGTTTTTCTTGCATTTGCCATTACTCAACCTTTGTTCCTAACTCAATTTTATGACCGTTTAACATTTGGGCAGCGCTCATAGCCTTTGCACCCTCGGGCTGAACGGTTATAAGCTCAACCGAGCCGTCTTTACAAGAAATCACCAATTTATTATCATTGGCAATTACAATACCGCTATCGGTTGATTTTAAACTGCTTGTAGCGGCCTTGATTATTTTAATGCGCTTACCGTTTATAAAGCAAAATGCACATGGCCAAGAATAAAATCCGCGTACAGCATTGCAAATTTCAGTAGCCGTTTTGTTAAAATCAATATGCGCCATATCTTTTTTAATGATTGGTGCGTATGTGGCATCTGCTTCATTTTGTTTTACGGGCTTTAAAGTGCCTGCCTTTACGGATTTCAAGGTAGATACCATCAAATCAGCCGAAAGCACAGCCAATCGGTCAAACAATTCCTCGGCTGTTTCCTCGTTACCGATAGGTGTTTCAATTATTTCTAAAACGTCGCCGGTGTCCATACCTTCGTCCATAAGCATAGTGCTGACACCGGTAACCTTTTCACCTGTTACAATTGACCATTGTATAGGCGATGCACCGCGAAGCTTAGGCAACAATGAAGCATGACCGTTTATACAACCGTGTTTAGGTAAATCAAGTATTTCTTTTGGCAATATTTTGCCGTATGCAACAACAACAATAGCATCCGGATTAAGCTCTTTTAAAATGTTTAAAGCCTCGCCGTCACGCAGGGTGATAGGTTGATAAACGGGTATGTTATTGTTTTGAGCTATAACCTTTGTAGCTGGCGGCGTTAAAATTTGCTTTCTACCCACAGGTTTATCGGGTTGGGCAAAAACCGCCGTGATATCAAATTTTTCGTCAATTAGTTTTTGAAGAGTGACAGCCGCATAATCGGGTGTACCCATAAAAACAATACGCATAAATTATTTACTCCTTTGGGCTTTGTCAATATAAAGCACACCGTCAAGATGGTCAATTTCGTGGCACAAAGCACGTGCCATAAGACCTTCACCTTTTACGATGATATTTTCGCCGTATCGGTTTTGTGCACGAACGGTAACATTCATCGGTCGTGTTACAATTTCACTTCTGTCAGGAATCGAAAGACAGCCTTCATTACCGGTTTGTTCACCGCTTGTTTCGGTTATAACAGGATTTATGAGTTCTACAACACCTTCGCCAATATCAATTACACAAAAACGTCTAAGCATCCCTACTTGAGGGGCGGCAAGACCAACGCCCTCTGCGGCATACATTGTTTCTTTCATATCATCAAGTGTTTGATGCAATCTTTCGTCAAAGGTTAATTGTGTGCGACATATTTTACGCAGCACATCATCACCCAATTTTACTATATTACGTTTTGCCATATTTATCCTCTTTTATATTATGTTTTCAGGGTTTATATCCACACCAATATAGGTGTCTTTTTTTAGTTTTATATTGGTGGCGCAATTAATCATTTCTCTAAAGCGAGCGTTATTTTTTGTTTTTATGATAATGCGGTATCGATATTTGTTGTTGATTTTAGGCACCGATGCCGCGGACGGACCCAAAATGATTAATTTAATATCGTTAAAATCATTATCTACCATAGATTTTATGTTCTTAAACACCTGATTAATGGTGTCGTACGCAACAATGCTGTCGGTAGATTGTGCATAAATCATACAAATATCGCAATACGGCGGAAAAATCATCAGCTTACGATTAAGTATTTCCTCATTAAAAAACGCATCATAATCTTGCGACTTTGCCAGCGTAATAATGTTGTTATCGGTATCGTTGCTTTGAATAACCGCAACGCCACGATTATCTGCCCTGCCCGCTCTGCCAATTACTTGAGTAAGCAGCGAAAAAGTGCGTTCAAAACCGCGATAATCGTCACTGTAAAGTGCCTTGTCAGCACCGACAACACCCACAACCGTAACATTTGGAAAATCAAGACCTTTAGCTACCATTTGTGTGCCTATCATAATGTCATATTCACCGTTTGCAAAGGCAGTAAGATAATTTGAGTATGAATCACGTGTAGTAGTGCTATCAGCATCAAGACGTAAAATTCGTGCTGTAGGAAATAAGAGTTTTAATTCTTCTTCTAACTTTTGTGTGCCTGTGCCAGAAAAGTGGAAATATTCACTGCCGCACTCGGGGCAAACCTTTGGCACGGGGTGTGATGCACCGCAATAATGGCACATAAGTCTTTTGTTGGCAGAGTGATAGGTAAGCGATATACTGCAGTTTTCACAAGCAGCAACATAACCGCAACCGTTACAACTAACATAGGTATTGTGCCCCCGTCGGTTAAGCAAAATAATCGCCTGTTTATTATTACCGATAGCTTCGTCAATTCGCTCAGCAAGCTCACGGCTGATATCAGATGAATTGCCATCAATAAACTCTTTTTTCATATCAACAAGCGAAACCTCGGGCAAAACGGCATTACCGTAACGCTCGGATAAGGTAAATAATTTATATTTACCCGAAAGTGCATTACTGTAGCTTTCAACCGAAGGTGTGGCACTTGCTAAACATAAAAGACCGTTGTGATAATGTGTTCTAAACCTCGCTAAATCACGTGTATGAAAACGTGGTGATTTTTCGGATTTATATGTATGCTCTTGCTCTTCGTCAATAATTATAAGACCAAGCTTTGAAAAGGGGGCAAAAATTGCACTGCGAGTACCAATGGCGATAAGTGCTTTGCCCTGTTTAATTCGGTTATATTCGTCCATGCGCTGACCCAGCGACATTGCACTATGAAAAACTGCAATTTTACTGCCATAGCGCTCGCTGAATATTTTAATCATTTGCGGTGTAAGGGCAATTTCGGGCACCATTATTATTACACCCTCGCCACGAGATGAAACCTCGTCAACAAGACGTAAAAACACCTTGGTTTTACCGCTGCCGGTAACACCGTACAAAAGCGCGGTCTCACCCGTGTTTGATTTTGATAACTTGCAAAGACCGTCAAATGCAATATTTTGTTCATCGGTCAAAATTATTTCTTCGCGTTTTAAAGCGGTATCAGGTACATAAGGTAGTCTGAATTCTTGCTTCTCAAAGGCGACTAACACGCCCTTGCTTATAAGCGTATTTATAACCGATGATGATACACCTGTAAAATACTGCAGTTCTTTAACCGAAACACTCTCACTCATTTCCACAACATCAACTATTTCTTGCTGACGTGCAGTAAGCTTTACCGAGCCAAACTTATCGGGGCTTATTTTTACCCACCGACGCGTAATATCCTGCATACGGCGTGTGGGCACGGCGGTTTTAATAACTGCTTGTTTTGATAATAAAGATGACAAAGCATCATCATTACACCCGAACGCCTGTGTAATTTTTTTTAGCGATTGTTCACCATTATCAAACAAAAACTTGTAAATTTCATTTTCCTGTTCGTTTAAAAGCGATGTTGAACTAAATTCATAATTAGCAGAGTAATAATCGGTTAAATTGTAATTAAGACCTGCAGGTAACATAATATGTATAGCATCAAAATAACTGCAAAACACATTATTTTTAAGCCAAATACACATTTTAATCATTTCGTCGTTTAAAATAGGTGTATCGTCTGTAACCGATATAATTTCTTTGGTTTTTGAGGTGATTTCACCGTCAAGTACCTTTAAAATCATACCCTGTTTGTGGGTATTACCTTTTCCAAACGGTACCAATACTCTACAGCCCGCTTTTGCAAATTTAATTAAATGCATAGGTATAGAATAGGTATAGCACCTATCAAAAGAGCCGGCAGCACCATCAATTACAACTTCTGCAACTTGATTGTACATACCGAGCCCCCCTTTTTTTAATTAAATTTTATGATTAGATAAGTTCCCTATCGCTTGCAATTTTGTTAATTGCAATGCTAACAGGTTTTTCAATCAAAATCTCTTCGTTCTTTTCTGCTTCGTTTGAAATATTACGTGCACAATTTGCAATTTCGGTAACAAGACCGTAACGATTTTCAGAATTTTCAATAAGTTTGCCAATTGCCGGATTTAACATAATAAATATTTCCTTTCAAATTTTTATTTGGATAAAACTTGGTTTATTAAATTAAGATTTCGGTCGGTTTTAAATTTATCAACCGACATAATTGATACAATGTTATTTATTGCCGTTTGAAGGTTATCATTAACCACAACATAATCATATTCAGGCGCTCTTGAAATCTCACGCAGTGCTTCATTTAAGCGCTTTTCAATAATCTCATCGCTGTCAGTGCCTCTGCCGCAAAGACGTGCTTTTAACACCTCAAGTGACGGCGGCATAATAAATACGCTGACCGCATCGGGCATTTTTTGTCTTATTTGAGCCGCACCGTTAACATCGACCTCGATAAAAATATCTTGCCCGTTTTCAACACAATTTATAACAGGTGCCTTTGGGGTGCCATAATAATTGCCAAGAAATAGATTATGTTCAAGCAACTCATCATCAGCAAGCATTTGTTCAAAGCGTTCACGAGTGATAAAATTGTACTTTTCGCCCTCCACCTCACCAGACCGCATATCACGTGTGATTGAAGATATAGAAAATTTGATTTCGGGCATTACTTTAAATATTTCTTTTAAAACTGTATCTTTACCCGAGCCGGACGGACCCGATATTATATAAACTCTGCCTTTATTCATCGGTATCCTCCTCGTCGTTTACAGCATTTTCGTCGACAATACGGTTTGCCACAGTCTCGCATTGCAGATAGGTTAAAACTATATGGTCACTATCTGTAATAATAACGGCACGTGTACGTCTGCCGTGTGTTGCATCAATAAGTGTTCCACGCTCTTTAGCATCTTGAATAATACGCTTGATAGGTGCCGATTCGGGACTTACAATTGACACTATGCGATTGGCAGATACCAGATTGCCAAAACCAATGTTTACAAGTCTCATACGGTACCTCTATTCAATGTTTTGTATTTGTTCGCGTATTTTTTCAATCTCTGACTTGACATCAACTACAGTTTTGGTGATATCAACATCTTGCGCTTTAGAGCCGATTGTGTTGGTTTCACGGTTCATTTCCTGTACAATAAAGTCAAGCTTGCGTCCTATAACACCGCCCTCGTCAAGCAAAGCACAAAGCGATGCTATGTGACTGCGAAGCCTTACAGTCTCTTCTGCAACGGCTATTTTATCAGCATAGATTGCAGTTTCGGTAAGCAGACGTTGCTCGTCCACCTGCACATCACCAATAAGCTCTTTAATCTTTTGTTCAATCTTTTCGCGGTATTCACGTACCGTTTCGGGTGAGCGTTGCTCAACAAATTCAACCTGTGTAAGTATAAAATCTGCACGAGATTTTACATCGTCAACAAGGCGTTTGCCCTCAACCGCACGGGCCGCAATAAAATTATCAATCGCCGCGGTAGCAGCGGCAATAACGGCTGTTTTAACCGCTTCTTCGTCAAGGTCGCGCTTTTTAACGGTGAAAATTTCTGTGTTGCCGACAATTGCTGACACCTTAATATCGTCTTTTAGCTTGTAATCCTTGGCAAATTTATGTAATGCCGAAATATAAGCATCGGCATAGGCCTCATTTACGGCAAGCTCAATTGATTTTGAAGATGTATCCTCGTACTGCACGGATACCTCAACCTTACCGCGAGATATCTTTTGACCGCAAAGGCTCTTTAGTGTGTCATCTAAAAACTGAAAAGAACGCGGCATACGCGAACTATACTCAAAATACCTGTGATTCACGGATTTTATCTCAACCGTAATATTAAAATCTTGACTTTCGGCCTTACCGCGACCAAAGCCTGTCATACTCAAAACCATATTTTTCACCACGCATAGTAATCGTATTATAAATTTCTAAATATTATAGCAAAAATAGCGTAAAATGTCAATATTATTAATATAATATATATATAATAAAAATAGCGCCGCACTAAATGCGGCGCTGTAAAATTATTGTTTTGTATATACGGTCATTGCTGTGCCGTTATCTTGAACCAAAATATTACTTGGTAATTTAGCAAAGCGAACGGTAACGTAGGTATCCCCCGCCGCACCCGAAATATTGGCAATTTGAATAATATACACTACCCAAAACCACGATTGTGGCACCAAAAAATTAATTACAAACAACACTATTCCCCATAAAATCACGGGTGCTAAAACTATAAAAATATATGCGCTTTTGCTGTAAAAATCGCTGCTGCCGGCATAGGCATAAAGCCCAGTAAAACCGTATTTTACCTGCTTTGTGCCGCACATTTTCATAGCAATACCGTGTACCGCCTCGTGCAAAACCATATAAAGTATTATACCTAAAATTAAACTGATAAATCGCACTGTATACGGCAACAAACCGCCACTTAAATCAAACAGTGTGTTAATCGGCACAACAAAATGCATGGGCACCGCCATAGCAATACCAATAAGTATAGCAAGTCCGTTAATCAGCAAGGCTAGTTTTTTATCCTTTTGTAAATCTACCGACAAATACGGTTTGTAGTCAGTCGGTAAAGCTAAATATGATTTTTGCATAATGTTTTCACATCCTTTTTAATATTTGTACGGCAAAATCCATAGATAAATCTGCAAGTTTGCTTTCTGCCACAGCAACCACCTAATTTCGCTATTAATTATATCATAACTGCTTCCATAAAGCAAGAAAAGTGAAATCGTGCTTCGCACGGTGAAATCTG
>JAUNAM010000036.1:14791-15098 GCA_030527615.1 Clostridia bacterium
TTGCTTTTGGCAAGCGGGGTTTTAAAAGTCTCTTCATCTCAATCGGTAAAATTAAATCCGTCCTCTCGCGACGAAGTCGGATTTCACCACAAAGTGATTTCACCCACCGAAGGTGGATTTATCCCGTCCGTTAGGACGGATTTAGTTGAAAAAATCCGTCGACAAAAGTCAACGGAGTTTTTCTGGGTTTACTTCTCGAAAAAGAACTGACACAAAATCGCTGATTTTCTTTGATTTATGCTCAATAAATTGGAATTTGAAAACTAACTTTTCTTAAATCATTATCGCTTATTGTAGGGCGTTAATG
>JAUNAM010000095.1 GCA_030527615.1 Clostridia bacterium
AGTAAATTTTTAAACACCTTAAAATCTATATTTGCTAAAATCAAAAACACTTATAAAAAATATGCCGATGTTATAACCCCCACAGCCGTTTTATCCATCATCTGCATAGTAGTAACCTTAGCACTTAGCGGTACAAATCTGCTAACTAAGGATAAAATTACCAAGCTTGCAGAGCTTGCCCGTAAAGATGCCATGGTAAAATTGGTTGATGCTGATGAATTTGTCGAAAAAACACAAAATTTAAAGGTAGATAAAAAGAACGAAAAAATCACCTATAACCTTGCCGTTAAAGACAAAAAGACCATAGCATACATTTTTACCGTAGACGAACAGGGCTATGGCGGTGTTGTTTCGGTTATGACAGCCGTTGATACCAAAGGCAAGGTTATCGCCGTTGACATTTTAGATGCCTCAAACGAAACACCCGGTTTTGGCAAAAATGTAACCAAAGAAAGCTTTTACACCCAATATAGCGGTCTTAAAAAAGGCATCACGGTAGAAAAAGGCGGCAAAGCCGATAAAGACAAAAATCAAATAAATGCTGTAACCGGTGCCACAATAAGCTCTACAGCGGTTACAACTGCTGTAAACCAAGCAATTGATTTTGCCGCGCAAATCGAAGCAAAGGGGGAAAACAAATAATGAAATCAAAAAATCTTAACATTTTCACTAATGGTATCATTAAAGAAAACCCCAGCCTACGTTTGGTGCTTGGCACCTGCCCTACCTTGGCAGTAACCACCTCTATCGTGGATGCTGTTGGTATGGGCGTTGCCGCAACAATAGTACTTGTGTGCTCAAATGTGGTAATATCTTTGCTTCGCAAATTTATCCCCGACAAGGTTCGTATTCCGGCATTTATCACAATTATCGCAGGTTTTGTTACCGTTGTGCAAATGCTTGTTAAAGCCTTTGCCCCCAGCATTGATAAATCACTTGGTATTTTCTTACCGCTTATAGTTGTAAACTGTATAATACTGGCACGTGCCGAAATGTTTGCCTCTAAAAACGCCGTGTTATCAAGTGCACTTGACGGCTTGGGTATGGGTATTGGTTTTACCGCAACGCTGACCCTGATGGGTGCCATACGTGAAATTTTGGGTGCAGGCACGGTTTTGGGTCACGAGATAATCAAGGTGCCTATGACGGTGTTTATTTTACCTGCGGGCGGATTTTTCGTATTTGGCGTGCTAATGGCTGCATCAAATGCGCTTGCCAAAGCCAACGGCAAAAAACCGGTGGAACACTTGGGCTGCGCAAATTGCCCCTCACGCGGTATGTGTAAGACTGCAGTCTGTGAGGGTGAAGAAAAGGTAGGTGACGGCAATGAATAACACAACAACTATAGTTTCAATTTTGCTTGCCGGTATACTTACCAACAATATGGTGCTTTCAAAGTTTTTGGGTATATGCCCCTTCCTTGGCGTATCCAAAAAAGTAAACACCGCATTTTCTATGAGCGTTGCCGTAATTTTTGTTATGGTAATAGCCACCGCCGCTACACACCCCATTTACCATTATTTATTGGCATCTTTTGGTCTTGAATATCTTGAAACAATAATATTTATACTTGTTATTGCCGCCATTGTGCAGTTTATAGAAATTTTTCTTAAAAAGTTTATAAAGCCCATTTATAACGCTTTGGGTATTTACCTGCCGCTTATTACCACCAACTGTGCCGTACTTGGTATTACAATGCTTAACATTACCGATGAATTAAATTTTGGGCTTTCGTTGGTTAATGCGCTTTCTGCCGGTCTTGGTTTTATGCTTGCAATGGTGCTGTTTGCAGGTGTTCGCTCTAAAATTGACGATGCCGATATACCCGAATTTTTAAAGGGTCTGCCGATAACACTTATTGCGGCGGCAATTGTTGCATTGTCGTTTTCCGGCTTTGCAGGCATAGGAGGTTAATGCTATGGATATGACAATACTGTTACCCGTAATTATCGTAACGGCTATAGGCCTTATAGCGGGTTTAGCGTTAGCACTTGCGGCAAAATTTATGGCGGTGCCTGTTGACGAACGTGAGGAAAAGCTTCGCGAATGCCTACCGGGGGCTAACTGCGGCGCTTGTGGCTATTCGGGCTGTGACGGTTACGCCGCAGCCTTGGCAAAGGGCGAATCTACCCCCGACAAATGTGCACCCGGCGGTGCTGACACAGCAGCCTCTCTTGGTGAGATTTTGGGTGTTGAAGTCAGCAGCACGCCAAAGGTTGCCTTTATCGCCTGCCAAAAAAATTCCGCTAACAAATATGATTACACAGGAAAACAGTCCTGCCTTTCGGCAAGTCTTGTGCACAGCGGTCCGCTTGAGTGTCAATTTGGCTGTATCGGCTTTGGCGACTGCCTGCGTGCTTGCCCGTTTGGTGCAATAAGCGTAGATGACAATGGCAAAATGATTATCTGTGAGGACATTTGTGTAGGCTGCGGCAAGTGTGCCGCCGTTTGCCCTAAATCGCTTATATCAATCGTTCCCAAAACCGCTAAAACCCGTGTGCTTTGCAGCAATAAACACAAGGGTGCACCTGTAGTAAAGGTTTGCACCACATCTTGTATTGCCTGCGGTATGTGCGTAAAGGCTTGTGAAAACGAAGCAATTACACTTGTTGATAATATAGCCGCAATCGACCCCGAAAAATGTACAAACTGTGGCAAATGCAAAGTTGCTTGCAAACGAAAAGCTATAATTTAATGCACAATTCATAATGCTTAATGCATAATCAACAAAACCAAAAGCCACTGCGTTAAGCGGTGGCTTTTAGATTTGAGAG
>JAUNAM010000037.1 GCA_030527615.1 Clostridia bacterium
AACCTCGGGCACCGGCTCGTCATCGAGAAGTGCACGGATAGAAAGGCTTACGCGCTTTTTGTCAAGGTCAACGGCAGTAATCTTTGCCTCAACCTCTTGACCGATTGTCAGCTCGTCCTGCGGCTTTGCAACGTGCTTATTGGCAATTTGTGAAATATGAATAAGACCGTCAACACCGGGGATAATGCGAGCAAACGCACCGTATGTAGTCATGCTAACGATTGTAACATTAACAACATCATCAACACTGTATGTGTTTTGGAAAATTGCCCAAGGATTATCCTCGGCCTTTTTGTAACCCAGAGAAATCTTTTTCTTTTCGGTATCAAGAGCCTTAACATAAACCTCAATTTCGTCACCAACAGATACAACCTCTGACGGATTCTTGATACGTGACCAAGAAAGCTCAGAAATGTGTACCATTCCGTCAACACCACCGATGTCAACAAATGCACCGTAGCTTGTAAGCGACTTAACGGTACCTGTTATACGGTCACCAACTGCAATGCTTGCCCATACCTTTTCTTCTGCTGCTTTGCGAGCATCGCGAAGAACACTGCGGATAGAGCCAACGGCACGGCGGCCACGACCGATTTCAATAATTCTAAAGTCAACTTCTTGACCCTTTAAATCTTCAAGAGAATCGTTTCTTGAAGCGGTAGCTTGAGAAGCAGGGATAAATACACGAACGTTGTTTGAGTACACTACAACGCCACCCTTGATTACGTCACGAACAACGCCATGAAGCACTTCGCCCGAATCTTTGGCAGCAACTATATTGTCCCAACCGGCAATAGCATCGTAACGACGCTTTGAAAGCATTGCGGTTCCTTCCTGATCACTGATCTTCATAATGATAAGATTAAGCTTATCATCTACCTTTACTTCGCTGAGTAGGTCAACAGGCTCGGTAGAATATTCAGAGGCTGAAACATAACCTGTTACTCCTCTGCCGATATCTACAGTAATTTCGGTTGCGTTTACTGCTACTACAGTACCGCACACCTTTTGCTCACCTGTAAGGCTGCTTAGCGAAGCCTCAAATGCTTCCTCATCTGTCATTTCCTCGAAGCTTTTTTGAACAGTTTGTGTTCCCTCCATCTGTTCATCAACCGGTTGTAAAATTTCCGACATGGTTTTAATAACCTCCTTTATTATACCCGCGGGCGTTGATGCGCCTGCGACTACACCGACCGTAGCATCCTCATAAAACCAATCTGATTTTAATTCGTCAGCGGTTTCAATAAGATATGTATTTTGACAAAGAGCAGCACACACATCATAAAGCTTTGCTGTGTTTGAGCTATGCCTGCCACCAATTACAACCATAATATTATTGGCAGAAGCCAGCTCACGTGCTTCACTTTGTCTTGACGACGTAGCACTACATATTGTATCAAATATTTTTGCATTTGTACATACTTTTTTTAAAAAAATTTGCGCATTTTTCCACTTTTTTGCGTTAAAAGTGGTCTGCGAGACTGCCGAAACGGCATTTTTGGTGATTTCGGGGTGATTTTCTATTATCTTTTCAAGCGACTGCACCGAATCATACACATAATAATCCCCCATGCAATGCCCGATAATGCCAATAACCTCGTGGTGGGTCTCGTCACCCGCAATCAAGATAATATCGCCCTCACTTGAACGCTCTGCCACAATTTTATGTATCTTTGACACAAAGGGACAGGTGGCATCGCACACCTTTATACCTAATTTTTGTGTATAATCATAAATATTTTTTCCCACACCGTGTGAGCGTATCACCAATGTTTCGTTTTCTTTAGTTTCATCGGGTGTTTTTACAACACGCACACCGGCATTAGCCAATTCCTCTACCATTTGGCTGTTGTGTATGATAGGTCCCAACGTGCAGGCGGGTATGCCCTGCTCTATCAAATCGTATACCATTTGCACAGCACGGTTTACACCAAAGCAAAAGCCTGCTGTTTTAGCTAATGTAATCTGCAATTTATTTCAGCCTTTCGTTGATAATAGCCATAATTTTACTGATAGACTCATCGAGTGTGTTGCCTGTAGTGTCAAATATAATTGAATCACCGGCAGGCTTTAAAGGGGCTATTTCACGGTGAGAATCGTTGTAATCACGGGTTTCGATATCTTTATATATATCGTCATAATTAACATCCATACCCTTTTCTATCAGTTCTTTATATCGGCGGTCGGCACGCTCTGACACCGATGCCGTAACAAAAAATTTAAGTGTAGCGTTAGGTAAAACCACAGTAGCAATATCTCTGCCATCCATTAGCACGTTATTTTCGCGTGCCAGTTTACGCTGCATTTCAAGCAAAAACGCACGAACAGGCGGCTTTGCCGATACGGCAGACGCCATCATAGAGGCTTCGGGCGTTCTGATTTTATCGGACACATCCTCACCGTTTAAAAACACGTGTTGTGTGCCGTCAATAAACTTTATATCTACCTCAATTGTTTTAAGCACAGCATCAATATCACAGTTTAGCTCGGTATCATATCCGTCGCGTAAAAATTTAAGACCCACGGTGCGATAAAGCGCACCGGTATCAACATAAATAAAGCCAAGCTCTTTAGCGGCACCCTTTGCTATGGTGCTTTTGCCCGCGCCTGCAGGGCCGTCAAGTGCAATAGAAATCATAGTTTTTCCTCCTCATAATATGCGGCACTCTCACCCGCTAAAAATCCGGTTGAAAATGCAATTTGTAAATTAAATCCGCCGGTATAGGCATCAACATCAATCACTTCACCCGCAAAGAAAAGTCCGCTTATCAGCTTTGACATCATGGTTGTGGGGTTTATCTCTTTTACCGATACACCGCCGCTTGTGATTATGGCTTCCTCAATGGGTCTAAAACCCGTAATAGTCACCTTAAAATGCTTTATGGCATTTATAAGCGACTGCCGTTGCTCGCGGCTGATTTGATTAACCTTTGTGTTGGGTGCAATGCCCGACATATTTATTATAACCGAAATTATGCTTTTGGGCAGTAGTTTGTCTAAAGAATTTGCAAAATCACGGTTTAAATTTTCTTCAAAATCACGCAAAATGCGTTTATCAAGTTGGTTTTCGTCGAGTGCCGGTTTTAAATCAATTTCAGCATAGTATTGCTTTTTGCCCATATAGCGTATATGTGCCGAAGCCGATAATGTCAGCGGTCCCGAAATACCGGTGTGAGTAAACAGCATTTCACCCAGCTCGGTATATAACGGTTTCTTTTTGCCGTTTTCAAAAACCGAAAGGGTTACATTTTTAAGCGAAAGACCTGCAAGGCGTGTACAAAATCCCTCATGGCACTCAAGCCCTACAAGCGAAGGGGTAAGTGGTGTCACAGTGTGTCCGAGTGCCTTTGCCATTTTGTAACCGCCACCCGTAGAACCGGTCAGAGGATAAGACATACCGCCCGTGGCAATTATTGCCGCATCACAGTCAAGTATTCTGCCGTCACATAGCTTTACCGCAGTGACAACGCCGTTTGGTGCAATTATACATTCTGCTGTACCTTCAATAATTTCACAAAGCTTGTGAACGGGTTTTACCAAAGCATCAACAATATCCACCGCCTTGTCGCTTACAGGGAACACACGACCCCCTCGTTCGGTTTTTAACGGAACACCTGCATTTTCAAAAAAAGATATTGTATCTTGCGATGAAAATTTGTTAAATGCCGAGTATAAAAATTTACCGTTTTTAACAGTAGAGCTGATAAGCGTGTTAACATCACAGTTGTTGGTGACATTGCACCTGCCCTTGCCGGTAATCATTACTTTTCGTGCAGGGCGAGAGTTTTTTTCCACAACGGTTATTTTATGCTTTTTATCTTTAAGGCAAAAGGCAGCAGACAATGCCGCTTTAAGACCCGCAGCACCCGCACCTATGATAACTATTCTTTTCACACACTCACCTACTTTATTTATTATTTTATACATTGTATCACAAAAAGCGAAAACCCTCAACAAAATTATTGAGGGTTTTTAGGTTTATTTAATTATTTTTTTAATCTTATCGTGCAGGGCAAAGCTGTAATATGCCCCCACACGTGAAATGCCAATATCATAAATTACAAATACAACATTGCAAAGTGCTAAAAAGATATATGCACCGTATTTGCCCCAAAGTGCAAATTCACTAAAGGATATATCAAACAGCAGACTCATTATAAAATAGCTTGCAATTGCCGCCACATTAAATAATATCAGCTTTAATATCCATTCGGCAATACGGCTTTTAAGTCTTTCGATAACAGCCTTTAAAATTGGGTAATAACCAAGCAGTATTACAAAAAGTATCTTTGTCTCGGACTCACCAATAAGCAAAGCGATTATCGATGTTGCAGCATAGCATCCAAGTGCCCAAACGGCACCGCATTCTATTAACGGCACTATCATAAACAGTCCTGCAACCGCAGGTATGGCGTATGTCAAATACGGAAAATAACCTGCTAACATAACCACCACGGCTAAAGCCGAAATTATACCGCAGAGGGTAATTTTTTTAGTGTTTTTCATATTAGCAGCATGGTATCAAATCGCCGCCCATACACTCACAGCAGCAATCGGCACAGATAAGACTATTACACACGTCACAGGTGTTACAGCCACCGCCATAAGCACCACCGCGATATGGGTTATATTGTGCACCACTTTGTCTTTGAGCGTTACGCATGGCATTTTGATATTCGGGATTTTGCGGATTCATTCGCACTGCTGTTGCAAAGCTGGTATACGCTTGGTCAAACCAACCGCGGCGATAAAGCACCGTACCGTTTAAAAAATACCATTCGGCATCGCGATTTTGTGGCGGAACACCGTCAAGCAGCTCTTGTGCTTGTTCAAGTCGGTTTTGATTTATAAGCGAGCGAATTTCGGGGAAATTGGTACTGCCGCTATAGGCGTTGTTATAAGCACCACCCGAATTTTTAGATGAACCGCCACGGCGCATATTGACAATAGCATCATACGCCTCGTTAATCTCCTTCATCTTTTCGCCTGCCAAATCCGATAACGGATTGTCGGTATAATTATCGGGGTGATACTTGCGTGCAAGCTCACGGTAGGCATTTTTAATTTCGTCGTCGGTGGCGTTTTTTGAAACGCCCAATACCTCGTATGGGTCTCTCATTTATTAAACTCCTTTATAAAGGTTTCTTCTAATCCCAAATATATAATATTACCAAGAATGGTTTTATATTTTTTTATATCAAGCAACTCAAAGGCTCTTGCCGCCTCATTAACACAAAAATAAAGTTGTGGAGTAAGTGTGATTTTGACATACTCATTTACATCGCCCTCTGCCCTGCCTTTTAAAACATTATAGCTACCCGTCTTTATGTCGTCAGCCAAATCTACAGCCGCATCAAGCAGATATATGTATCGACCAAGGCAATAGCCAAGGCGGTCAAGCACCCGTTTTTGTGTTTCGTCATTTGAGCACATAGGCAGTATTTGTTGCATTACCTTGGCTGTGGGGTCAGCCGCCTCATCAATAGATGTGCAATTTGCCAATTCGAGTGCGTTTTGAGCGCTTATATATTGGCTTACCGCCGTCTCGATTTGAGGGTAAGCACGCGCCGCCTTTTTGTGGGCACGGCTAAAAATAGGCTTTAGCAAATAGTATCCTATTTTTTTTACACCCTTTTCGTCGGCAATATTATCAAGTATCTTGTAATATAGCATTATCATAGCGGCAGCCGACGGCATATCAAGCGGTGCTAAGTCTTTGCAATAATTGCACTTTTTTAACGGATTAAATGCACATCTTTTTTGAACATAGCCTTCACATCCGTCATTAAGTGCCATATTAAGCATTGCCAAAAAGGTAAAATCATAGCTTAACGTAAAACGAGAGAGTATTCCGTAATTTTTGCCCAGTTTTTTACAAAGCGAACAATAAACCGCCTTATAGGCTTCATATTCTTTTACTTTAAGCTCGGGTTTTGATGCTCTAATATAGCCAAACACCGCTTTCACCTCTTTTACATTGTATTAAAATTTTGCAGATAATGGTGAATAATGTGTAAATTATTCCTTTTCTAATACCTTCTTTAAAAACTGACCTGTATAAGAACCGTCAGTTTTTGCCACCTTTTCGGGTGTGCCCTGTGCTACAACCGTACCGCCACCGTTGCCGCCCTCGGGCCCTAGGTCGATAAGATGGTCAGCCACCTTGATAACATCAAGATTATGCTCAATAACAAGCACAGTGTTACCGGCATCTACAAGGCGCTGCAGCACCTCAATAAGCCTATGCACATCGGCCGTGTGCAGACCTGTTGTAGGCTCATCAAGTATATAGATTGTTTTGCCGGTCGATTTTTTAGATAGTTCGGTTGCAAGCTTAACACGCTGTGCCTCACCACCCGAAAGCGTTGTGGCACTCTGACCTATCTTAATATAACCGAGACCCACATCAAACAGTGTTTTCAGCTTGCGGTAGATTTTGGGGTGACTTTCAAAAAAGTTCATACCCTCCTCTACCGTCATTTCAAGTATATCATAAATGTTTTTACCCTTATAACGCACATTTAGAGTCTCTTTGTTATAGCGTGTACCGCCGCAAGCCTCACAAGGTACATATATATCGGGCAAAAAGTGCATTTCTATCTTTAATATACCGTCACCGCAGCAGGCTTCACACCTACCACCCTTTACGTTAAAGGAAAATCGACCTGCAGTATAACCCTTTGCCTTGGCATCCTTGGTGTTGGCAAACAGGTCACGGATATCTGTAAACACGCCGGTATATGTGGCAGGATTACTTCGTGGAGTACGACCTATGGGCGACTGGTCAATATCAATAACCTTGTCAAGCTGCTCAATACCCTCAATAGCCTTATGCTTACCGGCAATGGTTTTTGCACGGTTGAGTTTATTGGCAAGTGTTTTGTAGATAATATCATTTACAAGCGAGCTTTTACCGCTGCCCGAAACACCCGTAACACAAACGAATTCACCAAGCGGTATTTTTACGTTAATGTTTTTAAGGTTGTTTTCAGCGGCACCCTTTACGGTAAGATGATTACCGTTACCTTTGCGGCGTTTCTGCGGCACGGGAATTTGCTTTCTGCCCGAAAGATAATCGGCTGTGATTGAATTTTCACACGCAAGCAGTTCTTTTGGTGTGCCGCCAAACACAATCTGTCCGCCGTGAATACCGGCACCGGGACCTATATCTATTACATAATCTGCCTCGCGCATGGTATCCTCATCGTGCTCGACAACAATAAGGGTATTGCCAAGGTCGCGTAAATGCTTTAAGGTTGCAAGTAATCTCTCATTATCACGCTGATGCAGCCCGATACTCGGCTCGTCAAGCACATATAACACGCCCATAAGCGACGAGCCTATTTGTGTTGCAAGTCTTATGCGCTGACTCTCACCGCCCGACAGCGTACCCGACGAGCGTGAAAGTGATAAATAGTCAAGACCGACACTTGACAAAAAGTTTAGTCGCTCTTTAATTTCTTTGAGTATTGGCTTTGCTATCATACCCTGCATTTCGTTAAAGGTTAAACCCTCTATAAAATGCAAAGCCTCATCAACCGACATATCACAAAGCTGCTTTATATTTATGCCGCCAACGGTTACTGCCAAATACTCGGGCTTTAGTCGTGCACCCTTACAGTCGGGGCAGGCACTTTCGGTCATATAGCTTTCATACTCGGCGCGGGCATAGTCGCTTTTAGTATTTTCATAGCGACGCTGCAGATTGTTAACAACACCCTCAAATGGTGCAAAATAACTGCCACTGCCGAAATCACTGTTGCGGTGAAGCTCAAGCTTTTCGCCATTAGTACCATAAAGCACGGCGTTTTTTGCCTTTTCGGGCAGGTCACGCCAAGGGGTATTTATATCAAAGCCGTATTTTTTAGCAAGACCCTCATAATACATTGTGGCAATAGCGCCTGCATCGGGGTTAAACCAAGAGTTAACACCCCAGCCTGCCGCTTTTATACAACCGTCAACAAGCGACTTATCCTCATCACTTATTATAAGACGAGGGTCAATTTTCATAAACATACCAATACCCGTACAGGTAGGGCAAGCACCCATTGGATTGTTAAACGAAAACATTGTGGGTGTAAGTTCGGGTATACTGATACCGTGCTCGTCACAAGCATAGCTTTGTGAAAATTGTAGTTCTTGTCCGCCTATAACATCAACCGCCACAAGTCCGCCCGAAAGCGACACGGCGGTTTCAATGCTGTCGGCAAGGCGTGAGCGAATGTCAGATTTTATAACAAGGCGGTCAACAACAACCTCTATCATATGTTTTTTGTTTTTTTCAAGCTTTATTTCTTCAGACAAATCATAAATATTTCCGTCAATGCGCACACGGACATAGCCTGATTTGCGAGCATTATCAAGTTCTTTTACGTGCTCACCCTTACGGTTTTTAACAACGGGTGAAAGTATTTGTATACGGCTGCCCTCTTCGAGTGCCATAACGGTATCTACAATTTGGTCGGTTGTCTGTTGGCTTATCTCTTTGCCGCAAATCGGGCAGTGCGGTATGCCCACACGTGCATATAAAAGTCGCAGATAGTCATATATTTCGGTAACAGTACCCACGGTAGAACGCGGATTTTTTGAGGTTGTTTTTTGGTCTATGGATATTGCAGGCGATAACCCGTCAATGCTGTCAACATTAGGTTTTTCCATTTGACCCAAAAACTGACGGGCATAGCTTGAAAGCGACTCTACATAGCGGCGCTGACCCTCGGCATAAATAGTATCAAACGCCAATGACGATTTACCGCTGCCCGAAAGCCCCGTAAAAACCACAAGCTTGTCACGGGGAATTGTAACATCCATATTTTTAAGGTTGTTTTCGCGGGCACCCTTTATAATTATTTTATCGTTAGACAAAATAGCTCCTCCAATTATTTAATCTTTCTTAATTTTTCTATACGGTCACGCAGATATGCCGCATGCTCAAATTCAAGTATTTTAGCCGCCTGTCGCATTTCTGCACTAAGGCGTTTAATAAGTGCCTCGCGTTCAGCACGACTGAGCTTGCTGTCGGGTGTGGTTTTATCCACCTTTTCACCGATTTCAATAATATCTCGTACATCTTTTTTAATGGTTTTGGGTGTTATTCCGTGAGCCTCGTTATAGGCTTGCTGAATAGCACGGCGACGCTCGGTCTCACGTATGGCGTTTTCCATAGAGCGTGTAACACTGTCGGCATACATTATAACCTCGCCGTCGGCGTTACGTGCGGCACGGCCTATAGTTTGCACAAGTGAGGTTTCGCTACGCAAAAACCCCTCTTTATCGGCGTCAAGTATGGCTACAAGTGACACCTCGGGTATGTCAAGACCCTCACGAAGCAAATTTATACCAACAAGCACATCAAACTCGCCAAGTCGCAGATCACGGATAATCTGCATACGCTCAATAGTGTCAATATCATAGTGCATATAACGCACCTTAATATCAAGGTTTTCAAGGTATTCGGTAAGGTCCTCGGCCATTTTTTTGGTAAGTGTGGTTATAAGCACACGCTCATTTTTGGCTACGCGTTCATTAATTTGTGACACAATATCGTCAATCTTCCCCTCACTTGGTTTTACGGTAACAAATGGGTCAAGCAGCCCTGTAGGACGTATCACCTGTTCTACAATTTGAGCCGAATGGTCCTTTTCAAAATCGGTAGGTGTAGCCGATACGAAAATTGCTTGATTGATATGCGAATAAAACTCCTCAAAATTAAGCGGTCGATTATCATAAGCCGACGGCAGACGAAAGCCGTACTCAATAAGGTTATCTTTTCTGCCCCTATCACCGCCAAACATACCGCGAACCTGCGGCAGTGTTACGTGTGACTCGTCAACAAACAGAAGAAAATCATCGGGAAAATAGTCAAGAAGCGTTGACGGCGTGCTGCCGGGGGCGCGGCGTGACAGCACACGAGAGTAGTTTTCAATACCCTTACACACACCGATTTCGCGCAGCATTTCAATGTCGTATTCAGTACGCTGACGAATGCGCTGTGCCTCAATCAGCTTGCCGTTTTCTTGAAAAAATGCTACACGCTCTTCCATCTCATTTTTAAGGTCGGCCAGTGCATCTTCAAGCTTATCTTGCGGCACAATATAGTGTGATGCCGGATAAATTGCCGTATGGGTCAAAAACTGCTTAACCTCACCCGTTACGGTGTTGACCTCACTAATGCGGTCAATTTCGTCGCCAAAAAATTCAATGCGCAAGGCATCGCCGTAAGCATAGGCAGGGTACACCTCAACCGTGTCACCACGAACACGAAACTTGTTGCGAACAAAGTTTATGTCATTGCGCTCGTATTGCAAATCAACAAGCTTGTGTATTAGCTCATCACGACTCTTTTGCATACCGGTGCGCAAGGAAATTACCATATTACGGTAATCAATCGGGTTACCAAGTGAATAAATGCAGGATACAGAAGCCACAATTATAACATCACGGCGTTCAGACAGTGCACAAGTAGCGCTGTGGCGTAGCTTATCAATCTCGTCGTTTATGGCGCTGTCCTTCTCGATATAAGTATCTGTACCGGGGATATATGCTTCAGGCTGATAATAGTCATAGTAGGAAACAAAATATTCCACCGCATTATCGGGGAAAAATTCTTTAAATTCGCTGCAAAGCTGTGCGGCAAGTGTTTTGTTATGAGCAAGAACGAGTGTCGGGCGATTGGTGTTGGCAATAATATTTGCCATCGTAAAGGTTTTGCCGCTACCGGTAACACCAAGTAAGGTTTGCTCTTTCAAGCCTTCGTTTACGCCCTTTGTCAGTCGTTCTATTGCCTGCGGTTGGTCACCCGTAGGGCTGTAATTTGATACAAGCTTAAATTTTTCCATTTGGGTGAACCTCCTTTTAGACAATGTTTTTTCAGTATTTAAGGTGGCTCAAACTCGTCAAAAACCCAGACTTTTGACAAAACCCCGCCACTAATACTTTTGCATACCAATTTAGTATACCACAAACAAGCACCAAATGAAAGATTTTTAGGAGAAGTTTTTGAAATTGCGAAGTCAATACTACTCTTTTGGTACTATTTTTCTGATAATTCTTTTGGATAATGCCTGCGAAATGTAAAAATGGAAAAAATAGCGGCAAGATTCCCTCACCGCTATCTTATATATTCATTCAATATTTAATTTGTAATTTTTTAAATCTACTTACTTATAAAGATTTGCAATAATTTCTACACACTTATCAATGCCGAGTTTACCGCTATCTAATGAAATGGTGTAATGTGTGGCATCTCCCCACTTCATATCCGTATAAAACTGATAGTAAGCTTTTCGGTGCTTGTCTTTTTCGGCAAGTCTTTTTTCTGCACTTGCTTCCTTTTGTTCACCGTACACCTCAACAATTCTTTCGGCACGCTTTTCCATAGAAGCGTGAACGAAAACTGTTAGACAGTCGGCTGTACCTTTGAGAATGTAATCGGCACATCTGCCCACAATAACGCACGGCTCTTTTTCAGCAATCTCCATAATTACAGAACGCTGTGCAGTGAATAGTTCATCACGGAGCGAATGACCGTTAAAATCTCTGCCTGCGAAGGCATTTCCTATCCAACTTGTAGAAGGTGCATATTCGCCACTCTCTAAAATATATTCCTTTGCCATACCGCTTTTGGCAGCGATTTTGTTGATAAGTTCCTCATCATAGCAAGGAATACCGAGCTTTAAAGCTACTTCTTTTCCAATCGTTCTGCCGCCACTTCCGAACTGACGGCTAATCGTAATAATCTTATTCATTATGTGTTGCCTCCTTTAATTTTTTGATAGGTTTATCGCTTAATTCTTTGTATGTGCTGACAATAACAACAGCCGCGATAATTGCAGTTAAAATGTCTGCAACAGGGAAAGACCATAGAATACCGTCAAGTCCCCACATAATAGGCATTAAAATCGGAAGAGCTACACCGAAAACAATTTCTCTTGCCATTGTAATAACGGTACTTGCAACTGCTTTTCCCATATCGGTCGCTTCAACCGTTCGTAAAGGCTAACTCCGACCGGACCCGTACATTCAACCATATTCTTTTTTATAAGTTTAGGCTTCAAGAACCCCCTAAAAAAAACTCTCGAAAATCTATCTAATTCTTTTTCGTCTATCGTTTCTCCTGAGGTAGTTTTAACCTTAACAACGAGCTGGCAATCTTTTGCTTTTGCCTTAAATCTCATTTGATTTCCTCCTCAGCCAACATCACCTGACAATTTAGTCAAACCGGCAATCGCATCCTTAATAACTTGTATTTGTGGATAAATATAACTATCTTCACCAAAAATCATATAATTAGCAACCGCAGTAATCGTTATATAGACATATGGTTCCACTTGCTCTTTTGAACAATTCAACTTTTTCGCAACTTGTTCTGCGTAATGTTTATAGCGTTCTGTAAGTCTATCAAGTATAAGTTTCATACTGTCTTTATATTTCTTATCAGCACATACAGTTGCCAAGAATCCCATCGTTGGTGCCATCTCATTAGCTCTTGAGCGCAAGCGCTTCATCATGAAATCCGGACTATGTATGTCGCGAATAGCAGGCAATATGAGCGTTTCTTCCAAACGGCGAGCCGCTTCATCGGCACACGCTATTACCGCTTCGTCTTTTGAGTTAAAATAATAGTAGAGACCCGCATTTTGTAATTTCAGTGCTTTGCTCAAACTTCGTGTTGAAGTATCTGACAAACCATTCTCAATGAAATGGTCGAGGCAGATTTCAACAACTTCTTTCTTTCGATCCGTTTCCTTTCACCTGACCTCTATCAATAATTCGCTATGTCGAATTACACCAAGCGCCCGCTTGGTTGTGTGGCAAAAAATATATCATGGTCTGTTGTTTGCGTAGAACTGGGAGTTCTACGAACAAATCGTGATTAACCCTTTATTGTCAAGAGTTTTCACATTATTTGACCACTTATTTTGACCACATTAAATGGTCAGGCGGATAATGCAGTAACCTTTTCCAACTGTATTCTCTTTAATTCGATGGATGAATGGACATATGTGTTAAGCGTAACGCTTACATCGGAGTGTCTCAAGATCTCGCTCAATGATTTTACATCAACCCCTGCTTCGATACAGCGTGTTGCAAAAGTGTGTCTGAGAGTATGGTAGTTTACAGACCCAATACCGCAATCTTTCAGAACCTTATGATATCTATACTCATAGGTTCGAGGACTTACAAATTTTGCAGTATCTGAAATGACAAATTCAGATATGAACATTTCACGCAACATAAGAAGCAGTGGCAATAAAACAGATGGAATAGGAATTTCTCGTTTGGATGCTTTTGTTTTCGGGGTATCAATGATGAGCCTGGTCTTATAAGGAGAGTCATCATTCCTGCAATCAACACGAGCGATTGTATGACGCACTTTGATAATTTTACGAACAAAATCAATATCATCCCATCTTAAAGCACATACTTCTCCGATTCTCAATCCCGTATATAGAGAAATGTAGATTCCGGCCTTAGTTGGCGTTAGCTCGTTCGTTACAAATAATTCAAGTTGCTTTTGTGCCGGTAACGAAAGGATTGTAAGCTCCTTCGTTTCCTCAACAGGTTTGGATATCGGCGTTTTCAAAGGAGGACACAGTTGTTCCTGAACTGCATAGTTTATTGCTGCACTAATAACGAGCATAATGCTTTTGACATAGGATGCGGATAAACCTCCTTTACCGTCAACTCGACCACTATTTAATTTCTTTTCCAAAAATGTGTTGACCATCACAGAGGATATTTCAGATACTCTTACAGAACCTAAATCGCCTACGATATGAGTATCAATTAGCCTTTGGTATTTATTAATTGAGCCGCCTTTTAACCGAATACGATTGTTCTGCATCCAAAGTTCTAATACATCTGCAAATGTTTTTTCTTTATGCTTTGGCAGCTTGATAATAACAGGTTCCTGCCGAACAGCAATAAGTTTGTCCTTAACCTCTTTATATGATTTTCCGTATACTGACCCATACTGAATTGTTCCATTAGGCTTCCTGCCTTTCTTATAACGGCCTTCCCAGCGACCATCAATTCTCTTATGAATATTATCTCCGCGTTTTGCCATGAGAAAAACTCCTTTCTATTAACTTCGTTTGTGATTGCTAAACCACCACTTATTATGATAAAATACTCATATTGATTTTGAATGAATATTTTGTAAGGTTTTGCGTAGAGATATCTGACCATTTTTTTGACCACTTATTTTTTCCTGTGGATACGATTTGTTGATTAGTTCACAAAGAGTTCGGTTTATTACGATAAATTTTTACATATAATTATGCTTTAACTCATTGACTTTAGTGTCGAATTATGGTATAATTCATCAGTAAATTTATATCTATGACCTGTTGAGAACTCCCGGTTCTACGCAACAAATTAGGGGGCTGTAAAAAAAGTCCTGATGAAAAACGAGTGCTTAGGTGCTCGTTTTTTTGTATACAAAAAACGAGGGCGATTAACCCTCGTTTTTCTATGGGACTTTTTACAGCCCCTAAATGCAAGTCTATTTTTGTGGTCGTTTTAGATTTTTGCTTAAAAAAGCCAGTATTTACGGGCATTTTCGCTATTGGTTAATTTAGATTTTTTTGTGTTTTCGTTCAAAAAGAAACGAGGGATTTTGCTTGATTTTCTTGTTTTAACGCTATTCTTCAATTAACTTCTTCGCCTTTGCTATTCTTTCTTCCAATTTTTCTTCCGTAGTATTCCAAGCACCGTCTTTGTCGCCTTTGATAAACATCAAAGACTCCTTATTTTCAATTTCTTTTTGTGACATAAAGAAATCATCAACTGTTTTCACAAGATTATTGTAATGCTCAATAGCTTTTTCTTTGTTTTCCGCCTTCAAATTTTGAGAAACGAGTCCGGTTAGAAGTGCTGTCTTTTGAAAAATTTGTCTGTGCGGTAAATAATCTC
>JAUNAM010000038.1 GCA_030527615.1 Clostridia bacterium
CAACTGTTTTTCATTTTTAACCTTAAAAAATTGAACTTCACTTTGGCAATTTAGGATTTCTTTGGTTATATTATATATTATTTGCTGTCCCAAAAACCGCCCTGCGGATACCGTTCATATCCTCACGGGTGCCGATATTTTCAAAACCGTTTTGTTTTAAAATTTCGGCGACAGCCTCATCTTGATTTATGCCGACCTCAAAAGCCATAACGCCGCCGTTTTTCAAATATCTTTTGTACTCTTTTGCTATATGACGGTAAAAGTCAAGCCCATCTTGGCCCCCCGCAAGCGCGGTAGACGGTTCAAAGGTAACCTCTATCTGCAGCTCGCTCATATCCTTTTGGTCAATATAAGGCGGGTTGCTTACTATTAAATCATAAAGCCCGTCGGCGCCCTCTGTTTTTAAAACATCGCCCTTAATAAGGTTAACGTCTGCTTTGTTGTGCTCTGCATTTTTTTGCAGATAGCTTATAGCCTCGTCATACTTTTCGACAAGTGTTACGTCGGCGGTTGGTATTTCGCCCTTAATTGTAATACCGATACAGCCTGTGCCGGCACAAAGGTCAAGCACACGAGGGTCGGTTTTTTCTTTTAACGTTTCAAGGCAGACATCCATTAAAGTTTCGGTGTCGGCACGCGGTATCAACACACCCGGCCCCACAAAAAATTCATACCCAAAAAAGTTCCAGCGTCCGATTATGTACTGCAGCGGATAATGTATAAGTCTTTGCTTTATTATTACCGTTAAATTGTTCTGCTGAAATTCATTAAGCGGCTGAGTATAGTTAGTAAGTATTTGTGCATTGTTGTATCCGGTTATGTGTTTGATTATTTGCTTTGATTCAAAAACATAATCCTCTATACCCGCCGATTGCAGTTGCTTTTTGCAGTCGTTATAGGCTTCAAATATTGTCATTTGTATCTGCTTCTTCTTTCTCGTCTACTATTTCGTCGCAGGCCTTGAGTGCCGCTATTGCAATTTCTATCATATCGTCCTCGGGTTCTTTGGTGGTGATTCGCTGCATCCACATACCGGGGGCAGAAATTATTTTTGTAATTATATTATCATATTTGCCGCATAGCTTTAATACCTCGTATCCTATACCACAGATAAGCGGAAGCATTAAAATTTTAGCCAATATCCACGCCCAACCAATATCATAAACCGCCGGAAATATCATTTGCACCACAGTAGATACAACCATACTGACCAGCACCATAAGTATTAAAAAGGATGTTCCGCAGCGTGGATGAAAACGCTTTTGGCGCTTTACGTTTTCTACCGTTAACGGCAAGCCCGCCTCATAACAGAAAATGGTTTTGTGCTCGGCACCGTGATAACCAAACACACGGCGGATATCCTTCATAAAGGATACACCCCACATATATGCCACCAAAACGGCGAGCTTTATAAGCTGCTCTATACCGGAACGGGCGATTTCTGAAAATTTATTTCCTGCAAGCCATTCAAGCCCCTGCACGGCATAACGCGGTATACCTAAAAACAGCACAAGCGCCAACGCCACACCCAGCACACTGCCTATGGTCATAATAACTGCCATTAATGCCGATTGCTTTTTTTCGTCTTTAGGCTCGGTTGTTTCTTCCTCTAAATCGGTAAAACCCGATATTTCTGCCGATTTCATCATAAGGCGATAGCCCTGTATCATGGTTTCTATATAGGTAACCACGCCACGAATTATAGGAAGGCGTAAAATCGCAAATTTTTCTTTAATGCTTTTATCGTCAATAAAACTTATATCGATTGTTTTGTCGGGTTTGCGCACGGCAAGTGCTGTCTTTTTTTGAGGGTTCTTCATCATAATGCCCTCTATCAGCGCTTGACCGCCTATTGAAGTGTATTTTGCCAAAATCAAATTTCTCCTTCAGTTGTTGATTCTTTCATTTCTTCATCAGAAATTTCCTTTACTGCTGTTTGTTCCTCTTCAACAGCATCAACCGCTTCGTGTTCGTTTGTTTGTGGCTCTTCCTCAGGTTCGTAAAGGGGCAACACAATGGTAACTGTGGTGCCGACACCCTCGGTTGATTCAACAAAAAGCAGACCGCTGTGCTGTTTTATAATCTCGTCCGCTACAGCCAAGCCTATGCCGCTACCGCGAACCGTTTTATTTGATTTAAAAAACTTTTCTTTAACGTGGTCAAGGTCCTCTGCCGGTATGCCGACACCCGTATCCTTAACAACGATACGAACGCAACCCTCTTCCTGTGTTTGGGCTACAAGCACCAGACCACCCTTTTCGGTGTATTTAACTGCATTATCGATAACGTTTATAAACACCTGCTTTAAACGGTCGGGGTCACACATAATAATCGATGTTTGCGCAGGCGGAGTGTATGCAAGCTCTATACCCTGCTTTACGGCAAGCTCGGTATACATATCAGCAACCGAAGACAAAAGGGTTGATACATCTACCGTCAAAACATTGTTTACCGCCAAGCGGTCAGATTGCATACGCGAAAAATCAAGTAGGTTTTCAACAAGGCTCGACAGTCTGTCGGCTTCGCTTAAAACCACATCTATGCCGCGTGAAACCAATTCTTCATCTACACCGACCGACATTTTTGAGGTCTCGCCCCAGCCACGTATTGCAGTAAGCGGTGTGCGAAGCTCATGCGAAACAGAGGATATAAAATCGTTTTTCATAGTCTCGGCGTTTTCAAGCTCGGTTGCCATATAGTTTATGGTTTCACACAGTTCGCCTATTTCATCACGGTTTTCGACCTCAATACGTGCTTTAAAGTCTCCGCCGGCAATTTTACGGGCGGTGTTACCCATATCGCGCAGCTTTGCCACCATTGACCTTATAAAAAATATACCCGACCAAGCGCAAAGTCCCAATATTACAAACGATACCAAGGCAATTATTGTAATTGTTAAATTGATTTGGCGATAAGCCGCCTTTAACGATGTTATCCAGCGGTAAGCGCCCATCGGTTTTCCGTCTTGACCATATACAATTTTTGTTCCGGTCATAACCTGTTCTCCGCCCGAGTTTTTACCCCTGAAAATATATTCGCCCGTACCCGAAGCTGTGGCACGTTCGTAATCTGCGGTGGCTTCATTTGTAGGCAAAAATCCGGTCGTCGATACTATTGCAGCACCGTCACTACCGATAATTTGAACTTCTATTTTATGCTTAAATGCAAATTCATCAGAGAGATTTATTGCTGTATCATAAAAATTTTCTTTGGTTGCCGACGACAAAACCTCAAAATCTTGTGAATAATCAACAGCCTGAGATTGCACGCTGTTAAGAATAAGTGTTACAAATATTGTCGAAAGCGTTATAGCTATTGCAATTACAGCCAACGCAATAATCAAATACACTTTAAAAAGCCACTGCATGGCTATGCCCTTAAATTTGAAATCAAATCTCACGCACAATCCCACCTTTCTGTTTTGATTTTTATTTTTTCTAAATGGCAGTGGTGTCCCACTTATAGCCTCGACCCCAAACCGTTACGATAAATTTGGGATTAGAGGGGTCTTCTTCTATCTTCATACGCAAACGGCGAATATTAACATCAACAATTTTTTCTTCGCCAAAATATGCATCGCCCCAAACCTTGTGCAAAATCACCGTTCTGCCGATAGGCTCATCAGGGTTGGCAAAAAAGTATTCCATAATTTGAAATTCAACCTGAGTAAGTTCAATGTTTTTTCCGTCCTTTGAAAGGGTACGGCTACGCAAATCAAGCTGAAATCTGCCCGAGTGAAGCTCTGTAGAGGGTTGCTTTGTCACAGAGGGCTTGCTTACCCTGCGATAGAGTGAATCAACACGAGCGAGCAATTCGGTAGGGCTAAAGGGCTTTGTGACATAATCGTCAGCCCCTATCATAAGTCCGCTTATTTTGTCCATCTCTTGCGATTTTGCGGTTAACATTATAATGCCTATACTGTCGGAACGACTGCGCAGCTCTTTGCAAAGGGCAAATCCGTCCATGCCCGGCATCATAACATCTAAAAGCGCTATATCAAAGCCCTCAATATCGTTATCAAATATCTCCAGTGCCTCTTCACCGCTACCGGCCTCTACCGTCTCATAGCCTACACGCTTTAGATTTATGGCTTCAAATTCACGAATGGCTACTTCGTCTTCTACTATAAGTACTCTTCTCACCTAAGGCACCTCCGTCAGTCAATTAATTTAAATGTTTCTTTTATGCTTTTTTCGGTTAGCTCCAAGCTCTTGGCTGTTTCGCCCATTTTTAAGACAAAAACCATATCAGCATTACGTGCAAGCTCGGTTTGATTTTCACGGTCATAATCTCTGCTGTTCCACTTTTTCATCTCTATAGCAGATATTTCAAACAATAAATCCCCTGTGGTTTGTGTTTGCGAATCATATTGATAAATTTTTCGTTCGTGCCTTTCCACGTCTTTAAGCACCGACACTTTGCCGACGGCGCTGTTGGGCAGTTCGAGATAATACCCGTCTACTGTGTTAACAATTGTAACAAGCTTTACCGATAGGGTTTCGCCGTTAAACGAACACCAATTGGTATAATAAAGCTTTTCGCCGTCTTCAACCGCATTTGGCAGGTCGGTTGCCACAGGTATCTCAAGTATTTTATCACCGTTTATGTCCTGAGTCGAAAGTGCTGCGGCACGTAATGTTAAAATGTTTTCTATGGTAGTTGTGCTGTCAAGCAAGGGATTTTTAAGCTCGCCTTTTGAAAGGTACAACACCTCGGTTACGGCGCCTACACCTTTTATTTCGTCAATATATATCGCTTTTTTACCGTTTGACAACTCGGCCAAAACCGGTGTTGATGCGCTTTTGACCGTACTGTCCATTATGCATCCGGCGGTTTGTTCTATACCTTTTTCGCCAAGATTATAAATCAAAGCCTTATTTGTTTTTTCGGTGGTATCAAGATGATGAACAAATACTTCATTGTTGCCGTCATCATCTAAATCCGAACACAAAAATGATGTATAGGCTTGTAAAAGCTGTTGAGATAACTCTTTACCGTCAAAGCAGAATATACTTAATTGTTTTTCGCTAACGCCGTTTACATCCCATCCAACCAAAATTTCTTCTCGACCATCGCCGTTTAAATCACAAAATTCTATTCTTTCTATTGCGGTGGCGGTTATTGTTTGGTCCGAAACAGACGTCCACTCGCTGTCTTTTTGGCAAACAACATTTATATGCATGGTTGTCATTTCGTCATCGCTTGTGCTGTAAAAAGCAAACGCCTCAAATATTCCGTCGCTGTTAATATCTTCAAGCACTATCGCTGAACGGTGATCACCCTTTGTCGGATATTTAAGGTCTAAATCATCACCCGCACTTTTATATAGTGCGTCCGCAATCGGAGATAGGTCACCCGTGAGTGCGGGCGGAGACACCAATTCGTCGGCAGTGCCAAACAAATCACAGCCGCAAAACAGCATTGATATACAAATTGTAAGCACTAAAACAGTCATTCTCTTAAATTTCACGGCTTTTTCTCTCCTTTACATAATATACCTAATTATACATAATAGATTATAACACATACATTACTAAATTAAAAGATTTTTTTGCAATAATATTGCAATAAAATTGTTGAAAACCTTGCCGATTTATTGTATCATTTAATTAAAATTTTAATTATATTTTTATGTGGTGAAGATATGGACAAAAAACGACTGGAACAGTTAATGCTGACGGTGCAAAAGCCCGGACGTTATTCGGGTGGCGAAATAAATCAGGTTGTTAAGGATAAAGCGGCAGTAGACGTACGCTTTGCCTTTTGTTTTCCTGACACTTATGAGATAGGCATGAGCCACCTCGGTATGAAAATACTGTATTCGCTATTTAATGAGCGTGATGATATTTGGTGTGAGCGCGTTTTTGCACCCTGGATAGATTTTGAAAAGGTTATGCGCGACAATGATATTCCGCTATTTGCACTTGAAAGTCGTGACCCGATAAATCTGTTTGATTTTGTCGGCTTTACCCTGCAGTACGAGCTGTCGTACACCAATATTTTATCTATGCTTGACCTTGCCAAAATACCGCTTAAATCTTGTGACCGCAGCGACGCTGACCCCATAGTTGTAGCGGGTGGCCCCTGCGCTTGCAATGCCGAGCCGCTTGCCGATTTTATCGACATTTTCTTTTTGGGCGAGGGCGAAAAGGTAGACCTCGAAGTAATCGACCTATATAAAGAGTGCAAGAAAAACGGATTTTCTCGCAAAGACTTTTTACAAAAAGCCGCACAGATAAACGGTGTTTATGTGCCGTCACTTTATGACGTTGTTTATAACGACGACAACACCATAAAGCATTTTGTACCGTTAGACGGTGCGCCCGCAGTGGTTGAAAAGCGCATTGAGCTTGATTTGGATAAGGCGTATTATCCCGACCGATTTGTAGTGCCCTATATTGAGGCTGTGCACGACCGCGCCGTGCAGGAGGTTTTTCGCGGATGTATTCGCGGCTGCCGCTTTTGTCAAGCGGGTTATATCTACCGTCCCGTTCGTGAAAAGAGTGCCGCTACAGTAAACCAACAAGCCAAAGCACTTTGCGTTAACACCGGCTATGACGAAATTTCGCTTTCAAGCCTATCGACTAGCGACTACACCCATCTTGAAGAAATGCTTGACGATATGCTTTGCTGGACCGAGGATATGCGGGTGAGCCTTTCTTTACCATCTTTGCGAATAGACAATTTCTCTGAAGAATTGTTGCAAAAAATAAACCGCCTTAGAAAGAGCGGTCTTACCTTTGCGCCCGAAGCCGGCACACAGCGACTTCGTGATGTTATTAATAAAAACATTACCGAGGAGGATATTCTGTCATCCTGCCGTACTGCATTTAAAAACGGATATTTTTCGGTGAAGCTCTATTTTATGATGGGTCTGCCCACCGAAACCGACGAGGATATTGTAGGTATTGCAGATTTGGCTCAAAAAATCGTTGACCTTTATTATTCTTTGCCGGAAAAACCAAAGGGCAAATCGGTCAATGTTTCAATAAGCGTTGCAAACTTTGTGCCAAAGCCGCACACACCCTTCCAATTTGAGCCACAGATTACAATGGACGAAATGATGCGCCGACAAATGCTGCTTAAAGACAGCATAAAGAGCAAGAAAATCACCTTTAATTATCACGAAAACAAAACGAGCTTTTTAGAGGGTGTCTTTGCCCGTGGCGACCGCCGATTGGGTGGCGTAATAGCAGCCGCATACAAAAAAGGTTGCCGTTTTGACGGTTGGGACGAGTGCTTTAATCTTGACGCTTGGCTGGAGGCGTTTGACGAATGTGCTATAACACCCGAATTTTATGCCAACCGCACACGAAGCTTTGAAGAAATCACCCCTTGGGACCACCTTGACTATCGTGTAACAAAGGACTTTTTAATTCGTGAAAATATGACTGCACACAACGGCCTTACCACGCCAAACTGCCGCGAAAAATGCGCAGGCTGCGGTGCAAATTCTTATGGGGAGGGTGTTTGCTTTGAAAAACGTTAGACTTTTTTATAAAAAGGGCGACCGTATGCGCTTTATATCTCACCTTGATATGACACGTTTTATGGCACGCATTATACGCCGTGCGGATCTGCCCGTGTGGTATACCGAGGGCTTTAATCCCCACCTTTATATGACCTTTGCCCTGCCGCTTTCTTTGGGTATGTCAAGCGAGTATGACGTAGTTGATATACGCCTGCTTGATGACGGCTATGATATAAGCACTTTGTGTGGTAGCTTAAACGCCGTATGCCCGCCGTATATTAAATTTTTTGATGCCAAAGACCCCGTCAAAAAAGCCGGCGATGTTTGTTTTGCCGAGTTTAAAATTATATTTGACGATATGGGCGAGGCAAAAGCCGAGCTTGAGTCTTTTTTGAGCAGCAATAATATAACCGTTTTAAAAAAGACCAAAAAAGGCATTATTAAAGAGATTGAGGTGTCAGATAAAATCATCAATTTTTCTTTTGACACATCAGACACTAATACGGTTTTAAACATCACCCTGCCTGCCGGTAGTGTTGAAAATCTTAATCCCGAACTGATACTTACCGCATTTTTTGAACAAAACGGCAGTTATTATTGCTATGATATAACCAGAACGGCGATATTTGATAAGGATAAAAAGTTGTTTAAATAATCAGAGTTAAGATTTTAGAGTTGAGAGTTGAGAGTTTGTGTCGGCTACGCCGACAATTTATATTGGCGCCTTTGGCGCACACCATCTCCACTCTAAACTCTCTTCTCTTAACTCTAAACACAAAAAATCTCTGCTTTAAAAGCAGAGATTTTTTATGTTTTATTAAACCGAAAGGTCTTCTACAACAAGCTCGCGAACGGCGTTTTCCTCTTCGGGTGCTTTGTCGCGTAAGGTCAAAAACTTTTCAGCAACTGCGGGGAAAAGTGCATAGCTTAGCACATCTTCAATTGATTTGCCAAGACCCTTGTCTTTCATTTCAGCCGCGTATTTTTCAAGCTCTGGCTCTAAAAGGTCGGCAGGACGGCAGTCGATAACCTTATCGTCGCCGATGGCCTTTTTGCGAACATCTTCGTTTACTTCTGCCGGTAATTTACCGTACTCACCACGAAGAAGCGCCTTTGATTCTTTTGGAACCATCTTGTAACGCTCGCCCGAAATAACGTTCATAACAGCCTGTGTACCAACTATTTGGCTGGTAGGTGTTACAAGCGGAGGATAGCCGAAATCTTTACGAACTCTCGGCACTTCAGCCAATACATCATAGTATTTGTCCTCTTTGCCGGCTTGCTTAAGCTGTGAAATAGTGTTTGAAAGCATACCGCCGGGTACTTGATATAAAAGTGTTTTTGCATCAACATTAAGCACCTTAGGGTCAAGTATGCCGTCAGCCTTCATACGCTCGGCAACGCCACGGAAGTGAACGGCCACGTCAGAAAGCTTTTCAAGGTCAAGACCTGTGTCACGCTCGGTACCCTGCAAGGTAGCAACAAGCGCCTCGGTTGCGGGGTTTGCCGTACCGTTTGCCATAGGAGATAGCGCACAGTCAACAATATCAACGCCTGCCTGACTTGCCATAAGATAGGTCATATCACCGGTACCGGTGGTGTTGTGTGTGTGCAGATGAATCGGCACATTAACACTTTCTTTTAGCTTTTTAACAAGTGAGTATGCATCATAAGGAAGAAGCAGGTTTGCCATATCCTTAATACAGATAACATCGGCACCCATATTTTCAAGCGTTTTTGCAAGCTTTACAAAATACTCCTCGTTGTGAACAGGACTGATTGTATAGCTGATTGCCGGCTCGCAGATACCGCCGTGCTGTTTGCAAGATTTGATTGCTTGTTCAAGATTTCGGGGGTCATTAAGTGCGTCAAAAATACGGATAACATCAATGCCGTTTTCAATAGATTTTTTAACAAACATATCAACAACGTCATCGGCATAATGCTTGTAGCCCAAAATGTTTTGACCGCGGAACAGCATCTGCAGCTTGGTGTTGGGCATATGCTTCTTAATTGTGCGAAGGCGCTCCCATGGGTCTTCGTTTAGAAAGCGCATACAAGAATCAAATGTAGCGCCGCCCCAACATTCTACCGACCAATAACCGATTTTGTCAAGCTGCTCTAAAGCGGGTACCATATCCTCAATGCGCATACGGGTAGCCGCTTGTGATTGATGAGCATCACGCAAAATGGTGTCGGTTATATATAATGGTTTCTTTTCCATATATAAATTTTCCTTTCTGTTTTTTTAAAAGGTATCTATAATTTGCTTAAATTTGTAGTTGCTTAACCTTGCTTGAAAGAAAATTGTTCGTAGTGCCGTTTTGAAGCGTAGGTGCTGTATTTTCTATACCGCTCTACGCGAAAGGCGGCAATACGGGCAATTTTACTCAAGCAAATTCTTAACCTAAAAGAGAGATCAATACACCTGCTGCAATTGCCGAGCCAATTACTCCTGCAACATTCGGTCCCATAGCGTGCATAAGAAGGAAGTTTGATGGATTCTCTTTTTGGCCAACCATTTGTGAAACACGTGCCGCCATAGGAACCGCAGATACACCTGCCGAACCGATTAGCGGATTCATTTTATTCTTGGTAAATAGGTTCATAAATTTAGCAAACAATACGCCAGCTGCGGTTGCAACGCCAAATGCTACAACACCCATAGCAATAATTTTAAGAGTGTTAAGGTTTAGGAAGGTTTCGGCTGTAGCGGTAGCACCTACCGAAATACCCAAGAATATTGTAACAATGTTCATAAGCTCATTTTGAGCGGTTTTGCAAAGACGCTCGCAAACACCTGATTCTTTCCAAAGGTTACCGAGCATTAAGCAGCCAACAAGAGATGTTGCATCCGGTACCAAAAGTGCCACGAAAATGGTAACAACTATGGGGAATATAATCTTTTCTGTGCGGCTGGGTTGACGTAGCGGCTTCATAACGATTTGACGCTCTTTTTTGGTGGTAAGCAGCTTCATAATAGGGGGTTGAATTACCGGAACCAACGCCATATAAGAATATGCCGCAACGGCGATAGGACCTAAAAGCTCGGGTGCCAAAACAGATGTCGTAAAGATGGCGGTAGGGCCGTCGGCACCGCCGATAATGCCGATAGAGCCGGCTTGTTGTTGATTAAAGCCCAATACCATACAGCCGATAAAGGTTGCAAAAATACCAACCTGAGCTGCCGCACCCAAAAGCAAGCTCTTGGGGTTAGAGATAAGCGGACCAAAATCGGTCATAGCGCCAATGCCTATAAAGATAAGGCAGGGGTAAATACAGGTTTTAACACCAATGTAAAGGTAGTCAAGCAGTCCGCCGTTAGACATTATGTGACCGTAGCTGTGGTAATATTCAGAACCCTCGGTCATAAATTCTGTCCAAAGCTCGCCATGATATAGACCTGCACCGGGCAGATTTGTAAGCAACATACCAAATGCAATGCCCACAAGCAGCAGCGGCTCAAATTGCTTTTTGATAGCAAGGTACAAGAGTAAAAGCGAGACTGCTATCATAACAAGGTTTTTCCAACCGCCGTCTGCAAAGTTTGCAAACAACTGATAAAAACCTGTTGTTTGTAAAAAGTCAAATAGTCTGTTTAAAAATTCCATTATTTTTTTACTCCTTAAAAGGAATTATGTCTTATGCTATTGTGCAAAGAACGGCACCTGTTTCAACAGCAGAGCCTTTTGTTACAACAACATTTACTGTGCCGTCGCAGGGTGCTACGATTTCGTTTTCCATCTTCATAGCCTCAAGAATAATAAGAACATCGCCTTTTTTAACAGCGGCACCGTTTGCAACCTTAACATCAAGAATGTTGCCGGGCATTGGTGAAGTTACAGATTCACCGCCTGCGGGTGCTGCGGCAGGAGCTGCTGCGGGTGCAGGCGCTGCGGCAGGTGCTGCAGGTGCGGGGGCTGCCTTAACATCTGCTGCATCAATTGCTTCTAATGTGATTTCATAAGCGGTACCGTTTACGGTTACTTTATAAGCTTTCATTTTAATTTACCTCTTTTTATATAATTTTTATTTTAGATTTTTTTGAATGATATTACACGGATTGCCGAAACATCCTTGCCCATATCCTCAGCGCAAGCGGCTGTTACTGCGGCAATGATTTCCTGACGGTTTTCTATAACCGTATTATTTACCGCAGCGGTTGGTTTTGCAACAACCGGTGTTTCCTTGCTTTGGCTGTCACCCACAAAGAATAATCCCATTATTTTGCAAATTACAATTATGAGAACCAAGCCGATAAACACCACGCCAACACCCATTACCACAACCATCCAATCCGGTGGTGGGGTTTGTGCTGCATCGGTCTGTGCTGCTGCCAACACAAAATTTTTCATTAGCTCCATCTTTTTTGCACCTCCCAAAAAGACCTTTTAATAATATTTTGAACCTTAAAAATTGAGAAAATCCGATTCTCTCCCAATTATGTTTATTATATTATAAAAATTCAAGAATTACAATACATATTTTTGCCTTTTTTATTGTTTTTTCTTATAAAAAAAGAAGCGGATTGCTCTTTTTCAAAAGCAATCCGTTATATATTAAAATTTTATCAGCTTAAAACAAGTTTTTTGATAGCCTTGCTTTTGCAAAGCAGTGCGGTGCCAACGGTGGTAAGCACAATTTCGGGCAGCATATATCCGCCGTTGTATAAAAGCGAGTAAAGCCAAACGCTATCCCACTCACACCAAATGTCGAAGATGAACACTCCTGTGCCGAAATGGCAGACAAAGCGTAAAAATGTGCCAAGTGCAACACCTGCAACTATGCCCCAAACGCCTTTTTTGCGAAAAATACCGCAAATACCAAGCACCAGATATGCAAGTATGTAGTCAAAAACAAAGGTTGCAACAACTGCTGTCGGTGTAAGGCCCCAGCTCATAACCTCGCCAAAGCTAATAAAAAGTTGAACAAGCGCATAGGCAAACGCCGCACCAAAGCCCCACTTTAGTCCTAACATACAGGATAAAAACGCAATCGGAACCATTGAAAGTATGGTTACGCCACCGCCAAGGGGCGGTTCGTATGGCTTGATTAGGCTTAGCACCGTGCCAAGCGCTATCATAACACCGCAAAGTGCTATGTTTTTAATGTTTTGTTTTGATTTTTTGTTTTCCATTTTAATTTTTCCTTTCTGTCTGATGATAACAAAAAAAGAAAAGCCGCAATCTCTTGCGAAATTGCGGCATAGGTTTTTTATTATCCTACGGCGGCATTATCCGCATCAGGTTATAGGTCAAAGCCATAGCGCTATAGGCGCGGGCTTCCTCTCAGCCGAAGTTTCATTCAGCTCCCTTTTTTATTTTGTTGTAAGCTTACAAGAGTTATATTAGCACAAACCCTTTAAAAAGTCAATACGCTTTTTAGTGTTAAGAGTGTAGAGTATAGAGTTAAGATAAGGTGTCGCTTTGCGACAATTTATAAATGTCGGCTTGCCGACACAACAACTCAACTCTCGTCTCTAAACTCTTATTTCATTTTATTAAGTTCATAATCCACATCGTCATACCAATAATCCCAAAAGGCTTTCATTCGGCGGTCGGCAAAGGTCATATCCTCGGCACCGTCAAAGGTGTAGCCGCTATAAACCTTGCGCGGTGGCAAGGTAATGCCTATGCTTTCAAAATATTCACGTTGATTTTCGAGTCGGTTTTCAAAATTTTCATAGTTTTTAAGCAGCGGCTTGGTCCAACCGGTCTCTGCCATAGCAAGCATACGGGGATAAAGCTGCAAAGCGTACTTTTCGTCGCTTCGCACATATTCGGTCCACAGCGGAAATTCATAGCCAAGCACGTTTTCCATACGCTCAATGCCCAAATAGTCGGCATTAAAGTTATATGTAGCCGAAAGTGATAAACGTGAGTATGGGTAATCGGCATACACATACATACCCGACGAGATAATAACCTCACCGTTTTGATTGTCAACCCAATCAAGTGCCTCGGGCAGGCCTCGCTCAAAGGTCCAAAACTGACCGATTGCGCTCTTGTCAAGCTCGGGGCAAAGCATTTCGTTCCAGCCTATGGTGCGCTTGCCGCGTTTTTTAAGGTGTGCCACCAAAAAGTTGTTAAAATAACGGTGAAGTCCCACATGGTCTTTAAGATTATGCTCCTTTATAAGCTTTTGACACTCGGGGCAGTTATCCCACATTTTGGGCACAACCTCATCGCCGCCTATATGAAAATAGGGTGCGAGGAAAATCTCACAAAGCTCATCAAAAATATCATAAAGCACATCATAAACATTTTGCTTTGTCGGGCAAAGACTAACATCAAATATACCATTTCAAGGCTCAACATCTACTTTTTCTCCCGTGCAAGAAAGCTCGGGCATACAAGACACAATTGCGGTAGCGTGACCCGGCACATCAATTTCGGGTATAACGGTTATTCCGCGTGCGGCGGCGTAGGCTACTATCTCACGTGCGTCATCTTGTGTGTAGTAAAGACCTCTGCCGTATTCGCCCTCGGTGTATACCTTATCTGCCGAAGTCTGCGCCGTTGCAGATGTACCCTTACGGATACTGCCGTGCTCTGTTAAAATCGGATATTTCTTTATCTCTATTCGCCAGCCTTGGTCGTCACAAAGGTGCCAATGAAATACATTGTATTTTAACATTGCCATAATATCAAGAGTCTTTTTAATGCGGTCCATCGGCGAAAAATGGCGACTGCAATCAAGCATAAGTCCGCGCCATTTGTAGCAAGGTTTATCAACAATCTCATAGGCATCAAACCTGTCCTTGCCGGCACACATTTGTATTAGCGACATAAAGCCGCTCAGCGCACCCTTTTGGTCGGCGGCAGTAATTAGAATGTTGTTTTGGTCGTATGTAATTGTATAACCCTCGGCATCAATGGTATCATCTTTTACAAAGGTAAGCGTGTTACAGCAAGCATCGGTTGCCTTTGGAATAAGCTGCTCAAAAAGCGTTATTGTTTCTAAAAACTCGCCGCAAAGTGTGGTGTTGGTAGAAAAGCAAAACTGTCTTTCAAGATTTTTTGCCTTTTGCGGTTTGGGGATAATGTTAATCATAGATACATCTCCTTAAATTTGTTTTTCACCATAATTATACACAAGCCAAAAATAATTTTCAACAATAAAATCAAAAGCCATATAAAATGCAAAATTTCGGGTGCATAATGCACAATTAAGAGGCGGATTGCCACAACACTATCGTGTTTCGCAATGACAATACTTTTCGTCA
>JAUNAM010000039.1 GCA_030527615.1 Clostridia bacterium
CAACTCTCAACTCTCAACTCTATTATAGGTGTGTGTGTAATATTTGAGCTGTGCCTGTAAGGCGAACCTTTACGCTTGCCGGTAGAAATACGCTGTCACCCTTTTTAAGCTTCATTGTACCCCCTGCATAAGAAAGTGTGGCGTTGCCATCTAAAAACAGTAGAGATATAAAGCTATCGTTATCATATATACCAACATTACCGTCAAGATGTATAAGCTCGGTGCAAAAATATTTTGATTTTGCCAGCTCGCGCACGGTACCAAATGGATAAAGTGTAACGTCGCCAACATCGCCGTAGGGTTTGGTGGGCTTTTTTGTGTTTGTAACGTCGAGGGCCTGTTTTATATGTAGCTTGCGTGGCTTGCCGTCGGCACCAACGCGACCGTAGTCAGATATGCGGTAGGTCGTGTTAGAGTTTTGTTGCACCTCGGCAATTAAAATCCCCTTGCCTATAGCGTGCATTGTGCCGGCATCTATAAAAAAGATATCACCCTTTTGCACGGGTACATAGTTGCACACGGGGGAAAGGTTATTGCTGTTTATACGTTCTAAAAATTCGCCTTTTGAAATATCTTGTTTAAAACCGTAAATCAGTTTGGCGTCTTCATCACAGTCTACAACATACCACATTTCGGTTTTGCCGTATTCACCCTCATTTGCCAAAGCGTAATCATCATTTGGGTGCACCTGAACCGATAGCCTGTCCTTTGCGTCAATAAGCTTTATCAAGATAGGAAAATATGAAAAATCAGCAGCTTTTTTGCCAAGGGCGTTTTTACCCAATGCCTCTATGGCATCGTTTAGTGTCATACCGCATAAATCGCCGTTGCGCACTATACTGTTACCGTCCTTGTGACAAGAAAGCATCCAAGCCTCTGCCGCATTTTCTTTATCGGTTTCAAAACCAAATTCATCAATCAGGCGTGTGCCGCCCCAAAGATAGTCTTTTATAGGTGCTTTTAATAACAATGGATACATACAATCAACCTCCAATGACCAAAAGTCAACATATTTCAACATAATTATACTACTAAATCCAAAATCAATCAAGTCTTGATTAAAAATAGATAAAAATTTTGTTTTTTTTAAAAAAATAACATAAGGTTGGTTGCTGATTTGTTTTACATAAATGTTTTATTCAGTTTATGTTTGCATATTGATTATTTCCACTTTTTAACCGAGTTTTCCACCGTTTTTGTGTCGAAAAAGGGCACAAAACTGCATTTTGACCCCTAAAACGGTTAAAATCTCGGTGGAAAAAGTGAAAAACTTTTAAGGTTGTTTTGGTTTACATAACGACAAAAAATGCAAAAATTTCCATAAAAATTGTAACCATTTTGTAACTTGATTTTTTTGTTGGTTTACCCTTGCTATGTTAATATATAAACAAGTGCCAATAAGAGCAAAATATCGGAGTTTTCGGAAGATAAAATCAAAATCAAGCCTAAAATAATAAGTGTGTCATTTGACAACATAAAAGATAGATTTTGATTGCTTGATTTGGCACTTTTTGCTATAACGGGTGCATTTTTTGGTGGTGTTTCTATCGGTGGCGGTGGCGGAGAGGCTCTTTTTTGCATTTCGTTAATTTGATTTATGGCATATTGCTTTTGATTTTTAAAATTATGCATAGTGTTCATAATTATGCACCCCTAAAATTCAAATATACCACTATCCTTTAAAAGCGGCAGCAGATCTATAAGCTTCATCAGCTTTATTGCGGTATCAACCTTTTCTTGCCGTGGCGAGCTTAGATGCGGTTTTAGTGCTAACAGCAATTTTGAACGGCTGTCGTCGCCATTTTTATTCAGTCGAGATAAAATTGACATTATTTTTGCCATCTGTGCGGCGTCTATACCGCCGTCTAATCCGAGATTTAAATCGGGTGCAGAGTTTTTTGGCGGTTGTTGTTCGCCGCCTAAAATACCCTCTGCCATAGCACGCACGCGGTTTAGACTTTCGGGGTCATTTAAAATTTCGGCAAGGCGCTCACTTATATCATCCATTTTTTGTTTCACCCAAAATCTTCATAAGCCTACGTGCGGCATCAGAATTTAAAATGCTTTGCAGCTTTTCTTTATCGTTAAGTGTAGCCTGCAGTTGTTGCTTTTCCGCTTCGGTCAAATTTGCCAAAAGAGCATTCTTGTCGCCTCGCTTTGCCGCCGAGATAGCATCTTTATCTATTTTAAAGTTATTATTCATTTGCTTTTCCTCCGAAAATAAAGTAATATATATGTAAGTGTATGTTAAAGAAGGGTAAAAATATGCGGCTTGTGGTAATATCTGATTCGCACGGCAGAGGGCAAATTGTTGACCGAATAATACGTCGCGAAAAGGCGGCGGATATGTTTGTGTTTTTGGGTGATAAAACCGACGATATCGAGGACTTTACCTATGAATACACCGACAAACGCTTTTACATTGTGTCGGGCAACTGCGATTTTATGCCAAGCTATCCGTATACTGCGGTTATCGATGCCTGCGGTATAAAGATTTTTGCCTGCCACGGGCATACCTTGGGTGTAAAGGGTGGCACGGGGGCGTTGGAGACAGCAGCACGGCAGCAGAATTGCAAAATTGCGCTATACGGTCATACACACATACCCAATATAAAATATGCTGACGGACTCTATATTGTGAATCCCGGATCGTGTGCACGTTCACGCGAAGGCGGCAACAGCTATGCCGTAATAGATATACGCGACAACGGTATACTGCCAACAATTATAAGGATATAAAAAAGACCTATGAAAGCGTAATGCCTTCATAGGTCATAAAATTTAAATTTATTCTTTATTTGCTTCTTCAATTACCTTTTGAGCGATGTTTGCCGGTACGGTTTCGTAACGGGCAAACTCAAGGCTAAAGGTTGCGGTGCCTTGTGTGAGCGAGCGCATAGCGGTTGAAAAGTCGCTCATTTCGGCGGTGGGCACTTCACCGATAATTTCTTGAATTTTGTTTTCAAGCGGATTCATACCGATTATTCTGCCACGGCGTTTGTTAATGTCGCCTATAACGTCGCCCAGCATATCGTCGGGCACTAAAACCTTTAATGTGCTGATTGGCTCAAGCAATACGGGGTTTGCTTGGCTTATACCCTCTTTAAAGGCGATAGATGCTGCCATCTTAAACGCCATTTCTGATGAGTCAACAGGGTGGTAAGAGCCGTCAACCAAGGTTGCCTTAATGCCTACCATCGGGTAGCCTGCAAGCGCACCCTTAGCGGTAGAATCGCGCAGGCCCTTTTCAACAGCGGGGAAGAAGTTTTTGGGTACGGCGCCGCCGAATACCTTTTCTTCAAATACAAGCTCGCTGCTATCGGTTGGCTCAAATTCAATCCAAACGTCACCAAACTGGCCGTGACCACCCGACTGTTTTTTGTGTCTGCCTTGTGCTTTAACAGCCTTTTGAATGGTCTCGCGATAGGCAATCTTTGGTTTTTGAAGAACTACATCACAGCCGAATTTTGCCTTTAGCTTAGAAACAACAATATCGGTATGCTGCTCACCAAGTGTGCTTAAAACAAGCTCACGGGTTTCGGTATCGTTTACAACCTTTAAGGTGGGGTCCTCTTCCATTATACGGTTAAGACCCGAGCTGATTTTTTCTTCATCACCCTTTTTAGCGGGGTAGATAGCGGTTTTAAGGTTAGGTGCAGGGAAGTCGATTGCTGCTACGGCAACCTTGCCGGAGGCGGATAGTGTATCGCAGGTAACGGTAGAGCCAAGCTTTGACACACTGCCTATATCGCCGGCTGCGATTTCGCTTGCATCCTCTTGCTTGCCGCCCTTTAGCCACATAACCTTAGATAGACGCTCTTCTTCACCGGTGCGATTGTTTTTAAGCTTCATATCGCCGGTGATTTTACCCGATATAACCTTAAAGTATGAAAGCTTACCAACAAACGGGTCGGCAATTGTTTTAAATACAAACAAGGCGTTTTCACCCTTTTCGTCGGGGGCAACCTTGTCACCGCTTTCAAGTGTAATTGTGCTGTCAGCAGCAGAAGGCAGTATGCTTGCCACGCTGTCGGCAAAAAGCTTTATTGCGTCGCCTGTAGCCTGAACGCCGCAGTATACGGGGCAAATATCGCCACCGGCTATGCCGAGCTTTAGGCCCTTGGTGATTTCGTCGGCAGTAAGCTCTTCACCGCCAAAGTATTTTTCCATTAAATCCTCGTCAACCGAAGCCACCGCTTCGATAAGCATTTCACGCATTTGGTTTACTTCGTTGTTGTCGGGGTATTTGCACTCTATAAGATTAATACCGTCTGCGGTGTATGCCTTTTTGGCAACCAGGTCAATATAGCAAACAACCACATCATCAACTATGTAGGGTACAACAACGGGGCAAATAACGGCACCGTAATTTGCAACAAGGGCTGAAATTACACGGTAAAAGTGTGCGTGGGTAGAGTTTAGCTTGCCAATAAAGAAACCAACGGCTTTACCTGCAGCACGTGCTTTGTCAAAAGACTGTTTGGCACCTACGGTAAGACCTGATTTACCCGAAATGGTAACGATAACGCTGTCGGCAGCAGCTAACGCTTCACTAACACCACCCGCAAAGTCAAAAAGACCCGGAGCATCAATAAGATTTAACTTAACGTCGCCCAGTTCAGTAGCGTAAACCGACGTTGAAACCGAGCAACCACGTTTTTTCTCTTCTGCATCAAAATCAAAAACCGAGGTACCCTCTGATGTATTACCTATTCGCTCAATAGCTTTTGAGTAATAAAGCACAGCAGAAGCAAGTGTTGACTTGCCTGAATTGCCGTGGCCCAAAAAGGCAATGTTTTTAATGTTTTGCGCTGAATAGTTTTTCATAAAGTGTACACTCCTTTAGCGAACTCTTTTCAGAGTTCTAATTACCGAATAATTATAACACAGCAGTTCGGCAATTACAACTAAAATTTTTAAAACTTTTAATATTTTTTGTCTAAAAGTCACAAATTGTAGATTTTTGTAACCAAAAGAGCGGAAATGTTACAAAATTGAAATCATTTGTAACCAAATTGTTGCTTAAACTTTTAGGTCTTAATATATATAATAGAGTAAACCAAAATGAAAGGAGCCGTGTATTTATGAAAAAGGCATTAAGTTTGTTTTTAAGCGTTGTTATGATTGCATTGTGTTCATCAATTATTGTGCCTGCTGTTAATGACGGCTCTCAGGTTTCGGCTGTAGCGGCAGATGAGGTTGCCGTTAATGTTAATGAAGCACGTTTTTTAAATATGCTTAACCACAATTTTGTTTACAACAGCGATTTTGATAATGTTGATACAATCATTAACAACTCTATCTTAAATCTTCTTGATTTGCGTGACCAAAACAATGAGGATTTTATTGCCGAAGATTATGTTAAGGGCTTTGTTAAGGATATGTACGGTATTGATATTGTTGATATGTCAGCGCTTAATGCAGAATTTCCTCATATTGACGGTTTTGTTTATATAATTCCACGTGGTTACACTACCTATAATCACGATATTGTCAGCATAGAGCAAAACGAAGACGGCAGCTTTACTGTTGTAAGTGATGTAACCGTAAGTGCACATGATGATGAGCCCAAGACCAAAAAGGCTGTTTCACTTTTTGTAAAGAATGATACTTCGTCATTTGGTTACAATATGATTTATTGCAATATTGTTGAAAAATCTAATGATATTTAATGAATTTTGAATGATTTATGCGGGCAAATTAAATTTGTCCGCATTTTTTTAATTTTTTTCTTGACAAATTGTGCCTTACACTATATAATATTTTGGCACGGCAAAAATGGCTGTATAGCTCAGTTGGCTAGAGCACACGGTTCATACCCGTGGTGTCATTGGTTCGAATCCAATTACAGCCACCAACGGCCCGTTGGTCAAGAGGCCTAAGACACCGCCCTTTCACGGCGGTAACACGAGTTCGAATCTCGTACGGGTCACCAAAAAGAAAACCGCCTCAAATGCGAGGTGGTTTTCTTTTTGCTGTACGAGATTCGAAAAGACCGGTTTGTTGCAAGACAAATTCTAACAGTCCGGTGGACTGTTAGAAAGGTCGGGTGCGTGTCGGCGGCGTTGTCCGCCGAGCGAATCGGGCAAAAGCATAGATGTAACTGATGTGTGTTAGCAAATTAACTCCACCTCAAATGCGAGGTGGTTTTTTGATATGCAAAACTATTATTTATCAGTTCTACCATAAAGCACGGTATTCTCTTTTAAAATATTTGCAAGCCAGTCGTTTAGACATTCGCTTCTTATCCGCCATTGCCAGTTGTCGCCCAAGGTTGAGGGGGTGTTAATACGCCCTTCGCTGCCTGCTCCCATTAAATCTGCCATTGTTAAAATACAGGTGTCGGCAACGCTAGACAAAGCCGCCTTTATCATTGCCCAGTTAAAGCCGCTGTCAGAGTTATAATTTAGATAACTTTTAGCCTGCTTTATAGTGGCGGCATCGGCAGTGGATAGCCAACCCATAATGGTGTCGTTGTCGTGAGTGCCGGTGTACATTACACAGTTTTTATTTAGATTGTGCGGCAAATAGGCGTTTTTACTGTCGCCGTCAAAGGCGAACTGCAATACCTTCATACCCGGAAAACCCGTGAGCTTTAGCATTTTGCGAACATCGTCAGTAATAATACCAAGGTCCTCGGCAATTATCGGCAGGTCACTGCCAAATTCTTGTTTTAGTGCGTCAAACAAATCGGTGTTAGGTCCCTTTACCCATTTGCCGCCCTTTGCGTCGGTATCGCCGTAGGGAATGGCAAAATAAGCCTCAAATGCTCTAAAATGGTCAATGCGAACGGTGTCATAACGCTTTAGGGCGTGACCTAAATAACCCTTCCACCAAGCGTAGTCGGTGCTTTTCATATACTGCCAGTCATAAAGCGGATTGCCCCACAGCTGACCATCGGCGCTAAAAGCATCGGGTGGCACGCCTGCAACCGCCTTCGGTGTATATGTATCATCAAGCTGAAACTGCCGTGTGTTTGCCCAAACATCGGCTGAATCAAGTGCCACATAAATAGGTATGTCGCCTATAATTTTCACACCGTTTTTATTAGCATATTCTTTTAAAGATACCCATTGTCGGTTAAATTCAAACTGTAAAAATTTGTGAAATGCTATGTCATCGGCATAATCGTTTTGTGCCTTTTGCAAAGCTGCGCTGTCGCGAGATTTTAAGTTTTCACACCAATCATACCAAGCCGAGCCGTCATTTGCCTGCTTTATTGCCATAAAAAGCGCATAATCGTCAAGCCATTGGCGATTTTCGCTAACAAACAGATTGTATTGGTCGTCGGGCTTAAAACGGCTAAATGCCAGCTTTAAAAGAGGATAGCGCCCTGTATATTGTTTTTCATAATCAACCCTGTCATAACCCTTGCCAAAGTCAATCGATTTAACCTCATCTGCTTTAAGCAAACCGTTTTTTACAAGTATGTCAAGGTCAATAAAATAAGGGTTGCCGGCATAGCTTGAAAACGATTGATAGGGTGAATCGCCAAAGCTTGTGGGGTTAAGTGGCAATATTTGCCAATAGCTTTGTCTGCCCGCCTTTAAAAAATCTACAAAATCAAATGCCGATTTGCCAAATGTGCCGATACCATAGGGCGAAGGTAAAGAAAATATTGGCATTAGTATTCCGCTTGTCCGCATAAAAAACTCCTAAAAATTTAATGTTTAGTTAATTATATCACTATAAAGTTAAAAGAGCAAGTTGTAAAAACCTGCTCTTTTATGTCGATATTAATTAAATTTTACAAAGCCATAGCTTGCCAGAATTTTGATATACTGTGCAAGTCGTTCATATAGTGGATGTGCTTTTTCGCCAAAATGCTCATCTACCTTTTTGCCAAGTGCGGTTATATCGCTTTCGCCGTCGATAAGCGGCCAAATAAAGCTACCCATTTCGTCAAGGTGAATATAGCTGATTTTGGGCTTTTTAAACAGTATCTGTGTTATCTTTTTCATTACACCCTTGTTTTCTATTTCAAGGGTAATTACGCCTTTGTCGTCGGAGGTCCAATTTATATCCGGATTGCGTAATGGCTTATTATCAAGATAATTTTCTTGTGTTGCTTTCTTTTTCATTATGCTTTGTTACGTTTTTTCCAAACGGTGAATTTTAATAGTGTTAAAATGATAATTGCAAAAAGAGCAATCGAAGCATAGGGTGCAATAGCGGCAGGGATAAATCTTGAAATATCAATAACCTTATCCACGCCAAATACTGCAAGTAATGCCAGCACTATACCAACAAGACCTTCGCCGGCAATCATACCCGAGCTAAAGAGTATACCGTCATTTACAACCTCGTCCTTGTCGGCTCTTTTAAGCTTGTCAAGCACCAAACGAACAACACCGCCCACCATAATGCAAGCATTAAGCTGAACAGGCAGATAAACACCGATTGCAAAGGGTAGCACAGGTATACCGATAAGCTCAACCACAACGGCGATAAATGCGCCGACAAATACAAGCGCCCAAGGCAGGTTGCCTTCCATAACGCCTTCAATAATCAGCTTCATAAGTGTTGCCTGAGGAGCTGCAAGCTCTTGGCTGCCAAAGCCCCAAGCGCTGTCAAGCAGATAAAGTGTACCGCCGATGGCAAGTGCTGCGGCAACAACGCCAAGTGTTTCACCAATTTGCTGCTTTTTAGGTGTAGCGCCTAACAGATAACCTGTTTTAAGGTCTTGCGAGGTATCACCTGCAATAGCGGCAACAATACAAATTATAGAACCTATTGCAATGGCAGAGCACATACCGGCAATGCCTGTAGCACCGGTAAATTTTAAAATAAGTGTTGCTATAAGCAAGGTGGCAATAGCCATACCTGATACGGGGTTGTTACTGCTGCCTACAAGACCTACCATACGAGAGGATACTGTAGCAAAGAAGAAACCAAATACAACTATTATAATAGCGCCGATAAGGCTAACCGGAATAGCAGGGATAAGCCAAACCGCAAGGGTGAGAATTGCCAATGCGATAAGTATTGTAACCATATTTAAATCCTTATCGGTACGAGCACCTGTGTGTGCGGCTCCGCCGCCAATGCTCTTCATAGCGCCGCTAAAGGTTTTAACAATAAGCGGTAAAGACTTGATAAGGCTTATGATACCGCCGGCAGCAAGTGCACCTGCACCAATATAGCGTATATAACTGCTCCAAATGCCCGATGCGCCGCTTTCGGCATAAATTTGACCGATTGTAGCGTCAACACTGGGGTATAAAATACTGTTTTCGCCAAAAAGTACAATTAGCGGAATAAGTACCAACCAACTAAGCACGCCGCCTGCAAACATATATGATGAAATTCTTGCACCGCAGATATAACCAACACTCATAACGGCGGGGTAGATTTGGGTGCCGATTGTACCTGCAAAGCCTTTTATTTTAGGGGTTGAAACCTCACCGGGTACTGCCTTAAGTCCGTCAATTATAAATTTAAACAGAGCCGCAAAACCCATACCGGCAAATACCGTGCCGGCATTAGCGCCGCCCTTTTCACCGGCGAGTAAAACCTCGGCACAAGCGGTGCCTTCGGGGTAGGGCAATACACCGTGCTCTTTAACAATAAGAGCGTTGCGAAGCGGTACCATAAAGAATACACCCAACAAACCGCCTATAAGTGCGATAAGGGTAATTTCGATTATGTCAGGCTTGCTTGTTTTGCCCTCGGCTGCCCATAAAAAGAGCGCGGGCAGGGTGAATATCGCACCGGCAGCAAGCGATTCACCTGCAGAGCCTATTGTTTGCACAATATTACTTTCGAGTATAGAGTTGCGGCGCATTATCACACGGATTACGCCCATTGCTATAACCGCTGCCGGAATAGATGCCGACACGGTCATACCAACGCGAAGACCCAGATATGCATTTGCCGCACCGAATACAACTGCCAAAATTATACCCATTACAATAGAGGTTACTGTAAGCTCTGGGGTAACCTTTTCGGCAGGAACATACGGCTTAAAGTCAGTTTTGTTATCCATAAATAACCTATCCTTTCAAATTAATCAACCCATTTTACCACATTAAAGCAGTAAAAACAACAAAAAGTTTTATTTTAATCTTGTAAGTGTTTTTAAAATAAGGTTATAAAAATTTTCGGTTGAGGATATACTTAATCTTTCGTTTACGGTGTGAACGTCATACATTGTAGGACCAATGGCTATGCAGTCAATGCCGTCAAGCGCCGAGGCAAACACCCCGCATTCAAGACCTGCGTGTATGGCTTCTACGCTTGGCGATTTGCCAAAGGTTTCCTTATATATATCACAATAAATATCGCGTAATTTAGAGTCTGCCTTGTACTCCCATGGCGGATAGTGACCAAATTCTTGATGATGCCAATCAAGGCGGTCAAAAAATGCACAAAGGCGTTGTTCTAAAAAGGCAAGGGCAGATTTTTTGTTGCTGCGCAGTGCAAAGTGAAGTGTCATACTATCGGCATCGGTCATAAGCACACCAAGATTAAGTGAGGTCTGCACAAGACCTTTAATATCGGCACTCATTTCGGTAATACCGTTTGGCACACAAAGCAGGGTATAGATAAGCTTGTCGGCGGTTTTTTTATCAAAGCAATCAAATTTACCGTTGTTGTTAACGACAATTTCCGGGGTGAAGCCGCATTCACGGTCGGCAATTTCTGCCTTTATAATTTCAAGCTGCTGCTTTGCGGCAACACAAAAAGCATCAGCATCTTTTACACAAAGCTCTATAACACAGCGGTTGGGTATGGCGTTGGGTTTGTCGCCGCCGTTTATGCTGATTATTTCAAAGCCGTCAAGTGCATTTAAAACTCTACCCGCTATCATATTGGCATTAACGCGGTTTTTGTTAATCTCTACGCCCGAGTGACCGCCTAAAAGGCCGTTTATATCTATGGTAACAGCCGCACCCTGACATTTGATTTTGTTAAGCGGAATATTAAGCTTAAAATCGCTGCCGCCGGCGCACGATACCGTAACAACATTGTCTTCTTCAGAGTCTAGGTTTATCATCTGTCTGCCGTGAAGCTGTGACATATCAAGTGCCATAGCACCAAGCATACCAATCTCTTCGTCTACGGTAAATACCGCTTCTATCGGCGGGTGAGCGATGCTGTTGCTTTCAAGTATTGACAAAACCATTGCCACGGCAATGCCGTTATCAGCGCCAAGTGTTGTGCCGTGCGCCTTTATAAAATCACCGTCGATGTATAAATCAAGTCCGTCTTTTTCAAAGTCTATATTACAGTCGGGTGTTTTTTGGCATACCATATCAAGGTGACCCTGCAGTATCACGGGGTCAGAATTTTCGTAGCCGTCGGTGCCGTTTTTAAATATAACTACATTATCGGCAGCATCACGAATATATTTTAGATTGTGCTCTTTGGCAAAACCTTCGCAATAATCGGCAATACCCTTCATATTGCCCGAGCCGTGCGGTATAGCACTTAATGTTTTAAAAAAATCAAAAACACGTGCCGAATTTAAAGATTTAAGTTCTAACATTTTATTACTCCTTATCATATTAAATACAGTATATCATAATTTTAAGTTGCGGTAAAGCGGAATATAAAATAAAAGACGGCATCAACAATTGTGATGCCGCGTTCGTGGTTACATATAATTTAATTAGCATTTTTTTGAGATTTAATATCAAGTATTTTGGCGGATATTTTGTTGATTATAAATACAATGAGCATAGTTATAAGAGATACTGCAAGGCTGAGAATAAGCATAGCCTTGGTTTTTTCTATGTATGTACAATCTTCCATTAAATAAAAAATTATGCCGCGGCAGGGCAGATGCATTAAAAAAATAATAACGCTGAATTTGCCTAAAAAGCCACATATTTTTTTGGGTAGAACATATTTTATCAAGCTTAAATCGCTTGCTAAGATTAATACAACAATTGCCAAAACAGGAATTACGGAAAAATCTACAAGCGGATCATAGGATATCGGCAACATGGCTTTTGTATTATAATTCATAACTATTAAGCAGAAGAATATTCCGCCATAGGCTATAATGGTGAAAAATAACTTTGTCCAAAAAGGAAATTTAATCTTTGTTAAAGCTTGAGATATTTCATAAATTATACAGCCAAGCAAAATGCCGACTATCGCTCTCGAAAGACCACTTGTAATGTGCAACACGTTGGTAGAGTGTGTGTATGTAAGGCGACCTTTTTCGATGATGACACCTAATACAAAAATTATTGTTAAGGGAGAAAAGTATTTTACAAAAAAATCACGTTTTTTTCGTGCCAAAGGATACATTATCAGCATAACAATAAACATAGCCGACAAATACCAAGTAGCACGATTAATATCTGCTTGAATGGGAAGACCTGCATCTAAAAACAAAACGGTCCATATACAACGGGATATATGAAAGATATAAATTATGGGGTTAAAAAAGACATTTTCCATTATGTATGTGTATGTGTATGAAACAAGTGAAAACGAAAGAGAAAATATGCCGATTATTGCAATTGATTTTATTCGGCTGAAAACATACCTGACCCCTTCGGTAAATACAGAAACGCTATTATCCTGCAGGCTGTTCTTTTCAACAAAATTATTAATCCCCGGTATGAAATAAAATCCGGATATTAAAAAGAAAAACTCAACAGCAAGTGCACCTTTGCCAAAAACAATTATATCCCCGAGGTCGCTATCGCCAAACAAGCGAGCATGGTATAAAACTATTATAATTGAAAAAACAAATTTAAATAAATCAATTTCGCAATTTCGAGTAGTAGAATTTGTGGCTTTTAATTTATGCATAGCGCTCACCTCGCAAAGTATAAATGTTGTATAATCGTTTAGAGTATTCAGTATAACAGATTGCGACATTTTTTTCAATCACAAAAAAGCACACCCTCTGCTATCGGACAAAGGGTGCGCTTTTTAAAACTTAATAAACAGGGCAAACAGTGTCAGCACAATCAAAAATGCAAAATTAAATAGTGCAAACAAGGCAAAATATTTGCCAACACCTTTTGGGTCGCGGCGTTTGTATTCTCTAAAGGTAATAAGGCTTGCAAGCGACGCAATAATCGTACCTGTGCCGCCAATATTGACACCCACAAGCAGGTTGGCATAATCGTTTGTGAACTGTGACAGCAATATTGCCGAGGGCACATTGCTGATAACTTGGCAGGATAATACTGATACCAGCAGGGTGCTTTTGTTAAGCAATTGTGATATTAAATCTCGTATGACATCAATACGCGCCATATTGCCGGCAAACACAAAGAAAAACACAAAGGTAAACAAAAGACCGTAGTCAACATCACGCAGTGCCTTGCGGTCAAAAAGCAGCAGCACGGCGGGTATGATTATCAGCCCTATATAATAAGGTATGCCGCGAAAGACTATTGCAATTGAAAGTGCAAACAAAACAAGGTAAAGAATAGTCTTTTTAGGGTTAAGGTAGACCTTGCTGCTCATAATTGTCATTTGTTCAGGGCGGATAAATATCAAACAGCAAAGGGTTATCATAATTATGGAAAGCACAAAGGTCGGCGCCATGATTTGCATAAATTCTAAATTGTCAATGTTAAATTTAGAATAAAGATACAGATTTTGCGGGTTGCCAAACGGGGTTAGCATACCGCCCAAATTGGCGGCAATGTTTTGCAGTATAAAGGTGACCGCCATATACTTGTGCTTGCCCGTACTTGCCAGCACAAAGTAGCCAAGCGGCAAAAAGGTCAGCAACGCCATATCGTTGGCTATAAGCATAGAGCCGATAAAGGTTATGTAGATAAGCACCAGCACACAGCTGCGGGCGTTTTTAAAAATCTTTACAAGCTTTTCGGCAATTATATAAAAGAAATTTATGTTGCGCAGCGCACATACAACCGCCAAAACACAAAACAGACAGGTAAGTGTTTTAAAATCAAAATACCCGATATATTCTTTGTCAACGGGTACAATAATACTTGTAATAACCGCCGCCGCAAAGGCAATGCTAAGCACAGGGTTTTTCTTTATAAAGTACAGTAAATTTTTAATCCGGTTTTTAATTGTATGCACCTGCATCACCCCCTAAAATCGACTAATTATAACATAATATTAAGTTAAATGTAAAGGGGGGAGAATGGGTATAATACAAAAACAGCACCGCTATTGCGATGCTGTTTTTATATGGCGGAGTAGGAGAGACTTGAACTCTCGCGCCGGTTGCCCGACCTACGCCCTTAGCAGGGGCGCCTCGTCACCACTTGAGTACTACTCCAAATGCTGAATACATATTTGTAATATTTAATTGTAAACTTTAAGGTTGACCCAAAAATAAAAAAATGGCGGAGAGGAAGGGATTCGAACCCTTGTGGCTTGCGCCAAACGGTTTTCAAGACCGCCTCGTTATGACCGCTTCGATACCTCTCCGTGTGCAAAAGCCATTTTAACACAAACAAAACTGATTGTCAACAATAATTTTCAAGCTTTTTTATATTAATTTTTCACCCGAATTTTGTCAGCTTTTTTGTTAAGTTTTAAAAATAATAAATATTTGCAAAATTTTTGCTTGACTTTGCTCTTTAATTGTGCTATATTATTCAAGCGCCTAAAAATGCTGGTGTAGCTCAGTTGGTAGAGCAGCTGATTTGTAATCAGCAGGTCGGGGGTTC
>JAUNAM010000096.1 GCA_030527615.1 Clostridia bacterium
CTTTTTGGTTTTATGATTGTGCATTATGAATTAGTACAGGTTGTATCTGTTCACCATTTAATGCCTTTTTTACAGTATCGGTTATTTTGCCAAAATCACACACAAGCGAGTTTAGCTTACTGTTGGGGTCGTCTTGACCGTAGGGCACAAAGTATATGTTTTGTGTGTTGTGCAGCAGTCCTATGTTTTTGGCGGTAGCACCCAACGCATCGTTTGTGGCAATTCCCAGCACCACAGGTTTGTTATTGCGCAAATGTGCTTTTACTGCCATGGTAACCGCCGTATCGGTAATGCCAAGCGCTATTTTAGATATTGTATTGCCGGTGCAGGGTGCCACCACAATAATATCAAGCAAATTTTTAGGTCCTATCGGCTCGGCAGCGGGCACGGTGTGTATAATCTTGTTTTGGCAAATTTCCTCTACAGCCTTGTTAAATTCTGCCGACTGCGCAAAGCGCGTATCGGTGGTATAAGTAATTTCAGACATAATCGGTATAATGTTTATATTAAATTTTGCAAGTTCTTTAAGCGCTTCAAGCGATTTGTTTATGGTGCAAAAAGAGCCGCAAAATGCATAGCCTAAGGTTATATTTTGCATAAGTGTTCTCCTATCAAGTTATTTGCGGTTTGTGCTATTATTTCGCCGGCAGACTGCGGGGCGATTTTGCCCGGCAACCCAGGCAGCTTTTGGGCGTTTATACCCATAGATTTTGCCGCATCAAAATCAAGACAGCCTTTTGTAGAAAGGTCATATAAAAATGTATTTTTAAGACAATCCAAATTGTCAAACAAATTAGCGTCAATAGTGTTAAAAATTATGTCAAATTCCTTTGCTTTTTGTACCACATCTTTGGTATAAAAATGTTTAATATCCAAGGTGTCAAGCATTGCAAAATCACGCGGCTTTCGTGCACTTACGGTGATGTCACATTTAAGTGCGCTAAGGCGGTCTACCAAAATCTTGGCAACTCTGCCATAGCCTATTACCAAAACGCGCGACTGCCACAGGCAAAATGGAGTGTCGATTATTGCCCGTGCAATAGCACCCTCGGCGGTAGGCACCGCATTAAGCAGGCAAAAACCGTCAAGGCGCAAATAGTCGATACAGCTGCCGCCGCAAAAGCAGCCGCAGCTTAAAATCAACGGTTTTTGCGGCAAATTATCAAGTGACTTTAACGGTATGACCCTGTCGCTTTGCGGGCAAAAAATATTTTCGCCGTCACGCGTGGTGGGCACGGGCAGCAATATAACATCGGCTGAGGTAATACTGCCGTTGTCGCCCTCTATAAGTCCTAATGTGTCAACCTTATACCCAACCTTTTTAAGCTCGTTTAACGCTATGTTCATTCGCTTATCGCCGCCGATAATTAAAATATTCATATAATCACTCCAAAAAACAAAACACCATAAATGCAATTCAATACATTTTATGGTGCTTTGTGAGGTTTAGTTACATATTAAATTTATTAAATTTTGGCGGTTGTTGAGGTCAGGGCTTTGTATAACTTTATCAAGCAAAAACTCTAACCTTTCACCGACCGCCTTGCCGTCAAATCCCAAGGCTTTTATATCGCTGCCCGAAATATCAAGCTGTGATATCTTGTATGGCTCGCATTTGTCGGTTATTTCTTTGAGTAGTGCTGTATATTGGGTTATATCTATACAAAAAGCATCGCGGTAATATATCAAAACATCATTTACAATGTTGTTGTCGGCAAACCCCAATGCCCGTTTTAGGCTGATTTTATCGGGGTCGATAATCTTGCTTATAAAATATTGCATTTTTATGCAGTAATCTTTAAAGCTGTTGCTGCATTTTAAAGCATCTAATGTATGGGTTAAATTGTTGCTGCATAAATTAAACAGGGCAAAGGTGCGCAAAAGCGGTTTGTTTTCAAGGTTTTGAATAACGGTTAAATCTGTCGCTTTTAATGCGTAGCCGTCAAGTGCACCTGTGCAAAGCAAGGGTCGTAATACATCCGGCTTTTTGCCGATTGCCGTTTTTTGCAGTTCGGTAAAAATTCGTTCGGCACTTATATTTTTAAGTAGCGGTGCACAATCAATTGCCGCATCAAAGGTTTTGCTTTCAATTTCAAAACCAAGTGTCGATGCAAAGCGAAAAAGGCGTAAAATACGTAAAGCGTCTTCATTAAATCGAATTTTTGGGTCACCCACGGCACGCAAAAGCCGCTGTTTAATATCGATGGCACCGCCAAAATGGTCAATAAGACCGTCGCTCTGGTTATAGCACATAGCATTAACCGTAAAATCACGGCGTGCAAGGTCATCTTTAACATCTGTTACAAAATGTACACCGTCGGGGTGGCGACCGTCTTTATATTCACTTTCTGTTCTAAATGTGGTGACCTCAATCATTTCGCGGTTTACCACCACTGTAACCGTGCCGTGTTTTAAACCTGTGGAAATTGTTTTGTCAAACAGCTTTTGTGTATCTTGTGGCAAGGCAGAGGTGGTTATATCATAATCGTGAGGCTCTTTACCGCATAACAAATCGCGCACACAACCGCCCACAATATAGGCTTTGTGTCCGTTTTTAATTAGTGTGTCAAGCACATAATTTACATTTTGCGGTAAATCAAATATCATTTGTATCACCTTTTAAATTAAATATAAAAATTATGTAGGTTTGTCAATGATGTGTTACAAAATTAGAAAACTTCACCATTTTGAAT
>JAUNAM010000040.1 GCA_030527615.1 Clostridia bacterium
AATTATTGGAGCAAGCATTACACATGAAATTTTAGTCATCATTCCCAACCCTAAGAAAAGGGCCATCTTTATGATATCTTTAAAACTCTCGGAACGCCACCATCGTATCAGATAAAGCACTGTCCCCATAAAGAACATCCACATCATCACGTCATTATTAATTGAACCTGCCATGACTACCAATATTGGGCAAACAGAAACAAAAATCATCACCGGCAAGATAAATATTGGCTTTAGTTTTGTTTCCTTTAAAATCTTATAAAAAAGAAACCTTATCCCTTGTTTTCAGTTTTCAAGGCATATTTGCCTTAATTCTTTTTATTTTGCCCACTGTTATTTTTATTTTGCTTTTAAATAAAATTTTTACTTGCTCAAAAGCCAATTTTGTTTGGAAAATTTCAGGTGTTTTATCGGGTATTTTTTCTTTTCTTTTAGCATTATTACTTGTAGTAAGCAATTCGGTATTACGTGTAAAAACAACCACAGAATATAACTATCAAAACGCCATAGAGCAGTTTGGTCTTTTACCTGCCGTTTATCTTGATTTAAAAAATATTATAATACCTCAAAAAGATAATTTTGTTTCGGTTGATAATATTTTATCAGAAGAAGAAAATAAAGTTATTGAGGAAAAACCACCGCAAAAAAATGAGCTTGATATTAATTTTAACCCCGAAAATAAAGTTGCCACCAATGATATTTTGTATTTAAACGATTATGTAAATTCCTTAACCGCCAGCCAAAAAAACAAATATACCGGTATTTTTAAGGGTAAAAATTTAATTTTTATCACGGCAGAGGCTTTTTCTAAGCCTGTTATAAATAAAGATTTAACACCTACTCTTTATAGATTATCAACAAAAGGCATTAATTTTTCAGACTATTATCAAACCAACGAATCAGGTACCACCGGTGGTGAATATCAAAATATATTTGGTATGCTACCAACCTCGGGCGGGTCATCTTTTAAAAATACAAAAAACAAATATAATTATTTTACCATGGGCAGTCAGCTCGATCGTCTTGGTTATTACGGTAAAGCATATCATAATAATTCTTACACATATTATGACCGCCACCTTACACACATAAATTTAGGATATTCTGACGGCTTTATGGGTTACGGTAACGGAATGGAGCAATATGTTGAAAAGGCTTGGCCTCAAAGCGATTATGAAATGATAAGCGGTACATTACCCACATACATAGAAAAAGAAAAATTTAACGTTTATTATATGTCGGTAAGCGGTCACAATAACTATACTGTTAGTGAAAATGCCATGACAAAGCGTCACTGGGAGAAGGTTAAATACCTTAATTACAGCAATACAGTAAAAGGGTATTTGGCGGCAAATCTTGATTTAGAAGCTGCTGTTACACATCTTGTAAATGAACTTGAAAAAAATAAAATTGCAGATGACACTGTTATTGTAATATCACCCGACCATTTTCCGTACGGTCTTTCTTCAGATAGAAACACCGGCACAAACTATCTTTCAGAATTATATGGCTATGATATTAATTCTTGTTTTGACCGTGATAAAACAAGTCTGATTATATGGAGCGGCAGTCTTGAAAAAGAAAAGGCTATTATTGTAAATGAACCTGTTTCAAGTATTGATATTTTGCCGACATTATCTAATCTTTTTGGTACAGAATTTGATTCTCGTTTAATGGTAGGGCGTGATGTTTTTTCTGATACTGAAGCACTTGTTTTTTATGCTAATTACAGCTTTAAAACAAATTTAGGCACATATTATTCAAACACAGGAAAATTTGTACCCGTAAATGAAAATACAGTTATTCCTGAAGAATATGTAAATCAAATAAAAACAATAATAAAAAATAAAATTAAATATTGTGCCGATTCTCAAAAAACCGATTATTTTAGATATTTATTTGAGTAAAGGAAAATTTATGGATATTAAACCTATAGCATATATAAAAACAGATTTTAAAGAAAAATTCGGTATACCGAGACAGAGCGGAATAATTGAAAATATTAAAGGTGAAATAATTTTTGAAAAAGAATTTCGCAATCCAGAGGCTTTTCGCGGAATAGAAGAATATTCTCATCTGTGGCTCATTTTTGATTTTTGTGAAAATCACCGTGAAAAATGGTCACCAACCGTGCGACCACCTCGCCTTGGCGGTAATAAAAGAGTGGGTGTTTTTGCAACGCGTTCACCCTTTAGACCAAATAATTTAGGTCTTTCTTGTGTAAAGCTTGAGACCATAAAAAATGATAAAAATAACGGTATTAGCTTAATTGTAAGTGGTATTGATTTACTTGATAATACACCTATTTATGATATTAAACCATATATACCTTACTGTGATTGCAAAACAGATGCTACAGGCTCTTTTAGTGACCAATTTAAAGATTATAAAATAGGTGTTTTTTATGATGAAAAAATATTTGAAAATATAGATTTTGATACCAAAGAAAATATAATAAAAATAATAGAACAAAATCCTATTCCTTCGTATAAAAATGAGAAAAAAATTTATAAATTTATATTTTCAAAATACGAAATTTCTTTTGAAATTTTTAATGAAAAAGCTGAAATTTTAAATATAGAAAAAATATAATGTTAAAAAGGCTGTAAAATTTAAAAATTAGCAGCCTTTTTTAAGTTTTTTATATTGAAAATGTTAATAACTTATGATATACTATATGTAATTATTTTATTATATATAATATATAAATATATAAAGGGGATTTTTAAATGGCAATAAACTCTATAAATGATATTTGGAATGCCGTTTGTGACGAATGTAAATTAAAAATTTCAGAGGTTGCTTTTGAAACCTTTTTTGCCTATCTTACACCCGAAAGCATCAGCGGTGAAGAATTTGTTATTTCGGCATCTAATGATTATATAAAAAGTATGATTAAAAATATCTACAACGATATTATTAATAATGCTATTGAAAAGGTAATGGGTATAAAAATACCTGCACGTTTTATTGTTGTAAATGATGAAGAAAATAATTTAAAAGAGGATGAAAATTTAGAGGGTCTTACCTTTGAATCATTTTTTACCTTTGATAATTTTGTAGTTGGATCTACCAACCGTTTTGCTCACGCAGCATCTTTAGCCGTTGCCGAAAGTGATAGCATTATTTATAACCCTTTGGTTATTTACGGTCCTTCGGGCGTTGGTAAAACTCACCTTATGCTTGCTATAAAAAACAATATTAAAAATAAATATCCTAACAAAAAAATTGAGTTTGTTCGCGGTGAGGATTTTACAAATCAGCTTATCAAATCACTTCACCAAGGTAATTTGGGTCTTGGCACTATTGATGACTTTAGAAATAAATATCGCAATGCCGATATTTTGATGATAGACGACATTCACTTTATTGCCGGCAAAGAATCTACTCAAGAGGAATTTTTTAACACTTTTAATGCCCTTTATCAAAACAACAAACAAATTATTGCAACACTTGACCGTCCTTTAAAAGAAATTAAAACCCTTGATGAGAGAATTAAATCACGTCTTTCAGGTGGCTTGCTTGCCGATATTACATTACCCGATTTTGAAACAAGGGTAGGCATTATAAACCGTAAAGCTCAGCAATATGACATTGAAATTGATGAAGGCTTGGTTTTCTTTATTGCCGACAAAATAAAATCTAACACCCGTCAAATAGAGGGTGTTATAAAGAAAATAAATGCCCTTATAAAAATAGAAAATAAAAAACCTACCGTTTCTATTGTTCAGGGCTTCATAAAAGATATTATAAATGATTCAGAATCGGCACCTATTAGTGTTGAAAAAATTATAAGCGAGGTTGCACGATCATACAACGTATCAGAAAATGATATTTTATCTGACCGTCGCACAAAGCCTTTGGTTTTGGCTCGTATGGTTGCTATGTATATTACCCGCGAAATAACACAGCTCTCTTTTAAAGATATTGGTGAATATTTTGAAAAGGACCATTCTTCTGTTCTTTACAGTGTTCGCAAAATTGAAAAATTTTTACAGGACAAGCCTTATGAAAAAGAATTGATAGAAGATATTATTAAAAATTTAAAAAGCTCTACATAATAAGTTTTTAACATTTATTAATGTTAATTATTAACAACTTTTTTTGATTTTTAAATTTAGCAAATATTTACTTTACTTTTTAAATATTTTTAAACTTTGCTTTTAACATTAATTTTTGCTTTAAAATATAGATAATTTAAAGTTTTTAACTTTTTTAACATCATTACTATTACTGTTATAATTTTAATATTTTTTTATAAGAAAAAAGGAGAAATTTTATGAAAATAAGGGTTGAACGTTCTTTACTTTTAGATGCAGTTTTAAAAATGCAAAAAACTGTAGGAAGTAAAAGCTCTATGCCGGTACTTGAAGGTATTTTGTTTTCTGCTGAAAAGGGTTTACTTACACTTTCATCATACAATCTTGAAATGGGTATGAAAAAAGAAATTTATGCTTCTTGTGAAGAAGAAGGTGACATTGTTATTAATGCACGCTTGCTTGCCGACATTTTAAGAAAATTGCGTGGACTTGATGTTATAATTGAAAGTGATGAAAGACTTGTTTGCCATATTAAAAGCGGCGAAGCATCATTTGATATTATGGGTATGCAGGCTTCTGATTATCCGGAAATGCCCAGCCTTGTAGAAGGTGAAAATCTTATAATAAACGGCGAAAGCTTTTGTGAAATGGTAAAAGGAACAATATTTGCCGTATCTCAAATAGAAGGTACTCGCCCAATTCTTACAGGTATTAATATATCGGTTAAAGACGGAATTTTACAATTTGTTGCTATAGACGGTTTTAGACTTGCTATAAGACGTCAAAAAATAAATATTGAAAATAATATAGAATTTATTGTTTCGGGTAAGGCTCTTAATGAAGTTGTAAAGCTTATTGATGAAAATAGTGAAAATATTGAAATTAAAGTAGGTAAAAGACTAATTTTATTTAAAATTTCAGGATATGTATTTATTGCTCGTTTACTTGAGGGTGAATTTGTTAACTTTGAAAAAATTATACCTAATGAATACAATCAAAAAACCACACTTAATTGCAGTGAAATGATTGATAGTGTAGAGCGTGTATCACTTCTTATAAATGATAATTTTTCAACACCTATTCGTTGTGCATTCAGCACAGAGGAGCTTATTATAAGCTGTTCAACCGCTTTAGGACGTGCAAAAGAAAAAATGAGCATTGAGCTTTTTGGTGAAAATTTTGAAATGGGTCTTAACAGCCGCTATTTGTTAGAGGCATTAAAAGCAAGTGAAACTGAAAAAATAAACTTTAAATTTAACGGTGCTAATGCTGGTGTTACTATTACGCCGGCAGATGAAGAAAATAATGAAATGTTATATCTTATTATGCCTATGAGGTTAAAATAATGCTGGAACTTGTTATAAAAGATGAATATATAAAGCTTGACAGTGCATTAAAATTTTCAGGTATATTAGGAACCGGTGGTCAGGCAAAAATGGTAATTCAAGACGGATTGGTTAAGGTAAATAACGAAATATGCCTAATGCGCGGTAAAAAATTACGTCGCGGTGATACCTTTAGTTTTGAAAATCAAACGTTTATTATAAAATAATGAAGGTTAAAAATTTAAAAATAGATAATTTTAGAAATATAAGCAATTTATATTTAGAATTTGATGAAGAAAAAAATGTTATTTGCGGTGAAAATGCTCAAGGTAAAACAAATATAATTGAGGCTTTGTGGCTTTTTTCCGGTGCTAAAAGTTTTAGAAGCACAAAGGATACATCATTTATAAAATTTGGTGAGCAAAATGCTAAAATCAAAACCGAGTTTGAATTTTTAGGTGTAGAAAACAGTGCTGAAATAATTTTCGGTGATAATAAAACAGCATTTTTTAATGAAAAAAAATTATCTAATACCTCTGCTTTGGCAGGTCAATTTAATGCGGTAATATTTTCGCCAACCGACCTAAATCTTGTTACCGACGGACCGGCAAACCGACGCCGATTTTTAGATACTGCAATAGGTCAGCTTTATCCTAATTATATAGAAATATTAAGAAGTTATACCCGTGCTGTTATGCAGCGTAATAAAATAATTAAGGATTATCGTTATGATAAAACAATATCGGTAATGCTTGAGGTTTTTGAAAAAGAAATAGTTGATATGGGTAACAAAATAATAAATTACCGAAAACGCTATATTGATATTCTTAATAAATTTGTAAAGGATATATATTTTGGAATTTCTTGTCAAAAAGAAGAAATAAAGGTCGAATATTTATCTAAAACAAAAGAAATATTAACCGAAAATGATTTGATAGAAGCAAGGCAAATTGATATGTTTACCTCTACTACATCAGTAGGTCCTCACCGTGATGATATTGCATTTAAAATAAATGATATAAGTGCCCGTGATTATGGTTCACAAGGTCAAAAGCGCAGTGTGGCACTTTCTCTTAAACTTGCCGGTGCTGAGGTTATAAAAAAATTATGTGGTGAATATCCTATTTGTTTGCTTGACGATGTTATGAGCGAGTTAGATGAAGGGCGACAAAATTATATTTTAAATCATATAAAAAATTGGCAATCTTTTATAACCTGCTGTGATACCTCTAATATTAAAAATTTAAAAGAGGGTAAAATAATAACAATAAAAAACGGTGGAGTGGTTTAATGTATATACATTTAGGTAATAACATAATGCTGCCCACAAGTGAAATTATAGGTATTTTTGACCTTGAAAATTCTACAATATCAAAAAGAACACGTGATTTTTTAAATAAAGCAGAAAAATCCGGAAAGGTAATAACAGTAAGTTACGATTTGCCACGGTCTTTTGTGGTGGCAGAAAAAAAAGGAGAAATAAAGATTTATATCTCACAAATTTCATCATCAACCCTGCGCCGACGCACAGGATATATAGATTCATTATAATAGTAAAAATAATTTAAGGAGCTTTAAAATGAGCGAAAATTTAAATTTGCCTGTTACTGAAAAATATGACGAATCGTCTATACAGGTACTTGAAGGATTAGAAGCAGTAAGAAAAAGACCGGGTATGTACATAGGCTCTACCGGTGAGCGAGGTCTGCATCATTTGGTATATGAAATAGTGGATAACGCTATTGATGAGGCACTTGCAGGCTACTGTGATAAAATAGAGGTTCAAATACTCGATGACGGTATTATTCGCGTTACCGATAACGGTCGTGGTATACCGGTTGGTATTAACCCTCAAAAGGGCATACCCACAGTTACGGTTGTTTTTACAATTCTTCATGCCGGCGGTAAATTCGGCGGTAGCGGCTATAAGGTATCCGGCGGTTTGCACGGCGTTGGTGCATCGGTTGTTAACGCTCTTTCCAATTGGCTTGAGGTTGAGGTTAAAGACGGAAAACACATTTACAAGCAGCGCTATGAAAAAGGTAATACCGTAACCTACCTTGATATAATAGGCGACACTACCGAAACAGGTACAATAGTTACCTTTAAACCCGACCCCACAATTTTTACAGATACTACTACATATGATTATGATATTTTGCTAACTCGTCTTCGTGAGCAGGCATTTCTTAACGCAGGTATACGTGTGGTACTTACCGATATGCGTACCGATTCGGTAACTGCCGGCAAAAGTGATGACCTTTGCTTTGAGGGTGGTATTAAATCTTATGTTGAGTATATTCTTGAGGGCGTAAAAAAGGAAAGTCTTATTAAAGATGTAATTTATCTTTCGGGCACACGTGGCGACAGCACCGCCGAAATAGCACTTTTGTGGTCAACTGCTTATGACAATAAAATTATGTCTTTTGCAAATACACTTCATACAATTGACGGCGGTACACACGAAAGTGCATTCCGTCAAACAGTAACCCGTGTTGTAAATAAATATGCTCACGATTTTAAAAAGATTAAGGATTCAAAAGATAATCTTAAGGGTGACGATATTTTAGAAGGTCTTATCGCAGTAGTATCGGTCAAGCTTGCCGATGCTCAGTTTGAAAGCCAAACAAAAGCAAAGCTTGGTAATACCTCTATTGGTACCTTGGTGCGTGATATTGTAAATGACCAATTATATAAACATCTTGAAGAAAATCCCGACGATTCTAAAATTATTATTGATAAAGCAATTGCCGCATCAAATGCACGTGAAGCCGCGCAAAAGGCACGTGAAGCCAGCCGTAACAAGTCGGGTCTTGGCAACCGTACACGTATGCCCGAAAAGCTTGCCGACTGTATATCAAATGATGCTACCAAAACCGAAATTTACATAGTAGAGGGTGACTCTGCGGGTGGTAGTGCCATTGAGGGCAGAAATGCAACCTATCAAGCTATTTTACCGCTTTGGGGTAAAATGCTTAACGTTGAAAAAGCACGTGAAGACAAGGTTTACGGTAATGATAAGTTAACACCGGTAATAACCGCTTTGGGTACCGGTATTGCCGATAATTTTGATATTGAAAAATTACGCTATGACAAAATTGTAATTATGGCGGATGCCGACGTCGACGGTAGCCATATTCGCACACTGTTGCTTACATTTTTCTTCCGTTATATGCCACAGCTTATTGAAACCGGCCATATATATTTGGCACAGCCGCCACTATTCCGTGTGTCAAAGGGCAAACAGCATTTTGACGTGTTTACTGACGAAGAAAAAGCAGCAAAGATAGAAGAACTTGGTGGCACTGCCGATGTTCAGCGCTATAAAGGTCTTGGTGAAATGGACCCCGACCAATTGTGGGAGACCACCCTTGACCCCGAACGCAGAACATTTTTGCAGGTTAATATGGCAGATGCCGCTTTGGCTGACGAAACCTTTACAATCCTTATGGGTGAAGAGGTAGAGCCAAGACGTAAATTTATTGAAGACAATGCAATTTTTGCAACCGATTTGGATATTTAAGGAAAGGAGAGAAAATAATGGCTAAACAAGAAAAGGTTTATTGGCCCACGAGCGAAGAAACCAACATTTTGCCGGTTGAAATTACCGACGAAGTAAAAAGCAGTATGCTGCAATATTCTATGTCGGTGCTTGTAGGTCGTGCAATACCCGATGTACGTGACGGCTTAAAGCCGGTACACCGCCGTATTCTTTACACCATGTATGAAAACGGCTTGACACCCGAAAAGGCATACCGTAAATGTGCCGACACCGTAGGTTCGGTGCTGGGTCGTTATCACCCACACGGTGACGCATCAGTTTATGATGCAATGGTGCGTATGGCGCAGGATTTTTCTCTTCGCTATCCTCTTATTGCAGGACACGGTAACTTTGGTAACATAGACGGTTATCCCGCTGCTGCTTACCGTTATACCGAGTCAAAAATGAACCGACTTTCATATAGTATGCTTGACGATATCGATAAGGATACCGTTAATATGCTGCCCAACTATGACGACCGTCTAAAGGAGCCCGAGGTTTTACCGGTTCGTTTTCCGCAGCTGCTGGTAAATGGCTCAAGCGGTATCGCTGTTGGTATGGCTACCGAAATACCCCCTCATAACTTGGGTGAGGTAATTGACGGTATGTGTTGCCTTATTGACAACCCCGAAGCCGATTTGCAGGAGATTTGTCAGTATATAAAGGGTCCCGATTTTCCGACAGGCGGCATTATTATGGGTCGCAGTGGTATACGCGCGGCGTATGCTACCGGTCGCGGCAAAATAGTTGTTCGCGGCAAGGCAGAAATTGAGGAGACCAGAAACGGCAAATTCCGTATAGTTATTACCGAAATTCCTTATAAAGTACGTAAAAAAGACCTTGTTAAACATATATACGATTTGGCTACCGAAAAGCGTATTGAGGGTATTGACGATGTTGTTGACTACTCTTCAAAGCGTGACGGTGGTATCAAAATTGTTGTAGATGTTAAAAAAGACGCCAATGCACAGGTGGTGCTTAACAAGCTTTACAGCTACACCGCACTGCAATCTACCTTTGGTGCAATTCTTTTGGCAATTGTAAACGGCAAGCCACAAATTTTAACACTTAAAGAGATGCTTCAAAGCAGCATTGATTTTCAGTGTGAAATTGTTACCCGCCGTACCGCCTTTGACCGCAAAAAAGCGGCAGAGCGTGCTCATATTTTAGAGGCACTTAAAAAAGCGCTTGACTTTATTGATGAGGTTATTGCCATTATCAGAAATAGCGCTGATGTTGCTACAGCAAAAGAAAATTTGTGTGAACGTTTTGAATTTGATGACCTACAGGCTACCGCCATTGTTCAAATGCAACTTGGTAAACTTGCAAATTTAGAAAAACAAAAAATTCTTGACGAATTACAGGCAAAGTTAGACTTTATTAAAGAATGCGACGAAATACTTTCCTCACATAGCCGTATACTTGATATTGTTAAAACCGAAGTGCTTAATCTTCGTGATAAATATGCCGATGACCGCCGCACCGAAATCAGTGATGTTGCGGGCGAGGTTGATATTGAGGACCTTATTCCGCTTGAGGAATGTGTTATCACCAAGACCGTTAACGGTTATATTAAACGCTTGCCTGCTGATACCTATAACGTTCAGCACCGTGGTGGTCGCGGTATTACCGGTATGACCACCCGTGAAGAGGACAGTGTTGAGAATATGTTTGTATGCTCGTCACATGACCGCATAATGCTATTCTCTAACTTGGGTAGGGTTTATCGCATAAAGGCGTACGAAATACCCGAAGGCTCACGCACTGCAAAGGGTCTAAACCTTGTAAATGTGGTGCCGCTGATGGCAGGTGAAAAGATTAATGTTATTATACCGGTTACCGCCGATGATGAGGACGAGCGCTATATTTGTATGATAACACGCAAGGGTATAATTAAGCGTACCAAGCTTTCTGACTTTAAGAACACAAGAAAGAGCGGCATTATTGCCATCTCTATAGACGAGGGTGATGAGCTTGCCCATGTTCGTATGACCGACGGCAACAACAATCTGCTTGTTGCAACCAAAAAGGGTAAGGCTATCCACTTTAATGAAGAGCAGGTTCGCTCTATGGGTCGTACTGCCCGTGGCGTTAAGGCCATGAATATGGCAGACGACGATATAATCGTGGATATGGCACTTTGTAAAGAGGATACCCGTATTCTTACCGTTACCGAAACGGGTTACGGACGTATTAGTCCTATTAGCTGTTACCGTTTGCAATCACGTGGTGGTAAGGGTCTTACCAACTACCGAGTAGAAAAATACGGTGATGTTGCTGCTACCTTACCTATCGAGTCTAACGAGGATATTATTATGATAGCTTCAAACGGTATAGTTATCCGTATATTTGGTGATACTATATCCGAATTTGCCCGTCCTGCAAAGGGTGTTAGGGTAATGAAGGTGGCCGAAGGTGAGCGCATACTGTCGGTTGCCAAGGCAGAGCACGACGAGGCTGAGGTAAACGATGTGCCCGAGGCGGCTGATGCCGACGCCGGTGCTACCGAAGCGGAATCAGAAGAATAAAAACAGTAGGGGTTTTGCTAATGCACAAACCCCTACATTACAATTTTAGGTTTTGAGGAAATACTTTTTATAGGAGAAACGTATTTCAATGTTTGATGAAAATAACAATATAATTTCCGAAGAAAACACAACAGAATATGAAAACAAAGAAAATCCGATGCAAGACGGTTCAAAAAGCTTTCAAGATTGGGAAAAGCAAATGTTTAAAAACAATACCCTTTATTTTGAGAAAAAGGATGTTCGCCGCACGGCATTAGGTGTAGGTATACCCTGTTTGTGTTTATCGCTTATAGGATTTGTTTGGTCGATTGTTTATATATTTTTTACTGTGGGTGTCTTAAAAATTCCTTATAATGAGGCAATAGAGATTTCACAAAATCCTGCTATGCAACAAATTTTGCAAATAGTAATATCATTGCTGATGTTTTTATTACCCTTTAGCATTGCGGCAAAATGTATGGGGATACGTATTGACCAAACAGTAATGTTTGGCAAGGCAAAAAAAGGAACATTTTTGCCGTTTTTAGCATTAGGCATCGGTTTTTGCGCCTTCTCTAATGTGGCAATGTCACAAGCAAGTGCAATATTTGAGGCGTTGGGCATAGATTATGATGTCGATTTTGGTGATAATGCCGGCGGAATATTCGGTTTTTTACTCACTTTCATCGCTACTGCAATAGTACCCGCCTTGGTAGAGGAATTTGCCTGTCGCGGTATAGTTTTAGGTTTGCTTAAAAAGCACGGCGAAGGCTTTGCCATAATAACATCATCGGTTATTTTCGGCATTATGCACGGCAATTTTGAACAAATACCCTTTGCTATAATGGTAGGTTTAATTTTGGGATATATTTATGTAAAAACGGGGAGTATTTGGACCTGTGTTGCGGTGCACGCCGTAAATAATGCCGTGTCGGTAGTGTTTAGCTATCTTGACAGCTTGATAAGCACTAATTTGCAAAATCTTTTATATATAATTTATCTTGCTGTTGGTATGCTGGCTGCAATTTTAGCCGTTTATATTTTAGCAAAAAGAGATAAGGAAGATTATGCCGTTGGCGCACCACCCGAAAAAAGCGTTAGCGAAAAGCAAAAATACACTTGGTTTTTTACATCTTGGGCAATAATTTTATTTGTAGTCTTTAATCTTTTAGAATCATTACAGTATTTTGTAATTTAGGAGTGATTTTATGGACAGCCGTTTTATGAAGCGTGCAATAGAACTATCTAAAACGGCAGCGTTAATGGGTGAAATTCCGGTTGGCGCCGTAATCACCAAAGACGGAAAAATAATTGCCGAGGGCTATAATATGCGTGAGAAAAAGGGCAATGCGCTATCTCACGCCGAGATAGAAGCCATAAATAACGCCTGTAAGACTTTGGGGGATTGGCGGCTTGACGGTTGCACCCTTTATGTCACGCTTGAGCCATGCATTATGTGCACGGGTGCTATAATCAACGCCCGTATAGGCGAGATTGTTTTTGGTGCCTATGATATAAATTTTGGCTGTGTTGACAGCAAATTGCATATATCCGATCTGCCAAACGGTAAAAACATTGCTGTTTACGGCGGTATATGTGAGGACGAATGTAAAAAGATAATAGATAATTTCTTTGAGGAATTAAGAAAAAATGAAAAATAAGGTTGTTCAAATTTTAAAAGAAAACAGCATAAATAATGTGGGCTTTTGCGACTTTGACGTCGTAAAAGCTCAACTTTTAGATTATCGCGCAAAATTGCGCTTGCCGCAAAATCCACAAACGGTTATTATGTGTGCTTTTCCTTATAAGGCCAAAAATGAGCCTCCTAAAATGCTCAGCCGATACGCCGCACTACCCGATTATCACAACATTTGCGGCGATATGCTAAAGACAGCTAGCATAGCTTTAAAAAAGGAATATCCGCAAAATAAGTTTGAGTATTTTTGTGATAATTCGCCCATACCCGAGGTGCTGGCAGCCGCTACAGCGGGGCTTGGTGTTAAGGGAGATAACGGGCTGCTTATAACCCAAAAATACGGCAGTTATGTATTTTTAGGCGAGATTGTCACCGACCTACATATAGAAAGTGAAAGTAAATATTCAGAGTGCGAGCACTGCGGCAAATGCAAAACAGCCTGCCCCGTGACACTTGATAAGCAAAATTGTCTGTCAAATTTAAGCCAACAAAAAAAGCTCACCGACTGCGAGCTTGAAACACTGCAGAAAAACAACATTTTGTGGGGCTGTGATATTTGTGCGGCAGCCTGCCCACATAACAAGACGGCACAAAACACCGACATTGCCCAATTTATAAACGGCTACCGTGATGCATATTTACCCGACGAAGACCCCACCGACCGCCCATACACATGGCGCGGCACCGAGCCGATAAAAAGAAATTACAAAAATTTAGTGTGCAAATAAAACCGTTATGTTGAAAATCAAAGAATTTTGTGATAATATATAACAAAGCTTATAAAAGAGGAGAAATCAAGATGAAAAAAGCATTATCAATAATCTGTGTTATTTCACTTTTGCTTTCATTTGCTATGATAGGCGGATGTGCCGAGAAAAAAGAAGACAAGGTAAAAGCGCCGATTAGCATATTTGTAGAAAGCGCCTACGAAAATTCTAAAGCAGATAAAGATGACGTGTTACCCATATTATCACAGCAGGCAAAAAACAAGCTTGCCGGCATTCCGGACGGAACAAAAGCAGCCGACGAGGATATTATGTTTCCAAAAGCACAAAAAGGCTCAAAGTTTGTTAACATTGAAGTAACCGAAATAAAATATGTTGAAAAAGCAGCGTTAGAGAAAATACAGGCAAAGTATGACGAAATTTGCGGTGAAAACGAGGACAAAATAACCGAGGCTGCAAAAGTTTCATACAAAAAAACATATACCACACCCGAAGGAAAAGAAGAATGGGGCACCAGCGCACACGGTTGTATCAAAATAGACTCAAAATGGTATTTGTGGTACGGTGAATTTTAAATAACAAACAAGGGGCTGTCTCACGAAGACGCAGAATTCATTTTCTTCGACCCGAAGGCGTACA
>JAUNAM010000097.1 GCA_030527615.1 Clostridia bacterium
GTACCGTCGCTTTTAGTTCCGGTAAATATTGCTTTTTTTACGTCGGACAAATCAAACGGCACACCGCTTTCGCTAAAAGTCATAACAATACTTCGGCCGTTGTCACCCTGCGTCATCGAAATAACTTCGGTCGTTTCTATTCTGTGTATATCCAAATTTATATAATAATTGCTGTTTAGTTCACTCATTTTTCCACATCCTTCTTTAAAAATTTTAACATACGTAAAGGGGGGCTTTAAAACCCCCCACAAATCAGGCTTCAGACTGCTACGCCTTCAGATATCAGACCGCGCCTACGGCACTTGCAGACAACAGACGTCAGACATAAAGATTTTACTCCCCGTCAGTCATTGCGAGTGGCCTCGCCGCGTGGCAATCCGTTTTCCTCATCTGCCATCTGTTATCTGCTATCTGTCACCTGAACTACCAATCACCCCAAAAGTTTTCGTCGTCATCGGTATCACGGCTGTTTTTAATCCACGTCTGCACAGTTTTGCCCACGTCGTCATAAAGCCCCGTCGCATATAGTGCCCTTCTAATGCGCAACGTTTCGGTATTATCCTTTTGCATATATGCCTCAATATACAGCGGTTTCCAGTATGTCGTTACCGACCGTTTAATACTGCTTTTTTTCTTTTTAATTTCCTCGTCAGTATCACAGTCCTCAAGCAAATGCTCAATATATTCCTGTGCTTTTTCTGTTTTACCCTTGTCAAGTGCCTTGTTAACATCCGCGGCGGTTGTTTCACCAAACATTGCATCCTTTGCAGCATTACCCCACTTGTCAAACGACAAATAATTATCGTCAGCTATATTTCGCACAATGTTATAAATTTGCCGTCCGGTCTTCATAGCATTTTTTACCGGTATGCCAAAAACATTACCAATTGCACCGATAAAGTCTTCTGCCTTACGGTAACCCGACTTACTTTGCGAATCAAGTGCCTTATATGCATCAACTATATCCTGATATATCTGCATATCCGAACGTTCAACACCATATCCTTCAAATATCGATATTAAGTCACGCATATATGGCAACATTTCAGGTATGTAAAGCGCCATACTTTTTAGCGGATTTTCTAAAGTTGCCTGTAGATATTTTTCAATATACGATTCATCCTCGTCATCATCACCCAAAGCAACAATAAATCCTTTCAATGCCTCTGCCGCTATAGATGCCGCGATAACCGCACCAAACGTGCGCGCCGCAGTCCTTTTGTTTATGTTGCCGCGCTTAAGCTGTAGTGCCGCATTATAAAGCATATTAACACTTGTTGTAGGCTCACCCATAAACGATGTCGCCATACGGTCAAATGCATTATCCGACCTCATAAATCCACTGCGAGAAAACGTGCTGTCATACACCTGCGTTTGGGTCACAACATCATTAAACCGTTCACCGCAAATAGTTAAAAACTCGTCACTTTTTGTATCGATGTCGCTATACTTTGCCTTTGTTTCGCGTTTTACAGCTTCCCATATTGTGCACCAACCAATAACGTCGCCCTGCTCGGCAAGCCACATTGATTTCTCGTCAATGGTGCGCAACACCTTTTTGCCTTTTGAAAGTCTTGAACCTTTATCAAGGTAATCGATTACGCCGCGGCTACCACCGGCATCCCAACCGCCAATTTCTTTAAGCACAGCAATCGGTGCATATTTTTTAAGCTCGGCCCATTTTTGTGAATAACTGCCTTTATCCACCTTAAGGCCAAAGAAATATTTAGGTGCTATGTCCGCCATGGCGCGTATGATTGCCGTCGGTTGTTGTATAGCCACCGACAAACTTACCGCTACAGCGGTCTTTTTCATTTTGGTAAAACCTTTCTCAAACAAACCTTTTTCACGATTAACCGCTATGCCGCCATTAAGGTCATCCATAAATTTCTGTACATAATCTTTGGCAGCTTCACCATACACAGCCTGAATAGCCAAGCGCACAGATTTTGCATTGCTTCCGTCACTGTTAATGCTGTATTCAAAAACCTTGCGAAAATTTTCCAGCGGTACTGCCAACGCGTGATACGTGCTCATCTTGTTCACATGGTCGGCCCACACATCGTCAAAACTCGAAAGTATTATCGGGTTTTTCGCACCGGGTATTATTTCTTTTGTCATACCCGAATTAATAAGTGAACTTGCCGTAACCGGCGTATTTTTAATTTTTAAATACTCATTTGACGATTTAAGCGGAAAATAAAATTTTTCTTTAAACAGGTCAATATCAAACAGCGTACGCGATACTTCATTACCTTTAGCACCCATAACATCAGATAAATAGTTTTGCATTTTATCAACATAAGCCTTCTGCTCATCGGTTAAGGTGTTTATTATATCCACTATACTCTCCGGAGACGGTCTAAACGGCTCTGCTTGATTTTTGGTGTATTCAAAACCATTTTCGCCTTTAACCGTTTCATTTGCATTAAATATAAATCCGCCCTCAAGCATATGCTTTTCTGCCTGCTCACGTTTAGAGTATGCATATATGCTCATTATTTGCGGCAAAGTAAGGTCAATTTCTTTCGCACGGCGTTTATAACCATCATTCTTTTCGTCAACATTTTCTTGAGCATCATAATTTTCAATGCTATTAGCAAACATTTCATTGATTGTAAAATCGTGCCGCTTTCGCATA
>JAUNAM010000041.1 GCA_030527615.1 Clostridia bacterium
GGTAAAAATGTACGAAATTAGTGTTACAGATATGGAATTTGAGCAATGTTCGGCTGATAAAGAAAGAATAAACATAATTATTCCTTATGCGGTTATACATTATGTTGTTTCGGGGTTTGGATATATAAACGGTAAAAGAGTAGGGAGGGGCAATGCCTTTTTCGCTCCTAAAAACAGTCATATGGATTACTATCCAGACAAAACCGAGCCGTGGAGTTATGTGTATGTGAGACTCTCAGGTAGTGACCAAGAAAGGTTTTTTGATTCTGATGAGGTTGTGTTGGCTCCCTTTGAGCGGACGGGCAGCATATTACGGATTTTGTCTTTGTATAAAGAGCTTGCCGGTACGGAAGCAATAGAAAAAATTACCGCAAATCTTATTTTTAAGCTTAACAACAATGATAATAATAGTATTCCCTATAGCCAACAGGAGAGAAATGCACAAAGAATAAAAAAATATATAGATAACAATTATTTCAAGAAAATTACCGTTACCGATATATCAAATGAACTTTTTTTGAGCAGTAATTATATCCGCAATCTGTTTATGAAATACATGAATGTTTCACCGAAACAGTATCTGCAAAAAAAGAGAATGGAGAGAGCAAAGGAACTACTTACAAAAACTGATATGAGTGTAAACCTGATTGCAAGTTCGGTCGGATATGATGATCAACTTCTGTTTTCTAAGATGTTTTCTCAGAAATTCAATAAGATAGTACCAAAAACATTCTCTTTTCGACAAAAAGTTTGCTTTGTTGACAAATATATTTAAACCGTGGTATAATCACCTTATAATATATGAAAGGTGTTAAGGGGTATGGATGACATCAAAAGAAATGACTTAATAAGCATAGTTGTTCCTTGCTATAACGAGGAACTCGCGTTACCTTTATTTATCGAAGAAATACAAAAGACAGAAAAATCTATGCAAGAAAAGTATTTGGTGGATTTTGAATATATTTTTGTGGACGATGGTTCAAAGGATAATACTGCGTCTTGTTTAAAGTCAATGGCACAAAATAATCCCAAAATTAAATATATAATTTTTTCAAGGAATTTCGGGAAAGAATCTGCTATGTATGCCGGACTTGATAAGTGCAAAGGGGACTTTGCTGTAGTAATGGATGCAGATTTGCAGGATCCGCCTTCTATGCTTGAGGAAATGTACCAAAAGGTTACAAGCGGAGAATATGATTGCGCCGCGGCAAGACGTGTTACAAGAAAAGGTGAGCCTCCGATCCGTTCTTTATTTGCAAGAATCTTTTATAAACTTATCAATAAAATATCTCAGACAGAGATTGTTGACGGTGCACGTGACTTTCGTATGATGAGCAGAAAAATGGTCGATGCTATTTTGTCTATGAGTGAATATAACAGATTTTCAAAGGGCATATTCAGCTGGGTCGGATTTCGTACATACTGGCTCGAATATGAGAATACAGAGCGTATAGCAGGAGAAACAAAATGGTCGTTTTACAAGCTTTTGGTATATTCGCTTGACGGTATTATTGCATTTTCAACTGCACCTCTTGCAATTTCATCGCTTATGGGAATCTTGTTCTGTTTCGTTTCGCTGATATTTATATTTATTATAATATTTAAAACATTGATGTTCGGTGACCCTGTTCCGGGATATCCGTCCTTGGTTTGTATAATTTTCTTGCTTTCGGGTGTACAGCTTCTATGTGTAGGTATACAGGGTCAGTATATTTCCAAAACATATATGGAAACAAAAAAACGTCCCATCTATATCGAAAGAGAGGGTAACATTGATGACTAAGCGTAAAACAAACACTTTTCTTGTTTTGATATTGGTTTTATGTGTGGTAAGTGTTATATTCCAAGGAGTCCGTAAGAGCGGTTTTCATTGTGATGAGATATATACTTGCGGACTTTCTAATTATGAGGGCGGAGTAGCATATAAAACTACAAACCCTGACGGTTCTATAAAATGGAATACTAGCAAAGATTATGAAGAATACTTAACCGTTTCTGAGGAAACAAGATTTGACTACGCGCAGGTGCTTCAAAATCAGAGAGATGATGTACATCCGCCGTTGTATTACCTTATTTATCACACCGTTTCTTCATTTTTTATCGGTTCCTATTCCAAGTATATAGGAATGTCGATTAATCTTTTGTTCACACTCGGTACAGTCATTTTATTATATTTTATTGCGTCAAAGTTATTTAAGGAAAAGAAAAAAGCTTTACTTGCAACGTTGGTGTACGCGCTGTGCGCAAATTGTATCAATATGACGATATATGTTCGTATGTATGCGGCGTTTGTATTTTTTGCTACGGTGTTCTTTTATCTGCATATACGGTTTTATGAAAATGAGTATAATTATACCGCACCTCTTGCTGTATTGATGGGTGTGTGTACAATACTCGGCTCAGCCACACACTACTATTTTTTCCTGTTTGTTATACCAATGTTTTTATATACTACAGTATCCTTGATCAGGAAAAAAGAATTTAAAAAGCTTATTATATATTGTATTCCTTTTGTGGCAGCTGCGATTATATATATCGTTCTTTGGCCTACAGTTTTTGACCATTTGTTCGGTTCATATCGCGGTAAGGAAGCTTTCAATAATGCAACCAAATCAGGTTTTTTCAAAAATTTGGGATTGAATATTGGAATTATTTTTACCAGCCAGGGGATAGTTACAACTATACTTTTTATTGTGAGCTTAATTCTTACTCTCAGAAAGAACAAAAAATTCAAATATATGGGCGTTGTGGTTGTTTGTACAATTGTATATTTCTTGCTTACAACAAAGATTGCACCATATCAGACAGACAGATATCTTGCTCCGATATTTCCGTTACTTGCTGTACTGATATCGCATTTTCTTATTGAGGCACTTGAAATTATAAAAGTCAAAAAAATGAGTGCTGTAGCAGCAGTTGCCATTGTTGCTTTAATTGTTGATATGTCGATGTGTTTTGGGCTAAAGATATTTGAAAGTTTAAATTATATATATCCACATTCGCACGAAACCAAACAATTCACAGTAAACAATAAAGGCAAAAGATGCGTAGCAATAGTCACTCATGAAGCCCACTTTTTAATAAATTTACAGGAGTTCAATAACTATTCAGAAACAGCATTTGTACATATAGATGATGTTGATAAACTTCTTAAAGACGAGAAATTTATAAATGAAAATGAAATTGTTCTTTATATAAATGACGGAATAGATAACAAAAATTTGCTTGAAGAAATTATATTTAAAACCGAATTTGAAAGCTACGATGAACTTATTAGTGATAGGAATCGTCATTGGGCAAATTCTACTGTACTTAGGAAATAAAAAAATTACCTGTTCGATTGAACAGGTAATTTTTTAATCATCATATTCTTTGTCAAACTTCAAAATAGCACCGCTTACAGCATCAATTTCATAATCGTACTCAACTCTGCCTTGCTCAAATTCTACGTCATAGACCAATTTTCCGTTTTCGCGGTCAAGTTCTGCTTTTAGAAACTTGACATCGCCTGCATTTAATCCTGCGTGGCTGAGAGCGGTCGTCTTTGCTTCGTCTGGAGTTATTTTGTCAGACTGCTCTTGCATTACAGTAGGCTCCTGAGTTGGCGTAGATGAGGGAAGCTGCTCTTCCTGTTTATTTGAAGAAGGGGTGGGTGCAGGTGATTCTAAAACAATCGGTTGTGAGTTTTCGGGGGAATTCGGAGTATTTTGTTCACAAGCTGAAATCGCCGTCGAAAGCGCTAATGCGAATAGAATTGCCATAATTTTTTTCATATAAAACCCTCCTTATATTAAAAATAGCGGACGGATATAGTATATCCGCCCGCTTTGCTTTTTATCATGGGGCGGCATGATTTTGTCGCCGAATGGTAAACTATTAGTTAAAATATCTCTTTAAAAGTCCTTCTAAGCCCTTGCCGTGCCGAGCTTCACAATGGGACTTGCTTGTGAAACCCTTTATTTTACTGGGTTTTTGAGATTTTTCTTTCATTTTGCCCTCCAACTGCCCACCTTTTCTTTGTGCCCACCATTTGAAGAATAAGGGCATAAAAACAGTGGTTTTTAGGTCTGTTTCTGTTTATCACAGTGTATTTATATTCTGTGATAATGTGTTTTTATTATACCATATACTACTTAATATTCATTAATTCATATGAAGGTTCTAAACTTTCTAAACCATTTAAACTATTATGCACCATATTAAACACTGCCATAATGCCAATGAAATCATTTTGGGTATCTCCTAAAACAGTTGCCAAGCAATCTCTATATAACTGACATCTATCACAACCATAATAGTCATAAGCACCCCAACCATTGACTGCAAAAATTTTGTACTTCCCAACTTCTTCAAGCAATTCTTCTACTCTGTCTCTTGAATACTTCTCAACAGTTAAGTTTTTGAACAAAGTCTTACCAAAATAATCTTGTGTTCTTCTAGAAGGGTTCTCAAAGAATTCATATTCTCTGGTTGCCATATCTTTTAAATAAAAGACCTCAAAATCTTCACTACTTGAAGAATTTAACTCTAATACATATATATTCTTTTCTTCTTCATCAAGAAAATAATATTTACACATTTTTCAACACTCCTTTAATTGTTTTTTATTATACCATATATCTGTCAAGAAATCAATAATTTCACAGAATAAACACAAAAAAGAATAAAAAAACCACCACTCAACCATAATTTTTGTTGGTTGGTGGTGGTGGGGTTATGCAGTTCTCACAAGTCCCCCAAATCTCTGGGCAAAACCAATAGAACCAAACTCACTGAAATGTGGGCAATCAACATTATAGACATAAGATAAAGCAATATTATCTTTTAAATCTTCTCTGTCAGTTTGCCACTCTTCCTTGTATTTACTGACATATAGTAAAGCAAGTAATTCTCCAAACTCTGTATTGCTATGTAATATGTGATATACCATAGCATTATTTTTTTCTTCAAAGTCTTTAACTACTGCCTTTTCCTTGTCATTTGCATAATACAAGATACCAAGTTGTTCAGTCTTGTATAATAAACAAAATTGTTTGTGTTTAATTCAATGAAATTTTTCAAATAAAGTTTTTGCAAATATCCTGCAATGGTCTGTCTTGAAACTCCTTTATGTACTAATCGCATTCTGTTTTCCTGCACTTCATTTGGCATGGCTCTGAATTCAATGTCATTGAAATAATAGTAATAATAATTTCTTATTTTGTAAAAATCGGCGTGACCGTCAAATCCCAATTCGGTAAGACAATAAACCTTGAACGGATTTTCGATGTTTGTTATTGTGAAAATTGCGGATTCGCCTCTGCCGACAACATCAAAAGACACTCCGTTTCTTTCAATCTTTCTTTGCAGTCCTTGCATGTCTCTCGTTCCAAACATTGCAGTCATTTCTGGTTTTGTGTAGGATTTCATCAATTCTAACATACTTTCATTCCTTTCTTTTTTAGTCATAGTGTTAACATCAATATTTATTATAATTACTGTTAAATGTAAAACTCAATTATGCGGCAAGAAGTGTTTTTTCTTCTACTTCTGGAACTTCAATAACTGGAGTGTAAAGTTTGCCGTTTCTGATTTCTGGCATTTCTTCATAGTTAGGAAACTGTTTTATAAACCAATCACAAACGAATTTCATTTTGCTTTTCTGAATTTTTGCAACTTCTTTTACTAATGCAAACATTTTAAGAAGTTCGCCTGCATTCTCATACAGTTTTATGTAGTTTTCCATTTTGGTATAAGTCAATCCGCCGTATGGTTTACAACTGGATGCCCTGCGTGTAAAATATGCAATCTTTAAATCGGGGCAAAGAGAACGACATTGTTCCATTATTCTGTTTTCTTCTGAATTGGGACATGAAATTGCTTTTCTTGCAAATTCCTTTGAAATTGTTAATGTTTTTGTTGCGAAATTCATTCTGTAATTAGTCATTGTTTTAATCTCCTTTCATTATGCGGCGAGTTCGTCTGAATTGTTTTCTTCTTCAATTATTGCATCAAGTTCGGCTTCGGCTTGTTCCATTGCCTTTTTTTCTTCCATAACAGAAGCCTCATTTTCTTTGTATTCGGGATAAGTTTTCAAAAACCACTTCTTTGTAAGAGGATATTTTGCCCCTTTTGCTTCTGCAATTTCTTGTACCTTTTCAAATACTTTTACTCTGTTTTCACTATCAGGCTGTGTCAGGATGTACTCTTTCATTCTGTCAAATGTTAAACCATGATATTTTTTCTTTTCTGCATTTTCTTTAATATCTTTTGGTACAACATTGAAATCAGGGTGTTCTGCAAGTTTCTTGCAAAGTTCTCTGTATTCGGGTGTATTTCCTGCATTTGCCTTTTTAATGGCAGTTTTTGAGCCAACGATTGCCTTGTTGATAAAGTCGTAGTTAAAATAGTTTTTCATAGTTTTTAGTCTCCTTTTAAATTAAATATTTTTATTTTTTAGAGGTTTTTGTTTTCCTCTTGATTACATACTTATTATAACATTTTAGTTTATTTTATCGGTCATTGTAATGGTACTTGTTTATGCGATTTTAAAATTTATTGGTATTGGTTTTATGTCGGGAACAATTACTTCTTCGTAATCAGGATACATGTTCTTATACTTGAAGTACATTTCTGTTGAATCGCAAGTTAAGTTGTAAAGATTTTTTGCCGTTTCTTTTGGAACAAGAAGTTTCTTGTTTCTAAGATCTGCGGTAACGTGGATTGTTATATAAAGTTGTTTGTTTTCGTTCATTCTCTTTTTCATTTTGTTCATCTCCTTTTTTATTAGTTTTCTACAATAATTGTTCCGAGTGTTGGAACAACAACGTTTCTGTAATTAGGAAGCATATTTTTAAATGCGAAATATGTTGTAACTTCTGGACTTGATAAGTCAGTTTTTAATTTTTCTGCAACATCCTTTGTGATTAAAAGAATTTTGTTTGCATTGTCTGCCATAACGTAAATTTTTGTTTCTGTTTCTTTTCTCATGATTTTTTACTCCTTTTATTTTGTATTTGCAAGGTTTGTTTTGTTTGTTTCCCTTGCCCTTTCTGTAATTATATTATAGCATTTATATAGCGGCTATCAGTCACACTAACAGTACACATCAAAGTTTTTTAAGATTTTTTCAGAAAAATTTTGCGTTAAAAAAAGACGTACAAAAGATGTACGTTTTACGTTAAAAGATGTTCGATAGATGCTTGATTGTACAATAAAGATGAAAGTACTTGTTTCGTGAACAATAGATGTTGTATAATGATAAAAACTGGTACAAGATTAAAAAGGTACAAGAATTAAAGTATTTTAGACGTATCAAAAAGAAAAAGGTACAAGAAAAGTACAAGCCAGACGGCAAAAAGGTAAAAAAATAAGAGACAGATTTCTCTGCCTCTTATTGGTTAAACTAATGGTTTATCTTATTTAAAATATCTCTTTAAAAGTCCTTCTAAGCCGCGACCGTGACGTGCTTCGTCGCGTGCCATTTCATGCACTGTGTCATGGATAGCGTCAAGACCGTTTTTCTTTGCACATGTTGCAAGGTCAAACTTACCCTTTGTAGCGCCGTATTCACAGTCAACTCTCCACTTGAGGTTATCCTTTGTTGTAGCCTTCATGTTTGGCTCCAAATCCTCACCTAAAAGCTCTGCAAACTTAGCTGCGTGCTCAGCTTCCTCGTAAGCTGCCTTTTCCCAGTAAAGACCTACCTCAGGGTAGCCCTCTCTGTGAGCGATTCTTGCCATGCAGAGATACATACCAACTTCTGCACATTCGCCGTTGAAGTTAGCCATAAGCTGGTCAAAGATAAACTTCTTATCCTCGTCAGAAATATCCGGGTTATTCTTTACAGTTTTGCCATAAACGCCGTATTCGTGTTCAGCAGCGAGTGCTGCGCCTTCTTCCATGATTGTGAACTTAGCACCGGGAACACCGCAAAGGGGGCATTTTTCAGGTGCTGCTTCACCTTCGTGAACGTAACCGCAAACAGGACATACAAATTTTTTCATAATAAATTCCTCCATAATTTTAAATATTTTTTTGAAGAGCAATGCTCTTTAATTACAACTTTTACATTTTCCGAAGAATACAAGCTGATGTTTCTCTGCGCTAAAGCCTTGCGGCAGGGAAGAGTCGAGCTCTAACTTCGGGATATCTAGGTCAATAACCTTTCTGCATTTTGTGCAGTGGAAATGATAATGTTGGGAAATATCCGCGTCATAGTGGTCATATCCGTCGCCTACATCGATTCGCTGAATGAGCCCCTGCTTTTCAAAAAGCTTAAGGTTTCGATACACAGTCGCTATTCCAAGCCCGGGTATTTCGTTCTTCAATACATAATGTATCCATTCAGCAGTGGGGTGCGTGTCGGTAGATTTTAATAAATCCAAAATCGCATCTCGCTTTTTGGAGCGGTGTAGACTGTCTTCTGTCATAATCACTCCTCCTTTCAAAATGATAATGATTATCATTTCTGTCTTAATTATAGCATAACTATCTGTAAAGTCAATACCTTTTTCTAAAAAAAATACAATTTTTTTGGTTTATACTTGCATATTAGAAAAAATATGGTATAATTAGAGGGTAGGTTTTTATTGTGAAAAAAATCACAGACCAGATAATGAAAGGAGAAATTTCTGATGAAATATTCAAGCGAAGTTGAATCAATGTGTCCTTTGAGAAAAGGCGCATATCACGGTCCTGCTCCCATTCCTCAGGAGGGAAGATGGACACAGGCAAAAGAAGTTACTGACATTTCAGGACTTACTCACGGTATCGGCTGGTGTGCTCCTCAGCAGGGTACATGTAAGCTTACACTTAATGTTAAAGAGGGTATCATCCAGGAAGCATTGGTTGAAACTGTTGGTTGCTCGGGTATGACTCACTCAGCAGCTATGGCAGCTGAAATACTTGTCGGCAAAACAATTTTAGAGGCACTTAATACAGACCTCGTATGTGACGCTATCAATACAGCTATGAGAGAATTGTTCTTACAGATTGTATACGGCAGAACACAGACAGCATTCTCAGAAGATGGTCTTCCCATCGGTGCAGGTCTTGAGGACTTAGGTAAGGGTCTTCGTTCACAGGTTGGTACTACATATGCAACACTCGACAAGGGTCCCAGATACTTGGAGCTTGCTGAGGGTTACATAACAAAGATTGCAGTAGATGAAAACGATGAAATCATCGGTTACAAGTTTGTACACCTCGGCAAGATGATGGAAATGGTTGCTAAGGGTATGGATGCAAATGAAGCACTCGCAAAGGCAAGCGGTCAGTACGGCAGAGTAGATGACGCCGCTAAGCTTTTGGATCCGAGACACGAATAAGGAGGTATAGCAAAATGGCATTGTTTGAAAGTTATGAAAGAAGAATTGACCAAATCAACGCAGAACTTGCAAAGCACGGTATCTCCTCAATCGAAGAGGCTAAGAAAATCTGTGATGACGCAGGCGTAGACGCTTACGGCATTGCTAAGGAAATTCAGCCGATTTGCTTCGAGAACGCAGGCTGGGCTTACACAGTAGGTGCTGCAATCGCAATTAAAGAAAACTGCACAAAGGCTGCTGATGCGGCTGAAAAAATCGGTCTTGGCTTACAGGCATTCTGTATCCCCGGCTCGGTTGCTGACGATAGAAAAGTAGGTATCGGTCACGGTAACCTCGGCGCTATGCTTCTTAGAGAAGAAACAAAGTGCTTTGCTTTCCTTGCAGGTCACGAGTCCTTCGCAGCTGCTGAAGGTGCTATCGGTCTTGCCCGTTCAGCTAATAAGGCAAGAAAGGAAGACTTAAGAGTTATCTTAAACGGTCTTGGTAAGGACGCTGCACAGATTATTTCAAGAATCAACGGCTTTACATATGTACAGACTAAGTTCGATTACGCAACAGGTAAGGTAGCTGTTGTTAAAGAAACAGCTTACTCAAAGGGCGAAAGAGCAAAGGTTCGTTGCTACGGCTGTGACGATGTTCGCGAAGGCGTTGCAATTATGCACTTGGAGGGCGTTGACGTATCTATCACAGGTAATTCAACAAACCCGACCCGTTTCCAGCACCCTGTTGCAGGTACATACAAGAAGGAATGTATCGAACAGGGCAAGAAGTACTTCTCCGTTGCATCAGGCGGCGGTACAGGAAGAACACTTCACCCCGATAATATGGCGGCAGGCCCCGCTTCTTACGGTATGACAGATACTATGGGAAGAATGCACTCAGACGCTCAGTTTGCAGGATCTTCTTCAGTTCCTGCCCATGTTGAGATGATGGGACTTATCGGTGCAGGTAACAACCCCATGGTTGGTATGACTGTTGCAGTTGCAGTTGCAGTTCAGGAAGCAATGAATAAATAAGATATATCAAGGGTTTTTGGACTTTTGAAAATTTCTTTGAATTAAAAATGTAAAACTTTTTAGTTGGACACATCATTTTGGGATTTTTACCCATGATGTGTCTAACTTTTTTTGTGAAATTGAAAGGGATTTTTTATGAAGAAATTGCAAATGTCTAAAGCCAGAACAATCACATTTGAACAAGGTTGTAATATGTACCTTGACAACTGCCGACAACGTAATTTGCGTGAGGGAACTATTAACCATTATAAACAGAGTTATACTCAATTTTATAAATATTTCAATCCGCAAATGCCAATTACCGAAATGACACAAGACGTCTATAAACAATTTGTTATGCATTTGAGGGAAACACTTCACAATGATGTCAGTATAAACGCATACTTGCGTGATATGATTACGACATTGCATTTCTTGATGAATGAGGGATATTTAGAACATTACAAAATGCAGGCAATTAGAGTTGATAAATCACACGTTGAAACATATACGGATGATGAATTAAAGTTGTTATTAGAGAAACCAAACATCAAAAAATGTAGTTTCGCAGAGTATCAAAGTTGGGTAATGACAAACTTTCTTTTTTGTACTGGCATACGACAAAGAAGTTTGATTTTTCTAAAAGTGAAAGACATTGACCTTGATAATAACATAGTGAGAGTAAATGTCACGAAAAACAGAAAACCACTTCTTTTGCCGATAAATCAAACAATGGTAAATATTTTAATTGAGTATTTAAAACACAGACAATATAAAACAACAGACGATTTTTTGTTTTGCAATGTGTTTGGTTGCCAGTTGGTAAAAAGTACTTGTTACCACCGTCTATACGAATATAACAAACGGCGTGGAGTTGAAACAACTGGAATACATAGGTACAGACACACATTTGCAAAACAATGGATTTTAAACGGCGGAAATGTTGTCACCCTTTCAAGACTTTTGGGACATTCAAGCCTTGAAATCACGCAGAACTATATAAATTTACTTGTTAGTGATGTTGCAGAGCAAGTAAACGAAATAAATTTACTTGATAAATTTGCAGGTAAACATAGTATAAAAATGAAACGAAATTAAACCATTTCAGAGGATAGAACAATCAATGTTTTATCCTCTATTTTAATGTGATTAAAACATCTTTTATTCCAAAAGAAAACAAGCCAGAAACGTCTATAAAACATCTATTTAACATCTTTTTAACTACTTTGATTTGTTGATTGCCGTAGACCACAAAAAAATATTTTAAAAAACTTTCAAAAAAGTTTGATATGTCATATTATAACGACTGGTTTCCGCTGCCTGCATGTTATAATGTAATTACAGAAAGGGCAAGGAAAACAAAAACTTAACTCTTTCAAAAAATAATAAAAATTTTAATTTAAGAAAGGATTGGTGTTAATTATGACAAACATCAGAATCAACGAAACAAAGAGAACAATCGAGGTAACAAAGGCATTTTACAAAGAGGCAAGCAAGTACGGTACAGACCAATACAATGACTTGCAGGCAGTTCGCAGAGATTATCCGAATTTCAAAGTAGTAACAAACAAGACTGCAAACAAATCAAATGGTTTCAAAGGTTTGACTTTGGAATATATGGAAAACTACATCAAAGGACACGATACCGACAATGAAATTATGTCAGAGTTCAATATCCTTTGTGGTAAAGACCAAGATGGAAACAAAGTTGAATTTGCAGAATCCGCATCCTATGGCGAAATTAAAAAGTGGTTTTTGAACACATACCCCCAAATCAAAGAGTATCACAACAAACTTGAAAACATTTTAAAGAAATCAGCCTAATTAAAAAAATTAAATTTATAAATGAGAAAGGAATTAAAGACTATGAAAAACACATTAAAAATTGATTTTAACGGAAAGAAAATTGTTATGGACAGAACATTTGCAAAAAATTGTACAAATACCAATAGTGATGAATACGCACAGTTACAGAGTGTACGCCGTGACTATCCAGACTTCACAGTTGTTACAAAAACAATCAAACGCAATCCCGAAAAAGAAACATACAAAGGATTGACCTATGAGTACATGGAAGATTACATTTTAAGACACGAATCAGAAGAAAATGCACTTGCAATTATCAAAGAGTTCAACGAATTACGCACAATTTCCAAGTGCCACAAACAAGGTTTGCGTTATCCTACAATCAAGAGATGGTTTTTAGAGAAATATCCAGAAATTGTTGATTTTGCAAAAATCGCATAAACCGTCTATTAAGTCAACCTATTAACACAAATAAAATAATACATTCAATGTTAAATGGTTGACTTAAAACGAAAGGAATTTAAAATGTTAGAAATCAGAAAATATACGAAAAATGAATTGTCTGCCGTTTTGGGAACAAATGACAAACAAGGTATTGACCGCAAATTGCAACGATACGGAGTTGAATTTGTTTCCACCGGCAGAGGACAAAATTTGATGTATGAAATTCAAGAATTGCCAGACCGTTTTAAGTTGTTTTGTATTACCGAAATGGGGATTTCTGCAAATGCCGATTTTACAAAATTAAGAAACTTTTGTTATTATATTTTTTGTGATGATGAGTTTGCAGAACTTCCAATAGTGGAAATGGAACGAATAATGTCAGAGGACGGCGTTCCAATGGCAAGACAAAGTATTTCAAAATGGATTGAATACCTTGAAAGAATTGATTACATTTCATTGAATAAAACCGACTGCAAATATTATGCAATTAGCCAAAGCCAGTAACGCATAAACGATATCCGATTGTTTGTTTTTTGTAAAACGAAAAATTGTAATAACAACTGCGGATAAAGCAAACAAAACTAAATAGTTAAATACCGTTCCCATAATGTTTAGTGATACACTATTTGCCAGTATATATGAATCACCGAATAGTGGCAATATCATTCTGATTTCAAAAAGTCGCGGAGCAGAAACGGCAGTACACGCAAACATAGAAAATATCAATGCAACGATATAATCTAAATAGACGGGATTTTGTTGCCTTGATATTGTATTTACTGATGTAGTTACCGTTTTATCCTCTTTGTTAAAATGCGTTTTGCAATGCGGACATTCTGTTGCAAATTCAGAATACTGTTTTTTACATACAGGACATTCGATCATAAATTATTCCCCCTTTCTTAACGTTTCGATAATTTGTTGATTTTGACTTTGTGCTATTTTATCAGGTAGTGCTATTATGTAGAGGTAGCCAAATATGCCGAGCCAAAAGCAAACCGCCCATGCGTGTATGTCATCACCATATCCTTTTTGAATGGCGGCATTTCTCATAAGAGAAGCACACAATGCGGAAATAATAACATAAATAATTACTGATAATACAATTACAAATCCCATTGTTTTTACTCCTTTCTAAATTCTCACGCAATAAAAAATGCGTGGCAACAGAACCCTTGCCACGCACAAAAACGAGGCTTTAGATTTCATGTTACCACACATTTTTCTCTAAAATATGAATACTATACAACCATACCATATTATTAAGCCTGCGTTTTTACAAAACACAAAATGGTTGTATATTACCGCCATTAAAAAAGGCAGAAAAAGAATATTCGGATTGAATATTCCGAGTATGTTATTAAATTTAAAGAAAAATATGTGGTGATTATATTATACCACTTTTGGAGTTTTAAATCAATACATCTTTTCAAATTTCGTCAAATGTGATATAATAATTTTCGGAGGCTGATATTATGGGAGAGAAAAAAGCAAATCATGGCAAACAGAATAACCAAAAAATGAAACCTTATCTTGTTATGCAATATTTATTAAAATATTCAGACGAAAATCATACAGTTACTGCACTTGATATTGTTGCATACCTTGAAGAAAACTGCGGTATTACTGCGGAACGCCGTTCC
>JAUNAM010000042.1 GCA_030527615.1 Clostridia bacterium
GCCGCCAGCGTTCGTCCTGAGCCAGGATCAAACTCTCTAAAAATTTGTATGTTAACACCCTTGCGAGTGTTAATATCTTTTTAAATTATTTGTTGACTCATTTTACTTAATGCTGACGCATTTAATAATTTTGTCCTTGATTTCTCTAAGATTTCTCTTAAGAATTGTCGGGTCCTTATTATCTTGTCGTTGTTTAATTTTCAAGGTTCGTTTTCGCCTTTTTAAAGGCTTTTTTCGCTCCCTCTCTCAAGGGCGCCCGATTATATTACCACATCAACCACGGTTTGTCAACACTTTTTTTGACTTTTTTTAAAAAATTTTTTATCTTTTTTTGGCACCACTACATCTTGGGTTTTTGTGTGTTTTAAAGCACAACTAAATGCAAAAAAAGGTGGATAAACACCGGGTTTATCCACCTGAAAAACAATATTTATTTTCTTAAAAAGTTAAATACTCCAAAAGCTTGTAAAAGCAACATAACCATAAGCGCAGGAGCAAGGTATTTTATCATTACAACATACAGCTTTTTTCTGCCGAGGCGGCCGCTGCTTTCTATCTCGTCCATAACCCATTTGGGCTTTACAATCCAACCAATTAACACACAGGTGCAGATTGAGACTATCGGCATCATAAGGTTGTTGGTCAAGTAATCAAGCGCGTCAAGCAATTGACCTGTGCTGCCGTTGGGCAGCGTCAGCTCAAAATAAAGAGCATTGTAGCCCAGACAAACAAGCACTGCGCCGGTAGCCGCCGCCACAGCCACGATTATGCTGATTTTTTTGCGGCTTGATTTAAAGCTTTCCATAAGGCTGCCAACGATAGCCTCCATAATAGAAACGCTTGAGGTCAGCGCAGCAAACGCAACCATAATAAAGAATGCGGGGCCTACTATTCTGCCGGCAATGCCCATCGCCTCAAAAACCTTGGGCAGAGATATAAATATAAGTCCGGGACCTGCCTTCATACCCTCAAGACCTTGGAACACAAACACGGTAGGGATTACCATTAGTCCGGCAAGGAAGGCAACCGCTGTATCAAATATTTCGATTTGAGTAACCGATTTGTTAAGGTCAACATCCTTTTTAACATAAGAGCCATAGGTTATCATAATACCCATAGCGACCGAAAGCGAAAAGAACAGCTGACTCATAGCGTCCATTAACGTGTTCATAAACGACTTAAAGGTAACGCCGCTAAAATCCGGCTTTATGTAAACCAAAAGACCTTGTAGCCCCGTGCGGGTAACGCCGTTTTGGTCGGTATGCTTTAATGTCAGCGCAAATACGCTTATACCGATTATCAGCACAAGAAGTGTCGGCATAACTATTTTTGAAAAGCGCTCTATGCCCTTTTCAACACCACAATAAACTATAAATGCGGTGATTGCCATATAAACAAGCATCCAAAATATAGGCGCCGCCTTTGATGTCATAAAGCTTGTAAAATAATTATCGCCGGCGATTGCGGTAAAGTCGGTAATCGATGCCACCATATATTTTAAAATCCAGCCGCCGATAACAATGTAATAACAAAGGATTATAGCCGGTACCAAAAAGGTAAGCTTGCCAAGCCAATTCCATTTTGGGTGCACAAGCCTAAGTGCTTCGGTAGCGCTTTTGCCGGTTTTTCTGCCAATGGCAATATCGGTTATAAGCAGCGAAAAGCCAAAGGTAAGCACCAACACCAAATAGGTGATTAAAAACAGACCTCCGCCGTTTTTTGCCGCAAGTGTCGGAAATCGCCAAATATTGCCCACGCCCACGGCACTGCCCGCAGCCGCAAGCACAAAGCCTATCGAGCCGCTAAAGCTGCTCTTTTTTGTTTGAGTTGACATTTTAAAATTCTCCTAATAAAACCGTATTTCAAAACAAGAGTTATTTTATCACTTTAACGTGATAAAAGCAATATATATTTAACCTAAAATTACAATTCCGGCAATTACAAGTGCGATAACAGTATAATGCTTCCACGACATTTTTTCTTTTAGGAATATGCGGCTCCAAAGCACAGATATTGCACAGTAAGCAGAGATAATTACCATTCCGGCCGAAAAATCGCTAAACATAACCGCCATATAAAACACCTGTCCTACCGTTTCGCACAGGCCACCTAACATCAAATCCTTATTGCCCTTAAACACGGTGTCTTTTTTAATCAGTTTTAACCAAACGAAGGCAAAAATCGCCAACAAGAAAAAGGTTAGCTCAAACGCCGAGTTTGCCGCATAGTCGGTAATGTCGGTTTTGGCAAAAATCAATTCGTCACCAACAGTGCCCAGGGCGTCAATTATAAGATAAGAAATGGGCAGCAAAAACGCTAAAATGCTTTTTGTGTATTTGCGGTTTGCCTTTTCGCGACGGGCTTGCTTTATTTGGTCATCCTCTTTTTGCTCGACAAAGCCAAGCGCCACAATGCCTATTGTTATCATAACAATACCGATTACGGTGGTCAATGTAATATCATCGGTTGAAACCAAGCCGAAAATCAAACACAAAACAAACGCCAACGCACCCGAAGAATTGCATATAGGCGAAGAAATAGATAGCTCAATATAGCGAAGTCCTATATAGCCTAAAGCCATTGCAAAAATATAAAGCGCCGCCACCGGCAAATAGCGTATAAAGTCAAACGGCTTAAAATCGGTGTAAAACAGGCTTGATATTATTTTAGGAACACCGTCAACACCAACGGTATTATCGATTATCACACCGCCGACAAGGGTGATCAAAAAATGTATACCCATTATAAGTCCTACGGCAAATATAACCTTCCAATGGCTGTTTTTGTCGTGCTCGTTTGTTCCTTTTTTTGAAAATAGGTCAGAACCGCTCCAACAAAGCAGAGCTAAGATTGAAAAAATATAATACATAAACCAATGCACAATGCAAATCTCAGTCGTCAGATATCAGAGGTCAGATGTCAGATTTTAAAGCGATAAACAGTCTTATCTGATTTCTGCAATCTGAAAGCAACAATGTTGCGGTCTGCCGTCTGTTTTTGCATAATTCCTCCTTAAATTTAGTTTTGTGTTTATTTAAGAAGGCTGGTAGGTGGCGGTCTGCGCCTAAAATTGCGGTTAGCCGCACGGTTTCTATGACGTTTGGTCATTTTTGTCCCCTTTATTTACATTTTATTTTGTATTTTCCGTTGTCGATGTTTTTAATCAATAAAGCACGCAAATCTTCTGCGCTGCCGTCGGTGACGGTTGATTTATCCACTATAAACGCCTGTGATTTTGTAATATAGATAAACCAATATTCTTTGGTTTCGGTAATTTTTACCAGCGAAGCATATTCTACTTCAGATGAACCTTTCACTCCGCAAGAGTCGGTTGTTGCTGTAAGTTTTTTGTCGGCAAAAACATAATCCTGTTTAATATCGCCGAATTTTCTCATATTTTGTTTGTAGTTGATTATAGGCATTAAATAAAAGGTGTAAAGCAAAAAGAATGCCATGAGTAAAAGCAAACCTATGCCCTCAACATATAGCTGACCTGTTAGACTTATTATTGAAACAAGGGCACAAAACACGGATAAAGCGATTGTAATTATAAATATTATTTTATTATCTTTGATTTGGCTTTTTGAAAACTTAACTATTGCGTCTTTTCCATAAACGGCAGATGCTTTTATTTCCATAATTACACCCCATTACTCGCACAGTTTTTTGGCAAAGTCGGTGAGCTCGTCATCGCTGTAAAATTCTATTGTGATGGTGCCCTTGCCCTTGCCCTTTGCTTTTATATCTACTTTTCTGCCAAGCTCGTTTTTAAGAGACAAGGCAACCTCGTTATAAAAATTGTTTTGAGGTTTTATCTTTGTTTTGGATTGTGTTTCTTTTTTTCCCTTGGCGATTGCCTCAAGCTCACGCACAGAGGCGCCTGACTTTGCGGCTGTTAGCATTTGTGCACGAACCACTGTATCTTCAACCGCCAACAGCGCACGAGCGTGACCGGCTGAAATTTCGCCGTTTTTAAGCGCTTCAAGCGATGCCTCATCAAGATTTAACAGTCGCAAAGCGTTTGTAACGGCGCTGCGTGATTTGCCAACGCTTTCGGCAACCTGTTCTTGAGTAAGACCGTATGTATCAACAAGCGTTTTATAACCCTGTGCCTCTTCGACAGCATTCAAGTCCTCACGCTGCAAATTTTCAATAAGGGCTATTTCAAAATAGTTTTGGTCATCAAGTTCTTTAATAACAACCGGCACCTCGTTAAGCCCCGCCATACGGCAAGCACGCCAACGGCGTTCGCCTGCAACTATTTGATATGCGCCGCTTGATGTGGGTCGCACAACTATCGGCTGAATAAGTCCGTGCTTTTCTATGCTTTCGGCAAGCTCTGTGAGAGCCTCCTCATCAAAATTGGTGCGAGGTTGATTGCGATTAGGCTCTATTTCAGAAAGACGAAGGGTAACAACACCCTTTTCTTCTGTAGCGTTTTCATCAAACAATATGTCAAGGCCTTTGCCAAGACCACCTTTTTTTGCTGCCATAATTATCCCCTCTTGTTTCTCTTAATAAATTCTTTTGCCAAATCATTATAGGCAACAGCGCCCTTTGAGCGCTTGTCATAATACTGAATGGGCAGTCCGTGGCTTGGTGCCTCGGACAAGCGAACACCGCGTGGAATTGCCGTTTTGTAAAGTTTATTTGCAAAAAACTTTTTAATTTCACCAACAACCTGCTGTGTAAGGTTAAGTCTGCCGTCAAACATGGTGAGCACTATACCCTCAATTTCAAGCGTGGGGTTGTAAAGCCGCTTTATCTGTCTGATAGATGACATCAGCTGCGAAAGACCCTCTAATGCAAAATATTCACACTGAATAGGCACAAGCACCGTATCCCCCGCATTTAACGCATTGATTGTGATAAGCCCCAACGACGGCGGACAATCTATAAATATGTAATCATAATTTTCTCTGACGGGTGCCAAAGCGTTTTTAAGCATAGCCTCTCGATGCTCGATATCAACAAGCTCGACCTCGGCTGCCGCCAAATTCATAGAGGCGGGAATAACGTCAACGTTTTTAAAATCGGTCTTTATTATGGCGCTTTCTGCCTTTGCGGCGCCAATAAGCAGTTCATAAGATGTAGCGCCGCCTGCTTTTTTACTTATACCGTATCCACTGGTAGAATTACCCTGTGGGTCGGCATCAACAAGTAGCACCTTTTTGCCGGCAAGACCTATGCCTGCGGCAAGGTTTACTGCGGTTGTGGTTTTACCCACGCCGCCTTTTTGATTAACAATAGAAACTATTTTACCCAAAACAACGCCCTCCGTAATCGCTTATTAATATGAAAGTAATTTTAAGTTAAATATATAATATATAAATATAATATAAACGCAAAAGCGACAGCAATGTTTCACGTGAAACATTGCTGTCACCATTATACATACAAAATTGGTCTTTGTAAACAAAAAGTTTTATTTATCTCCCGATTTAAATAAAAGCGACATTATAAACCCAAAGAAAATCGCCGCCGATATTCCTGCAGCGGTTGCGGTAAGTCCGCCGCACAAAGCGCCTATCAAACCGTACTGCCCTACCGCCTCGCGCACACCCATAACCAACGAATATCCAAAGCCCGTAAGCGGCACGGTTGCCCCCGCCCCTGCAAACTTAACTATGGGGTCGTAAACACCAACCGCCGTAAGTGCCACACCCGCCACTACATACGACACAAGTATTCTTGCGGGTGTAAGCTTTGTGTAGTCGATTAGTATTTGCCCTATCAAGCACAAAAGTCCGCCAACAAAAAAAGCCCTAAGGCAGTTAAGTAATAAACCCATAAATTCTCTCCTTCAATGTTTCACGTGAAACATTAAGATTTTCAGATTTATTATTTGCAGCCTTGGGCTATTTATTCGTTAAAGGGTGTTTTTTGTAAGCTAAAGTTGTTTTTAATTTCGGTCAAAGCGGTTTTTAAATCTATGTTGTTTACCCTTATGCTGTCCGCCTGCTCTGAACGAACGGTAAGCTTCAGCTTGCAGGTTTTGTACCGCCTATCTGCCGGCGTTTGAATAATTTTTATAATGCCGATATTGTTTTTGTCGCAATACATCTCACGCGTATTAAAGCCAAACATTCCCGAAGCAAAAACACTGTCATTAAAGCACAGTTTACCCCTTTTGTATTTACAGTAGCAAACGTATGCATAATAAGCATCTATACCAAATAAAACAAGTGTTGTAAAAACAATGAGGCTCTTAAAATGCTCAAATAAAATAGCCGTTACCGCACCTGCCGCAATTATAGCAAAAGCACAAACTATTGGTGCAAAGAAAAATCGGTTTCGGTTGGCTTTTGTGTGCAACGGATTTATAATATTTTTGCCAACATTATACTGTAAAAATTGGGTTTTAAGTTCTTTTATCAGACTTTTATAGGTCGCCGCCGGCACTACCACCGATTTTTCACCCTTTTTATCGCTGTATCCGCCGATAGACGCCCTCATAGAATAACGCCTTGCCAACCGCATTAACGGGGTTTGCTCTATACAAACATTATTAACCTTTGATTTCTTAAAAACAATATATCGCCTGACAATAAGACCCGATTTTATTTCTATATTATTTTTATCGCTCAAAAGCTTAAAGTTGACGTTTTTTAAAAAGGTTGTTAAAAAGGAAATTGCATAAGCCGCCAACAAAACAAGCGAAATTGTATTTATGATTGGCGGAAAAACGGTATCAAGCTTTGAAGAAATGCTGTTTATCTCATTTAAAAACATATCAGATAACGCCACACCCAACAAATCGCCCAGTTGATTAATAACCGGTACACCGATAACCATACCGCTAAAGGCGGACGACGTTGTTGCGGCAAGCAATGCGATTTTGGTAGGCGAAAACTTTATCGTGGTACGGGCCTCATCACCGTAGACCATAGCAAAAAGCCTTTTTGTATCACGAATATACATTTTAAAGGCAAAATCGCTTTTTTGCGGGCGGCCTGCCTCGGTATTAATGGCGCACTCTACACTACCAAACAATAGGTCGGCTATATTTCGGCGCAGCACCACACTTGAAAGGCGTGATAACTCGATTACAGCACGGCGTTTTATAAATATCCCCTTTTTAACGGTCAAATATTGGTCAGACACCGTAACGCTGATTGCGCGATAGCTTAAAATCGCGATAGTCAACACAATCGAAAAGGCTATAATCTCTAAATTAAGCAAGCCATCTATTTGTCCGGTGGTTACATATTGTATTAGCGCACGTACAAGCGGCAGCACCAAAACAAAAATATATGGGCGCATTAGCGAGAGTATCATTATGGGGTGCGCTTTAAAGGTGGTTTTAATCATTTGACTTCACCCTTAAATTATTGAGCAAAAACTCGGCATTGTCCGCCTCTATTTCGGGAATCAGTATCCATCCGCGAGCCGCTTTGAGCATAACACATTTAAGCTTCATAAGCGATGCCAAGGGCGTGGTAAAGCTTTCGGCAAAAACCAGCCGCGGAAACGGCATAATATTTGTTGTTTTTATTATGATGCCTTTACTTATGCTTATACTGTTTTCATCAACCGTTATCCTATAGCTTTTAAAATAAAAGGGTACATATACAAACGCCGCACCAAGCCCCAATGTAGCTATGATTGATGCGGGCAGCAAAAACCACAGACTGTATCGACTGAAAAAGGCAATAACAGCACACAAAATTATAAAGATAAATAATATTCTTATTTGCCATAACGCCCGCGTCTTTTTTGATAATGAAAAGGTCATAATATGTGCTCACCTCGGCAAAACGTTTATTTTTTTATTTTATCCCAATACTCTTTAAATAATTGTTCGTTTTTGTTGTCACCAAACTGATAATAAACCTTATTTTTAATGTTGTCGGGCAAATATTGTTGGTTTACATAATGCATAGGGTATGAATGTGGGTAAAGATAATGCTGACCCTTGACTTCGGCATCCTCACCGTCAAAGTGCTTGTTTTGCAAATGACGCGGAATGTCGCCGCCTATTCCCCTTTCGACGTCCGCTAAAGCCGCACCTATGGCATCATGAGCCGACACAGACTTAGGTGCGGTTGCAACCAGTATTACCGCATTGGCAAGCGGCAATCTACCTTCGGGTAAGCCTAACATCTGTGCTGTGTCAACAGCCGCCTTAACTATCGGAATTATCTGGGGATAGGCGAGTCCTACATCTTCATTGGCACAGGCAAGAAGTCTGCGGCAGGCGCTTGGCAGGTCACCGGCAGCAAGCAGTCGTGCAAGGTAATATATTGCAGCATCGGGGTCGGACCCTCGCATAGATTTTTGATATGCCGATATAATGTCATAATGCTCATCACCCTCGCGGTCATATCGCACCGAATTGCCGGCTAAAATTTGCTCGACTATATCATCTGACAGCTCGGGTGTGTCAGAATTTGCGGTTAACATAATGCACAACTCTAACATATTAAGTGCACGGCGAACATCCCCTGCCGCCGCACGGGCAATTTTGTTAACGCTGTCATCATTTGCTATAATCTGTTTGTTATGCTCGTCGCTTAAAATGCCTATGGCACGTTTTAAAACCTCGGCTATATCAGTAGAACCCAGCGTTTTAAACTCAAACACGGTAGAACGGCTGAGTATTGCATTGTAAACATAAAAATACGGATTTTCGGTAGTAGATGCAATAAGTGTAATGTCGCCGTTTTCAATATATGACAACAAAATTTGCTGTTGCTTTTTATTAAAATACTGAATTTCGTCAAGATATAAAAGTATTCCGCCTGCAGCATCAAGTGTGCCGATTTCACCGATAATCTCTTTTATATCGGCGGTAGATGCCGTAGTGGCATTTAAGTAACACAGCTTTTTGCCGGCACGTGCGGCAATTATCTTTGCAACGGTGGTTTTGCCCACACCCGACGGACCGTAAAATATAAGATTTGGTATTTCACCCGATTCTATTATTTTTCGAAGTATCTTACCCTGCCCCAAAAGATGCTTTTGCCCTGCAACCTCATCAATTGTGGTGGGTCTTACCCTATCTGCAAGCGGTGTTTTCACGTTGCCGCCTCCTTAATATAGTTATTATTACTATCATTTTACATTAAAAATTATTCTTTTTCAACAGTTAACCTCATAAATATAATTGATATGTAAATTATGGGGATTATATATATGAAAAAAACACTTTTTATTAAAAACGCCGCTATACTTACCGTATCATCACTGGTGCTTCGCTTTGCGGGCATTATTTTTAAGGTTTGGCTCGCGGCAAAAATAGGTGCCGAGGGCATTGGTCTTTATCAGCTTGTATTTTCGGTTTATATGTTTAGCGCTACCTTTGCAACAAGCGGTATCAGTACCGCCGTTACCCGACTGATTAGTGAAGAGCTTGCCGTCGGCAATAAATCGGGCATTAGACGCATTTTAAAAAAATGCTGTGGGATATCGCTTTTGATTGCCGTCTTTAGTATTGCCGTTTTGTTTTTTGGCGGGGAAGTTATGGCAAACCGCCTTTTGCATGATGCACGTGCGGCTCTGTCGCTTAAAATATTAGGCTTTTCCCTGCCGTTTATGGGTTTTTGCAGTTGTTTTAAAGGATATTTTATCGCCCGACGTAAAGCGGCGCCGTCGTCGTGCTCACAGTTGCTTGAGCAGGCGGTTCGCATAGTTTTGGTTTTGTGCCTTGTTACAAAATATAACCGTCTTGGTCTTGAATATACCTGTGCGATAGTGCTGCTTGGCGATACAGTAGCCGAAGCCGTTTCTTGTATATATTTATACACAAGGTACAAATTTGATTTTAAAAAGGTAAAGTCAATAAACACCTATCGAAAAAGTCTTTCTTTGCTATCACAAATTACACACATTGCCCTGCCAATTACTGCGGGCAGATATTTAAATTCGCTGCTTCGTATGTGTGAAAACGTTTTAGTTCCTCTGTTTTTATCGGCAAGTGGCAACGGTATATCGCTTTTTGGTATGATAAAGGGTATGGCGCTGCCTATTTTGTTTTTTCCGTCTACCCTGTTAAATGCGCTGTCTACCCTGCTTATCCCCGAAATGAGTGAGGCGGCAATACAGGGCAAGTTTGGTGTTGTGCGCAGCGTGGCATACCGAATAATTAAAATCACAAGTCTTGTGGCAATTATTTTTTCAGCCTTGTTTTTTGTGGGCGGCAGAGCACTGGGTGTGTTGATTTACAAAGACGAGGGCGTTGGCTTTTTGCTTTGTGCGCTCTCCCCCATTGTGCTGTTTATGTATTTAGATGCCGTTTGCGACGGAATTTTAAAGGGGCTGGACCAGCAAAAATACACCTTTTGGGCAAGTATTTGCGATTCCGCCATACGAATTATACTTATAGTGCTGTTTTTAAAACGCTTTGGTATTTATGGCTTTATCGGCATTATGTATTTTTCTAACCTTTTAACCGGCGTGTTAAACACACGGCGCCTGCTTAAAGTAAGTCAGCTGAAAATAGACCTTGTGCAAATCTTTTTAATACCTGTTTGTTTGTCCTTTTCTATATGCTTTGCCATAAAAACCCTGTTAGGTTTATTTTTAAATCCCTACGGCATTGTTTATATAGCATCATTGTGCGCTATATGCGGAATATTGTATTTGGCTTTGCTGTGGGTAATGGGGATTATAGATTATGATGATATAGGGTTTATAAGGAAGTAGAAGTGTTATTTTTCTTTTCGGAAAGTTTTATTGAAACACAAAGTGTTTCAGTTTTATTTTATTCGCTTCCAAAACTGCCATAGGCAATATAACTCGCCGTAAGGCGAATAAAATTGGGGCACCTTCCTTACGGAGGGTGCCACAATTGCTATCCTTTTAATACCTTATTAAGCTTTTTTGCTGTTAGAGCAGCTAAAAATACAATTATAAAATCCTTTATCAAAAAGGGCAGAGATGCCGATATTATTGCCGCCCAAAGACCAACTCCCGACACCAAGCAATATTGTATTACACCTATCAAATGACATACCGCCACCGAAGATACACACAGCAAAATTTTAACCGCACGGTTTTTTACCTTTGCCGCTAATCCGCAAAGTGCCGCAGCCGCCAAAAAACCCCATAAAAATCCGCCCGAAGCGCCAAATAATACACCCGCACCACCGCTAAATGACGAAAACACCGGCAGCCCCACAGCGCCTATGGCAATATATGCCGCCACCGATGCAAGCGCCGCTTTAACGCCCAAGCAGAATGCAGCCAAGCACACACCAAAAAGCTGCATGGTAAGATTAATACCAAGGGGGGTTGGTATTGATACCCAAGCCGATGCCGCAATAAAGGCGGTAAATATTGCACAAAGCGAAAGCCTTTTTATACCATCTTTTCTCATACGGCCGGTTGCTCCATTCCAACAATTTGTATTTCTCCGTGTGACAGTATTTCGGTGTCGCCTTCACCCTTTACAATCAAATTAGCATTGTCGTCTATACCCAGCACGACAGCACTTTGTGTTTTACCGTTTTTGGTGTATGTAATTTGCTTGTTTGTAAGAAAAGAGCGTGACTGGTATTCCTTTATAACGTCTTTTTTTTTCAAATTTTTATAAAAATTAAAGAAATTTTTGCAAAATTCGGCAATTATTTTTGATTTTTGGACATTTTTGTTCAAAAAAATTCCTTTTTTGTTGAACACACTACTTGCCAACGGTAAATTACTTGGAAAACCGCCTTGCGGCTTAAACAGATTTATGCCCACGCCCAAGACGGCAAAATTTAGTGTGCCGTCGGCGTTAATTTCGCCCTCGGTAAGTATGCCGCATACCTTTTTGTCGTTTATATAAATATCGTTTACCCATTTTATTTCACATTTTTGGTTTGATACCGCCTCGATTGCGCGTGCAGCGGCTACGGCGGCTGCCACCGTTATAAAAAGCGTATCGGCAGGGGAGATATCAGGTCGCAAAACAAGCGACATATAAACCCCGCCCGATTTTGACACAAAGCTGCGACCAAGTCGCCCACGGCCTGCCGTTTGGCGGTTGGCAATTATAACGGTGCCCTCTGGGGCGCCCTCAACAGCCGCCGCTTTGGCAACGCTGTTGGTGGAATCAACGGTGCCCAAAACTATGGGGGTTATGTCTTTATTCTGTTTTTTAATCATTTTTTTAAGCACCGTGTTCACCTCGCTTTATTTTTAACATTTTACCATAAAAGCGGTTAAATATAAAGCCTTTTATTTTGCTATGTTGCCGTCAGAGTATACCGCCGGTTGGTCGGGCGAGGTGGGCAGGGCGCCTAACCACTGTGATGTAAAATTTTGGGGGCAATACTCGTTAAATTTTATCACCCTGCCGCCGCGGCAAAACGTATCGCTGTAGCATCCGGTTGAAAGCTTGCCCGCAAAAGACAGCTGCACCCCCTTGTAAGAGCCAATTAGGTTGGTTTTGTGCTCATGACCGAATATCATAGCCTTTACATCGCCCTGTTTTAACACTTTTTTAAAAATTCCTCGGTCGTTTTGCGGTGCGGTTGTGTGAATAAAGCTTTTTGAAACATAGGTTCCATTTTCGCAACGATAATCGGTAATTGCCTCATCACTTTGTCGGGTTTTGCCATAAACGGGGTATAGCCCTCCTGCTATTTTGGGTGTGGCGTTTTGGGCGGTAGCACTGCTGTAAAACATATCAATAACCTGCGGTATGGGGGTGTGCAAACACATAATAGAAGTAACCTCACACCCATTGTTTTGACGTTTTAGGGCGTTTGACTGTTGAGCGTACCATGCAATTTGGCGCGAGGTTAGACCCTCGTAGCCGTTGGTGTTTGATGTGCCGCTATCCAGCGCATAAATTGCAAATACCACCCTTTTGCCGTCAAAAGAATATATGGGTATTACATAGTTCATAGGGCGCTCTGCCTCAAAATTTGGGTCACCCTTAGAAACGCACTCATTTAAACACCGCGCATAGCTTTTGTACATTTTATAGTGCTTGTCGGTGTATGGGTCATGATTGCCGTTTGTAGTAGACCAAAAAACATTTCTGCCGGTGATGGGCGAGATAAACATATCCCACAAATCGGCATCGATTTTGTTGTAGGTGTTCATATCACCGTTAATCAAAACAAAATCGGGGGCTGACCGCACAATAAGCCTTTCAAGCTCATCAGCAGCCTCTTGCCATTGTGCCTTGGTGTCGCATTGCGGGTCGGACACAATAAGTATGGTAAAATCGCCGTTTTGGTCACAAAAAAGCGCCGATTTGCCCACCGGCTCTCGGTATGCCGAAAACAAAAACAAAACCGATATAATTATTATTGGTATAAAGGTTAAAAGTTGCTTTTTCATAAACCCACCTCAAATATACATTTAGATTAGTTTATCCTTTAAAAAACCTATTAAAAATGTAAATTTGAGGTATTTGTAGAGAATAAAATTTTGTGTTGACATTTTAATTTAGTTTTTATATAATAAATAGGCTAATTTAATACAGATTAATGCGGATAGATTAATTTAGCAATACTTTTCTTTTTATAACAATTTAATATCGAGATGTGGCTCAGTTTGGTAGTTTTTTGCCGAGCGCACCCTGTGGGTGATGCAGCGAGAGCAAAAAAGGCGCAGCGGTCAAAATTTTTAGGCGCCCCAAGCCGTAAAAAATTTTGGGTACCGCAAGAGTAAGCGGAGTAGCAGCGCGGATAGATTAATTTAGCAATACTTTTCTTTTTATAACAATTTAATATCGAGATGTGGCTCAGTTTGGTAGAGCGCTGCGTTCGGGATACCATACCGAACGGTTAGAGCAAAATCTACCGAACTGCAACAATCCCTTACAAACAGCCACTTTATCGGTGGCACAGTATTTATAAATCAGCGGTAAATACCGCTACGACCACATATAATCCCACAGATACGAAATTAACCATAATTTTGTGGTGAAAATTTAATAGAGATCGAGGCGTGGCTCAGTTTGGTAGAGCGCTGCGTTCGGGACGCAGAGGCCGCAGGTTCAAATCCTGTC
>JAUNAM010000043.1 GCA_030527615.1 Clostridia bacterium
ACTCTATCTATGTTGTTCTTAATATGGTTATTATGACCCGTGTTAGCCCTAAGGTTCTTGAAGTTTTAGGCGACAGCAATGACTGGGTACGCGGTTTACACTCACGTTGTGATGTTGACCCCGAAAAGAGATATATCTGCCACTTCCCGCAGGATAACACAATTATCTCTGTTAACTCAGGCTACGGCGGCAATGTTCTTTTAGGTAAAAAGTGCTTTGCACTTCGTATTGCTTCTTACCAAGGCTGGAAAGAAGGCTGGATGGCCGAGCATATGCTTATTTTGGGTCTTGAGAATCCAAAGGGTGAGGTTCGTTATATCGCTGCTGCTTTCCCATCAGCTTGCGGTAAGACCAACCTTGCAATGCTTATTCCGCCCGAATATCTACGTGAAAAGGGCTACAAGATTTGGACTGTTGGTGACGACATTTCTTGGATGAAGATAGGTCCTGACGGCAGACTTTATGCTATCAACCCCGAAAACGGTTTCTTTGGCGTTGCTCCCGGCACCAATGTTCACTCAAACTTCAATGCTCTTGAGTCAACCAAGAAAAACACCATCTTTACAAACGTTGCATTAAATCTTGACGATAACACCGTTTGGTGGGAGGGTCTTGATAAGAATCCCCCCGTTAACGCACTTGAGTGGAAGGGTAATCCTTGGAATCCTTCAATGTTTGTTAAGGCTGACAAGTCAACCTATGCAGCACACCCCAACTCACGCTTTACAGCTCCTGCTGAAAACTGCCCCTGCATTTCTGACGAATTTAACAAGGGTGCAGGCGTTCCGATTTCTGCTATCGTATTTGGCGGACGTCGTGCTAAATGTGCACCGCTTGTATATCAATCAAAAGATTGGGTTAACGGTGTATTTATCGGCTCTGCTATGGCATCAGAGACTACAGCAGCTGCTGCAGGTGCAGTTGGTGTTGTACGTCGTGACCCAATGGCAATGCTGCCTTTCTGCGGTTACAATATGGGCGACTACTTTGCTCACTGGCTCGAAATGGGTGAAAAACTTGGCGACAAGGCTCCAAAGATTTTCAACGTTAACTGGTTCCGTACCGATGACGAGGGCAACTTTGTATGGCCGGGCTTTGGCGATAATATGCGTGTTCTTAACTGGATTGTTGAGCGTTGCGAAGGTAATGCTACCGCTACTGAGACCGCTATTGGTTATATTCCTCAACCTGAGGATATCGACCTTACCGACCTTGATATGGATATTGAAACTCTTAAATCAATCCTTAAGGTTGACAAAGATGTTTGGACCAAGGAAGCAGAAGAGATTGAAGACCACTACAAGAAGTTTGGAGAAAAATTGCCTGCAGCACTTCGTGAACAACTTGAAGCTCTTAAAGCAAATCTTGCTAAAATGTAATTAAGTATATTAAAACAACGACAGGTGATCGCCTGTCGTTGTTTTTTGTCTTATTCTATTTCAGACCAATCTATCTTTTTATCCTTAAAATAATACTCTCTATCGTGTTCGTTTACTTTACGAAGCACACGGCAGGGGTTGCCGACTGCTATCACATTGTCGGGTAAGTTTTTTGTGACAACGCTACCTGCACCGACAACAACATTATCGCCAATGGTAATGCCGGGCATTATGAGAACACCGGCACCTATCCAACAGTTTTTGCCGATGCGAACAGGTGCATTATACTGATAGCCCTGCTCACGCAGCTCGGGTAGTATTGGGTGACCTGCGGTTGCCACCGTTACATTAGGACCAAACATAGTATAGTCGCCGACATAAATGTGTGTATCGTCAACCATAGTTACACCGAAATTGCAGTAAATATTCTTTCCAAAATGAATATGACCAGCACCCATATTAGAATAGAATGGCGGTTCTATGTAGCAACCTTCACCAATTTCGGCAAACATTTCTTTCATAAGTGCGTGCCTTTTATCCATTTCTGAAGGTCTTGTTTGGTTGAAATCATAAAGGCGGTCAAGTCGCTTTAACTGATCGTGCATTATTTCCTTATCGCTCGGTAAATAGAGTTCTCCTGTATGTAATTTATCCTTCATTGCCATTTTAAGTAGCCTCCTTATTAGTTAAGTCTTTGACCCATTTGTATTTTTTATAATTGATATATACCGCAGGAAGTTTCAGTAGTTCGTCAAGGCTGACGATAAAATATACCGCTATTACGGGTAATTTCAAAACAAACGCCGCAACCAACCCAAGCGGAACGGTAATGCACCACATCACAACGGTATCGCAAAGGAAACCGAATTTGCTGTCACCGCCTGCACAGAAGATGCCTGCGATAGTCGTAGTGTTGACCGATTTTCCTATCATATAGTAAGAGCATATAACAAGCATCCATCCCAGATATTCGGTTGCCGTATCGCTCAAATTGACAACAGATAGAATAAGCGGGCTGAATGCGAGTAATACAAGTCCTGACAAAACACCGCCGAGAACGGATATGACACACAATCTGCCACCGTATATTTTGGCTCGTTCAAGCTGACCGCATCCAAGTTCATTACCTATCATTATACCGCCACCGCTACCAAGTCCAAGACATAGGCAGCAAACAAGGTTTTTCACAATATTTGCGATAGAATTGGCGGCAACCGCATCGCTTCCAAGATGCCCCATAATAACCGAGAACATCGTAAAGCCTACACCCCAAACGATTTCGTTACCGAGAACGGGCGTTGTGTATTTCCAAAAGTCACGGCGGAGTATTTTGTCGGTATGCAGTATATTATTTAGTCGAAGTTTTACTCTATCTTTCTTAGCTACCTCAATTATACACCAAAGCACTTCAATAGCTCTTGCGATAGATGTTGAGATAGCCGCACCTGCAATTTCAAGTCGGGGAAAGCCAAGCAGTCCTACAATCAGGACTATGTTCATACATATATCTCCAACCATACAAACGCTACTGATAATACTTGATTTCTTTGCTCTGCCGGAGTTCTTCAGCGTGCAAAGATAAATTTGCGAAATACCCGTTAAGAGATAGGAAGGGGCAACCAACCGCAGATATTCAGCACCGCCGTCAATTAAACTCGGCTCGTTGGTGAGAAGTTCCATTAAAAACCTCGGAAAGAATAGTGCCACTATAAAGAATACAAATGACACGGCTGCCGTGATTTTCATTACATAGGCAAATATCCTCTCAACCGCCGCCTTGTCTTTCTTTCCCCAATACTGTGCGGCAAGCATGGAAAGTCCGATCGTCATAGCCGTCAAAAAGAGATTTTCCACAAATGTTATCTGTGTTGCGAGGGATACCGCCGCCATTTTATCTTGCGATATGAGGTTAAGCATTATGGCATCCGAAGCGCTCACAACGCTGAGCATAAGCTGTTGCAACGCTATGGGAATAACAAGGGAAACGAGCTTTTTATTAAAATCCTTATCGGCAAATACTTTTATCAATATTCCAACCCCCATTGACTTGTCAATTAATTTCGAGTATAATTATATCACGGTATAAAAATAAATACTTTCGATATTTCTCTGATAATCATAACAATATCGTGAGTTTGGTGGTGAAGTATGGCTATTGTAGAAAAACGGGCTGACGACTCTGAAAGAGTGAAGTATGATTATAACGGATATATGGCGTATATTCGCAAAGGTTTGCTTTCAAATTATCCGAATTTTGCCGCCGACAGTCATTGGCACGATGACCTCGAATTTATATCAGTGTTGTCGGGCAGTATGGATTACAATGTAAATGGCGAGATATTGCATCTTGAAGCCGGACAAGGCATTATCGTCAACGCAAGGCAAATACATTACGGATTTTCTATTTCACATAATGAGTGTGAATTTTATTGTATTCTTCTACACCCAATGCTTCTCTGTACATCACAGTATATCGAACACGATTTTGTTTCACCATTGCTTTCAGATAACTCCTTGCCGTATATTTTGCTCGACCATCATACAGAGTGGCAAAGTGCGATACTGTCCGACATTGAAGCGATGTATTCTTGCCGCGACAAGAATAACGCACCGCTTTACATTCAAAATGCCTTTTATCATATTTGGATACTCTTGACGGAAAATGCTGTAAAGGTACGCAGAATGAAAAAACAAGACCGAAATCTCTCTGTACTGAAAGATATGCTGTCCTTTATACAGAAAAATTATGCGGGTAAGGTCACGCTTCAAGATATTGCCGCTGCAGGAAATGTGAGCAAAAGTACCTGCCTTGTAATATTCAAAAAATATTTGCAGGACACACCTACCAATTATTTAATAGGCTACCGCCTGAAAAGAGCAATAAAATTGCTGAAGCATAGTGAAATGCCAATAACTGAAATCGCCCTCAGTGTAGGTTTTGGCGGTGTCAGTTACTTTGCGGAAACATTTAAGAAAAACTACGGTTGCTCGCCGAGTGAGTATAAAAATAAATAACAAAAGGAATATACACTATGGAACAAAAAAATTATTGGAATGATGTTGCCGAAACAAAAACATTTACTACCCCTTTTCAAAGCAAAGAGTTTGAAAGGTACGTATCAAAAAAAGCTATTATTGTAGATGTTGGTTGTGGATATGGCAGAACACTAAACGAATTATCTGCTTTGGGATATGAAAATCTCACGGGCTTTGATTTTTCCAAAGAAATGATAAAAAGAGGTAATGCAACATTTCCGCAATTAAACTTGCACACTATGGTTGAGGGGCATATTCCTGCTGCTGATAATTCTGTTGATGCCGTTATTCTTTTCGCTGTACTAACCTGCATAAGTAGCAATGACGACCAAGAGCAGTTAATTAGGAATATTCGCAGAGTGCTGAAAAAAGACGGCGTTATTTATGTAAATGATTTTCTGCTGAATGAAGATAGCCGTAATTTAGAAAGATATGAAAAATACTGTGAAAAGCACGGTGTATATGGAGTGTTTGAGCTTCCCGAAGGGGCAGTACTTCGTCATCACAGCGAAGAATGGATTAAGACACTTTTATCTGATTTTGAAGAATTAGAATATGAACATTTAACTTTTACAACTATGAACGGAAATAAATCAAACGGATTTTACTACATAGGTCGCAAAGCGTTATAAACAAAGATTATATGATAATATACATATGATATTGATATTAATGGCTGATGTTACGCAAAGTAACAGCGTTGTTACAGTTGGTCTATGGCTTTATTTACTATTTTGCCACACAATTAAAGCCGAAAGTTATAAGGAGGTCATAAAGCAATGACGTTAGGTGAAAAAATTAAAATTGCTCGAAGTGGGGCGGGATTATCACAAGAACAGCTTGCAGAGAAAATGGGTATCTCTCGCAGTGCAGTTGCAAAATGGGAAGTAAATAACGGTATGCCCGATATTGATAATTTAAAGATGCTCTCCAATCTTTTAGGTGTAACTGTTGATCATCTTATAAACGATAGCGAGAATTTTGAAAAGGCTACTATAAAAGAAGAAATTGACCTTTCAATTTATGAAGGCAGTAAACGTGATAAGAAAGATGCAGTAGTTCGTGAAAAATATCCGTCTGCTATGATTCATGCGCTGATTGCAAAGCGGAAACTACAAAAGGGCGAAAAGGCTACAGGCGAGCTTCTGGGCATGCACACAGATGCTCCCTTTGGCACAGCAGAGTTTTATCGTGATCTACAAAATGCAGATAATCAGTATTACCTTGTAGTGCAACAAGGCAAACAATTTCTTGTTTGTGTTACATCAGAATTTATTATCAGCAGCGAACTTGCCATAAATCAGTACGGTAAAAAATTTGAAATTGGAAATATTAAATTTACGAAATGTACTTACAAAGTACGTGAACGGCATAAAAAAGGCGGCAATTCTATGAGAAAGATAAATAGTGTTATGTGGGGAACTGCTCTTATAGCAGTTGGCGTTATATTTGCTCTTAATGCTCTTAACATCACAGATGTTACTCTGTTTTTTGACGGTTGGTGGACTTTATTTATTATTGTGCCTTGTGTTATTGGTTTATTTACCGAACGTGAAAAAATAGGCAATATCGTCGGCATACTTATCGGCGTGTTTTTGCTACTATGCTGTCAAGATATTCTCAGCTTTTCTTTTGCTTGGAAACTGCTCGTACCTGCCATTATTGTTATTATCGGTCTTAAAATGATTTTTGCGGGATTGTTCGGTAATAAAGCTAATGAAATCTTTGCAAAGATTAAGGCAAACGGCGGCGAAACTAAAACGGGCTGTGCTATCTTTTCGGGACAAGATATAAATTATGACGGTCAAGTATTTGAGGGCGCAGAGTTCAGTGCTATTTTCGGCGGTATTGAATGTAATCTGAAAAAATCTATTATTGAAAAAGACTGTGCAATTAAAATCGAGGCAATTTTTGGTGGCATTGATATATTCGTTCCCGATAATATAAATGTTAAGGTTACATCAAACTGTATTTTCGGCGGTATATCGAATAAAACACCCGTGCGAAAGGATGTACCCACCCTTTACATAACAGGCACCTGTGTGTTTGGAGGTGTCGATATTAAATGACCAACTTTCAAAAGGTAGTCAGGTATATTGCCATTGGTCTTGCAGCATTGCTTACGGTAAGCATAGTGGGCGGCATTATTAGTGCCGTGGGATTTTTCGGTAGATTTATGCAGAGTGATGCCACTACAGATGATATGAAAATATATACTATATCTTCCGAAATTAAAAATTTATATATTGATATAAATGCTGCCGACATAACCTTAAAGCAAGGTGAAACTTTTTCGGTTAAAAGCAATCTGAAAAATCTTACTGTTAAAGAAAAAAACGGAATACTAAATATAAAAGATTCTATGAAACTTTTCCAAAACTATAATAATGCTACACTTATTATTACAATTCCAACCGACACAGAGTTTGAAAAAGCAGAACTCAAAACCGGCGCAGGAAGACTTACCGCCCATACGCTTTGTGCAGAAGTTTTAGACTGTGAATTTGGTGCGGGCGAAGTAAAAATAGACACCCTTTCAGCTTCTAACGAAGCAGATATTGACGGCGGTGCCGGAAAGATAACTATATCGGGCGGCAGAATCAATAATCTCGATTTTGATATGGGTGTCGGGCGGCTTAATTTCACCTCACGACTTACAGGCGAATGTGATTTTGACTTAGGTGTTGGCGAATCCAATATAACACTTCTCGGTACGAAAGATGATTACATACTTGAAATAGAAAAAGGTCTTGGAAATATAACCGTTGACGGCGATAACATCACTAATACTTCGGGACTTGGTAACGGTCAAAACAAAGTTGATATGAGTGGCGGTATCGGTGCTATCAATGTTATGTTTAAAGAAATTAATTTTGATTAAATAAAATATAAGCCCCTCAAAGATAGTAGTAAAACACTCTATCTTTGAGGGGTTAATTTTGATTAGCAGATAAGCTTATAGCTTTGCTACGTCGGCGTCGGTAATAAGGTGGAAGCCGGCAGACTCAAGTGCTGATTCTGCTGCAGCGTTATCCGCTACACGAAGAACAACATAGGCGTGTTTTTCGGTGCGGGACATAAATGCATAAAGATATTCCATATTAATGCCGTTTTGGTCAAGAACGTTAAGCGCTGCGGTAAGCTTACCGGGTTGGTCGCCGATTTTAACACCGACAACATCGGTTGTTTTGATAAGATAGCCTTCTTCACCGAGGGTTTTAAGTGCTGTATCGTTGTCATTTACTATAAGACGAAGAATACCAAAGTCTTGTGTATCGGCGATTGAAAGAGCACGAATATTTACATTGTGTTTAGCTAATGTATCGGTTATATCAACCAAGGTGCCTTGCTTATTTTCTACAAAAATAGTTAATTGCTTTAATGACATAAAATTCTCTCCTTAATCGTGTAGTTTTCTTTTATCAATAACGCGAACTGCTTTGCCCTCACTACGGGTAATGCTCTTTGGTGCCACAAGATGAACTGTAGGATTGATACCAAGCATTGTTTTCATAGCATTTGCAAGAGATTTTTCAAGTGCTGTAATGCCACCGACAGTATCGGTGAATTGGTCGGGGTTAAGCTCAACATTCACCTCAAATGTGTCGGTGTTGTTTACACGGTCAAGCACAATTTGATAGTTTGGCTGATAGCCTTCATTAAGAAGTACAGTTTCTATCTGACTCGGGAATACATTTACACCGCGGATAATGAGCATATCGTCACTTCTGCCCATAGGCTTGCACATTTTAATAAATGTACGTCCGCATGAGCATTCTTTGCGTGTAAGCACACAAATATCACGTGTGCGGTAGCGAAGTAGGGGAAATGCCTCTTTATCAAGAGAGGTAAATACCAATTCACCCTTGCTGCCCTCCGGCAAAACCTCACCGGTGTCGGGGTCAATAATTTCGGCTAAAAAATGGTCCTCGTTAATATGCATACCGGTTTGCTCTTCACACTCAAATGATACTCCGGGACCGCTGGTTTCTGTAAGACCGTAAATGTCATACGCTTTAATACCCAGTGTGTTTTGAATGTTTTGACGCATTTCCTCTGTCCAAGGCTCTGCACCAAAGATGCCTGCCTTTAGCGGTATTGTATCAGCGGTATAGCCTTTTTCGTGCAATGACTCTCCAAGATATGCGGCATAAGACGGTGTGCAACAAAGTATAGTAGCGTTAAGGTCGGTCATAAACTGAATTTGACGCTCGGTATTACCGGATGACATCGGAAGTGTCAAACAGCCAACCTTGTGTGAACCACCGTTAAGACCGGGACCACCTGTAAACAAACCGTAACCGTAAGATACTTGGCAAACATCCTCATTTGTACCGCCTGCGGCAACAATGGCACGTGCACAGCAGTCATCCCATAAATCAACATCGTGTTGGGTATAGAAGGCAACAACACGGCGACCGGTAGTACCCGATGTTGATTGAATACGTACACATTCCTCAAGCGGTTTTGCAAGCAAGCCATAAGGATATGCGTCACGCAAATCTGCCTTTGTTAAAAAGGGGAGTAGGTGCAAATCCTCAATACCGTGGATATCCTCGGGCTTTACACCCTTTTTATCCATAAGGTCACGGTAATAAGGCACATTTTCATAAACATGCTTTACTTGTTTTACCAATTTTTCGGATTGAAGCTTTTTGATTTCTTCGACCGGCATAGTTTCAATTTCTTTTTGATAATAACGCTTTTCCATAATAGGACACCTTTCTTTTAAGACAAATCAGTCTTATGAATTATAACCAAGGTCAAATGCCTTTTTGTTCATTTCAATAAATTTTGGGGCGACGGTATTTTCGATAGCCGCAATCCATTTGTTGTAATCAATACCAAACTGTTTTGCAACCTTACCCATAAGAACGATATTTACGGCCCTTGCTGAACCTGCTTGTTCGGCAAGAGTTAATGCATCAAGAGCCTCAATCTTTAAGCCTTTTGCAGTAAGCTCATCTAAAACATCGGTAGGGTACTCGGCTGCACCGATAATTACGGGCATTGGGTCAATTTGCTGTGTGTTTACAACGATAAGACCGTCTTTATTTAAATATTTAGCATAGCGTGCCGCCTCTAATTTTTCAAAAGATATAATATAGTCAGCCTCACCCTCGGTAATAATGGGCGAATAAACCTTTTTACCAAAGCGAACATAGGTAACAACCGAGCCGCCGCGTTGGCTCATTCCGTGCACCTCGCTAACCTTTACATCATAGCCTTCGTCAATAAGCAATCTGCCAAGTAGCTTTGAAGCAAGCAGACTGCCTTGTCCGCCAACGCCGACAATCATAACATTTGTAGTTTTCATAATCAGTCTACCTCCTTAATTAATTGCATCAAATGCGCAAAGCTGTTTACATACGCCACAGCCAACACAAAGTGTGTTATCTATTTGTGCCTTATTATTCTTAAAACTGATTGCAGGACAACCAAGACCCATACAACGTTTGCAAGATTTACATTTATCAGCATCTACATTAAGTGACGGCAATATTTTAACTGATTTTAGCTGTACACAAGGACGGCGAGAAATAATAACCGACGGCTCTGCTACCGCTAATTCCTCTTTAAGTGCAGTTTCACATTCTTTAAGATTATATGGGTCAACCACACGCACACGGTTAATACCAAGAGCTTTACACAGCGCTTCAAGGTTAACCTTTGCCGCAACCTCACCTTTAATATTAAAGCCGGTTGTGGGGTTTTGTTGGTGACCGGTCATACCTGTAATAGAGTTATCAAGTATAATTACGGTTGAATTTGTAGCGTTATACGCTACATTTACAAGACCTGTCATACCCGAGTGCATAAAGGTAGAGTCACCGATAACGGCAACACTCTTTTGTTCGGTTTCTTCGCCACGTGCGGCATTAAAGCCGTGAAGTCCCGAAATTGATGCACCCATACAAAGTGTGCTGTCAAGTGCACTAAGAGGTGGTACGGCACCCAATGTATAGCAGCCGATATCACCGTGAACTGTAATTTTGTTTTTGGCAAGTGTATAAAACATACCGCGGTGTGGGCAGCCTGCGCACATCATAGGCGGTCTTGCCGGAACAGGGGAATCAGCACTAACACTGTCTTTTGCCTCAATACCAAATGCATCAGCGATTGTCTTTTGAGAAAATTCACCAAGGATAGAGAACATATCTTTGCCGATAACCTCAATACCTAAAGCCTTTACATGGTTTTCAATAATGGGGTCAAGCTCTTCGATAACATAAAGCTTTTTAACCTTTGATGCAAAATCTTTGATTGTATTTACAGGTAGGGGATTTGGCATACCGATTTTTAATATGCTTGCATTGTTGCCAAATACCTCTTTAACATACTGATAAGAACAGCCCGAGGTGATAATACCAATTTCATCACTGCCGTATTCAACAGTATTATAAATGCAATTTTCGGCAAATTCTTGCAGCATTGCGGTACGTTCCTCAACAAAGGGATGACGTTTAATTGCATTGCCCGGCATCATTATGTATTTGGCGGGACTTTTTTCATAATCATTAAGTACTGCGGGGATAGCCTCATCGGTAACAACTACCGATTGGCTGTGTGCAATACGTGTGCACATACGCAAAATAACCGGTGTGTCAAACTTTTCAGATAGTTCAAATGCAGTTTTTGCAAAGGTATATGCCTCTTGTGAGTCGGCAGGCTCAAGCATCGGAACCTTTGATGCTATAGCATAATGGCGAGAATCTTGCTCATTTTGTGACGAGTGCATTGCAGGGTCATCAGCAACACATATAACCATACCACCGTTAACACCTGTGTATGAAAGTGTAAACAGTGGGTCAGCCGCAACATTAAGACCAACGTGTTTCATAGCGCAGGCAGAACGTGCCCCCGCAAGGCTTGCACCAAAAGCAACCTCACAAGCGACCTTTTCATTTGGTGCCCATTCACTGTGTAAATCGTCATATTTTGATAAAAATTCGGTAATTTCGGTAGAGGGTGTACCGGGGTAGCTTGATACTACACCCAAGCCGCCGTCGTGAAGACCGGCAGCCACAGCCTGATTACCAATAAGTAACTTTTTCATATCTAAAAACCTTTCTTATGATTTGTTTTGTGAATTAACAATACCCTCAGCACCGTAAATTTTACGAAGCTTTGGTTTTTCTATTTTACCGGTAGGATTACGCGGTACATCAGCAAAAATTATTTTACGAGGACGTTTGTAACGGGGAAGTGACAAACAAAATTCGTTTATTTCCTCTTCGGTGCAGGTAATACCGTCTTTAATTTGGATAATTGCTGTTGCAATTTCACCCAAGCGTGCATCAGGTAAACCTATAACTGCAATATCCATAATTTTTGGGTGTGCCGCCAAAAAGTTTTCGATTTGAACGGGGTATAGGTTTTCGCCGCCCGTGATAATAACATCTTTTTTGCGGTCAACAAGATATATAAATCCGTCTTCGTCTTCCATAGCCATATCACCGGTATAAAGCCAGCCGTTCTTTAATGTATCGGCAGTAGCCTTTTCGTCACGGTAGTAGCAGGTCATAACGCCGGGGCCTTTAAGACATAATTCACCAACATCACCTTGGTTTACAGTATTGCCTTCGGTATCAACAATTTTTACCTGCCAGCCATAGCCTGCAACACCGATGGCACCAACCTTGTGTACGTTTTCAACACCAAGGTGAACGGCACCCGGTCCTATTGATTCAGAAAGACCGTAGTTTGTGTCGTATTGTTGATTAGGAAAATACTCGAGCCAACGCTTAATAAGACTTTGCGGTACGGGTTGTGCACCTATGTGCATTAAGCGCCAAGCAGAAAAATCAAATTCGTCAAGTGAGATTTCGCCACTGTCAAGTGCATTTAATATATCCTGTGCCCACGGCACCAAAAGCCAAACTATTGAGCATTTTTCCTCGCTTGCTGCACTCAATATATTACGTGCTTGTGTGCCTTTAAGTATTACCGCCTTTGAGCCGGTTATCAGACTGCCAAACCAATGCATTTTAGCACCGGTGTGGTATAGGGGAGGTATACATAAAAAGCAGTCATCTTTTGTTTGACTATGGTGTGCTTGCTCTACGCGGCAAGAATGAATTAGGCTTTCGTGATTATGTAATATAGCCTTAGGAAAGCCGGTAGTACCTGATGAAAAGTAAATCGCCGCATCATCTTCTTCGGTAAGTGTACATTCGGGGTAGATGGACGAACACTCACTTGTTAAATCGTTATAATCATCAGCAAAAGCAGGGCAGCTTGAACCGAAATATATAAGATTACATTTTTTAGATATTTTGTCAGCAACCGCCTCGACACGACCGATAAATTCGGTACCGAAAATAAGAACATCAGCTTGTGCTAACTGCAAGCAATAATCAATTTCGTCTGACGAATATCTGAAATTAAGCGGAACTGCCAAAGCACCGGTTTTAAGTATGCCAAAATATATTGGTAGCCAATCAATACAGTTCATTAACAGTATTGCAACCTTTTTGCCTTTGCCAATACCGTTTTGGGTTAGCATATTTGCAAGTCGGTTAGATTTTTCGTTAAAAACAGCCCACGAAATTTCACGACGATAATAATCAACACGGGGGGTAGGTTCAACCAAGTCAAACTCATGCCAAGTGCGGCGACGCGTTTCGGGTTGGTCGGGGTTGATTTCTACCAAAGCAATGTCATTGCCGTATTTACGGGCGTTGTCTTCAAGTAGGTGAACAATTGTCATAATAACTTCCTCAACAAAAATAAATATGCTAATATTTTACTACTTTAAAGCGATAATGTCAACCGAAAATATCAAGAAAAAGTCGGTTTTTAAAGAAAAATTTACATTTTCTCTTGACAAACACGCTTTAAAGTGTTAAAGTTTTAAAGTAATCAAGTTTTTATCACGGAAAGGTAGTGGTTATTTTGACAACAACGGCACTAATTACAATACCTATGTTAATACTGTTTTTCGGCATTATGATAGGGGTAGGACTCTACTGCAGAAAGCACGCAGCAAGCGTTGACGGATTTATATTAGGTGGTCGTTCGGTAGGCCCATGGCTTACGGCGTTTGCATTTGGTACATCATATTTTTCGGCTGTAATTTTTGTTGGCTATGCCGGTCAATTTGGTTGGAACTTTGGTCTTGCATCAACTTGGATTGGTCTAGGTAACGCATTTATCGGTTCACTTCTTGCATGGCTTGTGCTTGGCAAGCGTACCAGAATTATGACACAGGCTTTAGGCTCAAAAACTATGCCGGACTTTTTTGAAAAAAGATATGATTCAAACAAGCTTAAAATTTTTGCATCTATTATAATATTTGTGTTTTTAATACCGTACACAGCATCTTTGTATAACGGTTTATCATCATTGTTTAATAACGTATTTGCTATACCTTATTGGGCTGTAGTTCTTATTATGGCGGTGTTTACGGGCATTTATGTAATTTTTGGCGGTTATATGGCAACGGCCATAAACGACTTTATTCAAGGTATTAT
>JAUNAM010000044.1 GCA_030527615.1 Clostridia bacterium
GGCAGTAACAAAAATATTGATTCATCAGAGCACAATGCTGTTGATGATGATAACTCAACTAATCCAAGCGGTAGTATTTTACCAAATTATGAGGGTATCACGCCGGAAATTGATGATGAAGTAACCGATAATACATCAAGTGATCCATTAATAGACTTACCTATTGTTCCGACACCAACACCTTCAGATACGCCATCGTCAAATCCGGAAAGTGACGTTGTAGTTGATAAGTACGTGCCTGTCGAAATGCAGGCAAAGGCTACTACCTATTCTACTTTTACTCTAGCTGGTACTAGTACACGTGGACTTTTATGTATTGCAAGTACCAATGATGTGTTAAATGAGATATGTTATTTACCAAATTATATTGATATGGACCTTGCACAATTTTGGATTGATATTTATGGTGAAAACGCTGTAAATACCACAAATGTTCACGGTGTTCATGCAAATTTCTTTAAAAATCAGCCAAACGTTAAAAAAATAGTGTTACCAAGAAATTATAGCTATTTTGACAGTGATGCTTTTGAACATCTTGAGAATTTAACCGATGTTTATATAATGGCAAAGTATTCTATTTTGATAGATTCTAATTATTATGCACTTCAGCGCAATATAACATTGCATTGTAGAAAAGACTTAATCCATTCTAATAGTGGAAAACTTGTTTCGGAATATTACAGAAATTTAGGCTTTGCAAATTACGTGGAATGGGACGGAAATATTGATAATATAGAGTGAAGTTATGACTTGTACAATTAAGAAAAAAGAGATTTTAAAGCTATTTGATAAAATCACATTGCTGTCACAAAAAAACGGCTGTGAGGTGCTAAAAATACGCCATAAACAGCAGGGTAAAGATTTTGTGTTGCATATTTTGCCAAAATACAACCCCGTATATGAAACACTTTGCAGCATAAGCTTTGAGGGATTGCCGCAAATTTATGATTATTTTGAGTGTGATGACGGAATGGTAGTAATAGAAGAATATATTGACGGCATAACGCTTGAATCAAACCTTGAAGCACAAAAATACACCAAACGCTCGGCAAAAAGGCTTATAAAAACGCTTTGCCTTGCACTTGATGTATTACATAAAAATGAAATTGTACACCGTGATATAAAGCCTGAAAATGTCATGATAGACCTAAACGGCAGGGTAGTGCTAATCGACTTTAATGCGTCGCGAAAAATGTCAAAAAAGAGCAAGGATACCGTTATTATGGGCACGGTGGGCTATGCTTCGCCCGAGCAATTAGGGCTATCGCAAACCGATGCCCGCACCGATATTTTCGCAGTGGGGGTTTTACTTAATGTGCTGGTTACAGGTGTTCACCCAAACGAAAAGCATATAAAAGGGCATTTGGGTAAGGTTGTGCGAAAGTGTACTGCAATTAACCCTGATGAGCGGTATCAAACGGCTATACAGCTTGCTGAAGCTTTATAAAAAAAGTGTATGGACTTTTTAATCCATACACTTTTTTGCATTTATAACATAATACCGCGATAGTTAAAGTAATAGGTTTTGCCGCCGATTTTATGCTCGCCTACATAAGCGCGACCGGTAGAGTCGGTATAATACCAAGCATCGTCAACATATACCCATCCGCCTTTTGATAATTGACCGTTTTTGTCAAATATATAGCGATTATTATTATTAGCACGATAAGCGCCGGTAAACATTTCGCCGTCATAATATAACATATATTTTTTGCCGCCTATGGTGTGATAATCTCTGTAATCATTGGTGTTTTCAAGTGGTTTTCCGTTTTTAAAATAATACCACGCAGTATAACTGTAATCGTTGTATTTATACTCTACAGAATACCAACCGGTACCAATCTTTTTCCAAGCACCGTCGCTACCGAAGAAGCCGTAATCGTATTCACCTTTTTCATTGTCCCAATATTCAGTATAACCAACGATCATACAATCATCAAAGCAATACCATTTACCGCCTATTTTCTTTAGTCCGTATGCGAGTTCGCCATTTTCAAGGTAATACCATTCGCCGTATCTGGATTGACGCCAACCGCTACCTTTATCTATTTTGCCGTTTGCATCTAACCAATATCCGCTATAAGAATCGTTTGCCACCATTCTATTGTAAGAGAAGTAGTAGGTTTTGCCCTTAATAGTGTGTTCTCCATAAAGGGTTTCGCCGTCGGTAATATAGTACCAATCACCGTTGCTGTCTTTTACCCATGTGTTATCAGCCAACTCGCCGATCCAAGCGCCGCTTGAATTGAATTTGTGCCATTTTCCTTCATCGTATAAAAATACGATTTCAGAGTTGCACATACCGGAATAATCGTAAAAATAATACCATTTTCCGCCAATTTTAGTCCAACCTGTAGCAAGAGCACCGCTCGCATCTGCATAATACCAGTCACCGTAATAAGAGTCTTGTATCCATCCGTTCGTCTTCATTTTACCGGTTTTATCAACATAGTAGTATATATCTTTTTCAGAATCCCAAACGCTGTCATCGGTGCGCATTTGTCCATTATCAAAGTAGTAATAATTTCCACCGCTTTTCAGCCAACCGTCATGTGGTTCGTTAATGGCGTCAAAATAATACCAATAGCCATCTAACCATTGCCAACCCTTAACCTTGCCGGCACGGTTAATATATTTGCCGTTGCTGTCAAATACACAGTAACCGTAATCAGCAGTATATGCGGTGCCAACAGCCATTACACCGTCATAATCAAACCAATATGTGTTATTAATCCATTCTTCACGGGCTAATGTGCCGTCAGATTTTACATAGTTGTAATCAAAATATTCTTTGATCCATTTATCTTTGTATAGCATACCGGATTTGTCGGTATAGTATGTAACATCGTCGATGGTGTATCGACCAACTACCATTCTGCCATCATAATCAAACAGATAGGTCTTGCCGTCAACTTCAAGAAACTCGTCATAAGGGAAGGTGCCGTCTTCTTTTAGATAATACCAATCACCATCTAATTTATACCACTTTTCAGGTTTATTCATTATTTTACCGGTATCATCTGTTTTGATATAATCGCCAAGCTCGTCATCCCAAACATGACCTATTCTAAGACAACCCCAATCATCAAAATAATAATCATAGCCGTCTATGGTAAGAATGCAGTTATATGCAACGGTGCCGTCCTCTAACACATAGAAATAGTCGGGGGAATAGTCTTTATATTGCTTGAAATAATTCCAACCCGGTGTGGTAGCCACAACACCGTTATAGTCGGCTGCATAGTGGTCATATACCCATGTTTCAAGTTCTTCATCATAACGACCGTCAACTGTGAACGTACCGGTTGATAGACTGCCCCAATAATCAAAGTGGTATGTTTTGCCGCTTATAATATAAAAGTCGTCACGTGCAACCTCACCGTTTGATTGAATATAGTACCATTCACTATAGGTTTCACCATCGTAATATTCATGCGAAATCTCGTACCAACCGGGTTTATTTGTAAGCTCGCCGCCTTGCTTTGCCAATAATAAAACATAACCATCAATTTCGTCGTCATAAACGTCAACGGTACCCTCTATCATTGTACCATACATAAAATAATAGTTTTTGCCGCCTATTGTTTGAGGACCGTCAAGCAAAACACCGGTAGAATCTTTAACATAGTGCCAAGTGTTATACTCGTATTTTTCGATGTTTTTATACCAACCCGGGGTTTTGATAATTGCACCGTCGGCATCGGTTACATAAAATATTTGTGAATAATTATCATCAATATACTCTTTCACATCAAAAAGACCGATTTCTAATTCACCGCAATCGTCGAAATAGTAGGTTTTGCTGCCGACATCAACAAATTCTTCACAGGCGATTGTGCCGTCGGCAAAGAAATAGTACCATTCATCATTATTATCAAAATAATACCAACCTTTACCGCCTGAAAGACCTAAATCGGTACCTGTAACAACAACGTGGTCTTCGGTGGCAAAATGAGCCTCACCGTTGCAGTCGACAAAACCGCCGGTTTCACTATCTCCATACCAGTCGAAGTAATATAGATTACCGTCAACTGTGCGGTAGGCATCGGTTACTTTTTCGCCATTTTCATAATAGTAATAATACCCTCTGTCTTCGTCAAACCACAAGCCTTCGTGATCTTGTGGTGCCTCTGCCGCAAATGCAGTAACAGTTGACACCAACATAATTGCCAGTGTTAAAGCCAATGCCAATAATTTTTTAACCATAAAGTTACCTCCTTTTAATTTTGGTCATATTTATTATATTATAAAAACAAGTAATTGTAAACTATTTTTTTAAACAAATAATAAAAAAATTGGTTAAATAGCATAAAAACTAAAAAAATCCTGTCTAACGAAAAGATATCGATAGACAGGATTTAAAATCAGGATAATAAATTATTATCTATTAAAGTTCTTTGATGCGAGCTTGCGCAGCAGCAAGGCGAGCAATCGGCACACGGAAAGGTGAGCATGATACATAATCAAGACCAATCTTGTGGCAGAACTCTACAGATACGGGGTCACCGCCGTGCTCACCGCAGATACCGCAGTGCATTTCGGGACGTACCTTCTTACCAAGAGTAACAGCCATATCCATCAATTTGCCTACGCCGTTTTGGTCAAGCTTAGCAAATGGATCATTTTCATAAATCTTGCTGTCATAGTAAGCGTTAAGGAACTTACCGGCGTCATCACGGCTAAAGCCGAAGGTCATTTGGGTAAGGTCGTTTGTACCAAAGCAGAAGAACTCAGCCTCTTTAGCGATTTCATCAGCAGTAAGGCAAGCACGTGGAATTTCCATCATGGTACCAACTTCGTACTTAAGGTCAGCGCCTGCAGCAGCGATTTCAGCGTCAGCAGTTGCAACAACAATATCCTTAACAAACTTCATTTCTTTTACTTCACCGGTAAGAGGAATCATAATTTCGGGAACAAGGTTCCAGTCAGCATGAGCCATCTTAACGTTGATAGCTGCACGAATAACAGCCTTTGTTTGCATTTTTGCAATTTCGGGGTAGGTAACTGCCAAACGGCAACCACGGTGACCCATCATTGGGTTAAACTCGTGAAGACCGGTGATGATATTCTTAATATCTTCAACAGTTTTGCCCTGTGCATCAGCAAGAGCCTTAATGTCAGCCTCTTCAGTAGGAACAAACTCGTGTAGAGGAGGATCAAGGAAACGAATGGTTACGGGGCAGCCTTCAAGAGCTTCATAAAGCTTTTCAAAGTCGCCTTGTTGATAAGGAAGAATCTTATCAAGAGCAGCCTCACGCTCTTCTACAGTATCAGCACAAATCATTTCACGGAAAGCAGCGATACGGTCAGCTTCAAAGAACATATGCTCTGTACGGCAAAGACCGATACCTTCTGCACCTAACTCACGAGCCTTTTTAGCGTCGGCAGGTGTGTCTGCATTTGTGCGAACCTTAAGGGTTCTAAACTCATCAGCCCATGCCATAATGCGGCCAAATTCGCCGGCGATTTCAGCATCAACAGTGGGGATAATACCGTCATAAATGTTACCGGTAGAACCGTCAATAGAGATAAAGTCGCCTTCGTTGTAGGTTTTGCCTGCAAGTGTGAACTTTTTGTTAGCTTCATCCATAATGATGTCGCCGCAGCCTGATACACAGCAGGTACCCATACCACGTGCAACAACGGCAGCGTGGCTTGTCATACCGCCACGAACGGTAAGAATACCTTGAGAAGCCTTCATACCTGTAATGTCTTCAGGTGAGGTTTCAAGACGAACAAGAACAACCTTTTCACCACGAGCGTTCCAAGCCTCTGCATCCTCGGCGGTAAATACAACCTTACCGCATGCAGCACCTGGAGATGCGCCCAAGCCCTTGCCTGCAGGTGTAGCAGCCTTAAGAGCAGCAGCGTCAAATTGTGGGTGGAGAAGGGTGTCAAGGTTACGTGGGTCAATCATAGCAACTGCTTGCTTTGGTGTAATCATTTCTTCATCAACGAGGTCGCAAGCAATTTTAAGTGCAGCCTTAGCTGTACGCTTGCCGTTACGTGTTTGAAGCATATAAAGCTTGCCGTGCTCAACAGTGAATTCCATATCCTGCATATCGCGGTAGTGGTCTTCAAGGATTGCACATACCTTGTTAAACTCGTCAAAAGCTTCGGGGAATTTTTGTGCCATTTCTGCGATAGGCATTGGTGTACGAACACCGGCAACAACGTCTTCACCCTGTGCATTGGTAAGGAACTCACCCATAAGACCGCGTTCGCCTGTAGCAGGGTCACGTGTAAATGCAACACCTGTACCGCAATCGTCGCCCACATTACCAAATGCCATCATCTGTACGTTAACAGCGGTACCCCAAGAATAAGGAATATCGTTGTCACGACGGTAAACGTTTGCACGGGGGTTGTCCCATGAACGGAAAACAGCCTCAACAGCGCCCAAAAGTTGTTCTTTTGGATCGGTGGGGAAGTCTTTGCCGATTTTTGCCTTGTATTCAGCCTTAAATTGGCCTGCAAGGGTCTTAAGGTCGTCAGCAGTAAGCTCAACGTCAAGGCTAACGCCCTTTTCTTCCTTCATTTTGTCGATAAGCTCTTCAAAATATTTCTTACCAACTTCCATAACTACGTCAGAATACATCTGAATAAATCTGCGGTAGCAGTCATAAGCCCAACGTGCATTGCCTGATTGAGCTGCCATAGTCTCAACAACCTCTTCGTTAAGACCAAGGTTAAGAATGGTATCCATCATACCGGGCATAGAAGCGCGTGCACCTGAACGAACAGAAACGAGAAGGGGATTTTCCTTATCGCCGAACTTTTTGCCGGTGATTTCTTCCATCTTGTCAATGCCAACCATGATTTGTGCCATGATTTCATCATTGATCTTTCTGCCATCTTCGTAGTACTGTGTGCAAGCTTCGGTAGAAACGGTAAAACCTTGTGGAACAGGAAGACCGATTTTGGTCATCTCTGCAAGGTTAGCACCCTTACCACCCAAAAGCTCACGCATTGATGCGTCGCCTTCGCTAAAAAGGTAAACATACTTGTGACTCATTATTGAATCAACCTCCTAATTTTTTATGGATTTATAATCCATTTTTAACAATATTTTAACCGAATATTCGGTATCTGTGTTATTATAACAGAAAGTTAACAAAAAATAAAGAAAAATTTGCATTTTTTTGTAAATTTAATATTTTTTGGTAAAAAAATCACCTTTTGATATTAAAAATAGTGATTTTTAACAAAAAACACCGCTCAAATAATAGCTTGAGCGGTGTGAAAAATTAAAGTTTTTTATTAAATTTGATTATTGTTGAAATAATTGGGGCGAGTACAATGTTTGCAACAAGTTCAAAAATAAAATTGCCGCCCGCAAGACCTAAGAACATATATGCAACAACATTATTAAAGCCTTCGCCGGCACCCCATTCGGCAATGGTGCTTAAAAAGAAGACACTGCAACCAAGCAAAAATACACCGGTATTAACAATAGGGCAGACAACGGCTGCTACAATTACGGCAATGTATTGATTGTGTTTTGCAATCAACTTATATACAAGCCCTGAAATCAAGCCGCATAATGTACCTTTAAGCAATACGGTAATAATAGTGCCGGGCACGCTTATTGCCAAGAATGGTGCAGCATCACCGCTTAAAAGTACAACAACACCAAATATAAAACCGAGCCAAGCACCGATTTTATAGTCACAGGTTGCCGCACCGATAACAATCGGTATAAGTACGAGCGAAATTGCAAATGGACCAAATCGCACAAAGGTGCCCATAAGCTGCAAAACCACCACCAAAGCGGTAAGCACGGCACCAAGCACCAATTTTTGCGTTTGTGTTTTTTTGTTTGTCATAAAATTACCTCCGATACTGCCCCAATTGGGTGCAGTTCATAAAATTTTGACATTTATATTTACTGAATAAATCAGTTATGTCTGTGTTTGCGTATAAATTCTAAATATTTACCCCACGCATAGCGTGACATAAAGTGCATTGTAGGTGACATAAAGAAACCAACATTACCTTCAAGCAGTGACTCACGGGGTTCAAGGTAGTGGTCACACTCTTGCATACCTGTAAGTCCCATATTTTCCCACATTTCACCTGCAGCCAAGCAGCAAAGCTGCTCTGATTTTTGGTCAGCCCAAAAGTCTAACTCTGCAGCATTTACACATACATTACGGGGTGCAATGCTTGCCAGCAAAAAGTGTTGGTCAAAGTCGGTACCATAGTTTTGCTCTTTGTATTTATAATAGTTTTTACAAAACCATTGTGGGATTACGTCAATCATAAAATCTATGGTTTCGCCGCGAAATTCTTTTTCTACGGCAAAATTACCCTTTTCGTCAGGTAGACCACTGCCACCACGTGAAATTGCATCGCCTGAACAGCCTGCGTTATTTGAACACACAAAGCTAAAGCGTTCATCCATCATACCGGTAACAAGTGCGGTTTTACCAAGGCGAGAGTGACCTGCTATTGCAACATTATCGGCATCAGTACCCGGTAGGGTGAGCGCATAGTCAAGCACGCGCATATTGGTAAATGCCCACATCATAATTTTACCGCAGTCGGTATCGGTTTGTCTGCCGTTTGGAAAAATAAGCGGTGCAATACCTGTGGTAAAATCCATATCGTCACTTGTAACGTCGGTATAGTTAAAGGTTATAAAATCAAACTCGGTTTCCGATAACTCTTCTGTGGGGAAGTAGTTGTTAGGAACAGCGGTGTGAAAATTAGTATATATTACAAGCGGGTGCTTTTTACCGTCTTTATGCAACATTCTATGTACGGGAAAGGTGTGCGAGCCGTACTGATTTGTAAGTGTAAAATCAACTACGGTAAGTGCAACATTGCCTTTGTCAAAACGGCTTTCGAGCAGTTTTTCATTAGAAACAGATATTTCAAAATTATTTTCGGGCAGATAACCGTACTCTTCACGCTGTAAAATTTCCATCATTTCTTCGCGTGATTTAAGTGGGGGAAGATTACGCTTTTTTAGCTCTTGCTTTAACATAATATACTCTCCTTATCGGTTCTTTTCGTATATTTCACGCAAGCCGTCAAGTAAAAGATTTGCGTTATAGATAATGTCGTTTTTACAGTGGATAATTATATCCTTTGACATACCGCCGGTAGCTACAATTGTGGGTAGTTCGCCAAGCTCATCAACAATGCGGTCAATTAGCCCGTCAATCATTGATGCAGTACCGAAAATAAGACCCGATTTCATACAATCAATAGTGTTAGAACCAATAACAGATTTAGGTGCTGATATATCAATTGATGGCAGTTGTGCCGTATTTTCGCTTAATGCTTTAAGCGTTAGACGGACACCGGCTGAAATGACACCACCTAAATATCCGCCGTTTCGGTCAATAACACTAATTGTGGATGCCGTGCCCATATCAATAACCACGCAGGGTAGGGTGTATTCGCTAATGGCACCAACGGCACCGGCAACCAAATCAGCACCGAGCTGTGCGGGGTTGTCGATTTTAATGTTTAGACCCGTTTTAACACCGGGTCCTAATTCTAAAGGAACAATATTACAGAGTAATGATACCGCATTACAAACAGCACCGCCAACCGACGGTACAACAGATGATACAATACAATCCTCAACCAGCTTATAGTCAAGACCGTGTAGCGCCAATACATCTTTAATTTCGATAGCGTATTGGTCGGCTGTGGTGCCGTGCGCTGTCGCAAGACGTGCTGTAAATTTTAAAACATCATTATCGTATACGCCTAATGTAATGTTTGTGTTGCCAATATCAATTGTAAGAAGCATAAGCACACCTACTTTTATTTTTTACGGCTATATTATATATTACATTAAAAGAAAAATCAATAAAAATGCAAAAAAAAGTTGACTAATTGAAACTTTGTTGTTATAATGTTATCCGCTAATGGGTTTTTATGCCTAATTTTAGCTCCTTGCCACACAAAAGTTGTGTGACCATTAGACCAAAAGGAGGTGCAACGAAATGACCAACAAGTATGAGGTAGCTCTTATTCTTTCTGTAGCAAACGGTGAAGAAGCACTTAACGCTCTCAAAGAAAAGTTTAATGACCTTATAGCAAAAAATGGTACGGTTGAAAACGTTGACGAATGGGGTAAGCGCAGACTTGCATACCTAATCAACGACGAGGCTGAAGGTTACTATATCTTTACAACCTTCACAAGTGAACCGAGCCTACCTGCAGAGCTTGAGCGTATTGCAGGCATTACCGAAGGCGTTCTTCGCATAATGGTAATAAGAAAGTAATGGAGGAATTTTAAATGTTTAATCTTGTAGTATTAACCGGTCGCTTGACCGCTGACCCCGAGCTTAAAACAACACCTAACGGTATACCCGTTACATCATTCTCTATTGCTGTAAACCGTAACTATCGTGCAGGTGAAGAACAGCAGACTGACTTTATCAACATTGTTGCTTGGCGTCAGCGTGCTGAATTTATCACCAAATATTTTAAAAAGGGCAATATGATTGGTATCGAGGGTTCAATTCAAACCCGTAGATACACCGATAAAAACGGCAACAACCGCACAGCATTTGAGGTTGTTGTAAATAACGCACAATTTGTAGAATCAAAGCGTGACAGCGCTGCCAGCAGTGCACCTGTAGCACAGGAGCCTGCATCGTTTAGCAATGCCGATGCAAGTGATTTTGCTGAAATTGGCGGTATGGACGACGATTTGCCCTTCTGATTTTATTAAAGGAGGAACTTTTCGATGGAAAGAACAGATAGACCGCTTCACAGAAAGCCACGTAAAAAGATTTGTCACTTCTGCGCTGACCGTGTAGAAGCTATTGATTATAAGGATGTAGCACGTCTTCGCAAGTATGTTTCTGAAAGAGCTAAGATTTTGCCTCGCAGAACTACCGGTACATGTGCTAAGCACCAAAGAGAGCTTACAACCGCTATCAAGCGTGCTCGTCAGGTTGCTTTACTTCCTTACAGCAACGACTAATATTATTAAAACCCGCCTATTTTGGCGGGTTTATTTTTTTGTAAATAACGTAATACTAACTTGATTTTTTATTATTATTGTAACATTTTTTAAAATATTGCTTATTATGGTATTAACGGAGGGATGAAAATGCGAAGAAAATGTGGCAATAGCAACCGTGGTGTTGTTGGCATAACCTTTGCGGTGGGTTTGCTGGTAAGCTGTTTTTGTCCGCCGAAATTTTTAGTTGCAGTATTAGCGCTATGGGTGATTATACTTGGTGTGTCCTATAGTCGCAGCTGACGGAGGTTGTATTTATGAAAGTGGTACTTTATAAAAGTCCAAAAATTTTAAGCGGATTTTTGCGAATGATTTTCGGTATAAAAAAGCAAAGTAATGTATAAATACATAAAAGCTCTCGGTGTTATCCGGGAGCTTTTAAAAATTTAATTATTTAATTGTGCCGAGTGAGGTTTCCTTTTGAATAACATCGTGTGCGCCGCCCTCTACAATACTTGTAGCAGATACAAGTGTAAGCTTTGCCTTGTCACGGAATTCGGGAATTGATAACGCACCGCAGTTGCACATGGTTGACTTAACCTTGCTTAGTGATAATGCTACATTATCTTTAAGTGCACCTGCATAGGGTACATAAGAGTCAACCCCTTCTTCAAAGGATAGCTTTTTATCACCGCCGAGGTCATAACGTTGCCAGTTGCGAGCACGAGCAGAGCCTTCGCCCCAGTATTCTTTATAATAGCTGCCGTTTAGGCGAACCTTGTTAGATGGGCTTTCATCAAAGCGAGCAAAGTAACGACCAAGCATTACAAAGTCAGCACCCATAGCAAGAGAAAGTGTGATATGGTGGTCGTGTACAATACCGCCATCAGAGCAAACGGGCACATAAACGCCTGTTTCTTCAAAATATTCGTCACGAGCCTTACATACCTCTATAAGAGCGGTAGCCTGTCCGCGACCAATGCCCTTGGTCTCACGTGTTATACAGATTGAACCGCCGCCGATACCAACTTTTATAAAGTCAGCACCACAATCAGCAAGAAAACGGAAGCCTTCAGCATCAACAACGTTACCGGCGCCAACCTTTACACTGTCGCCATAACGTTCACGAATCCAAGCAATTGTTAGCTTTTGCCATTCGCTAAAGCCTTCAGAAGAGTCGATGCAAAGTACATCGGCACCTGCGTTGATAAGTGCAGGAACACGTTCAGCATAGTCACGGGTGTTGATGCCTGCACCTACTACATAGCGTTTTTGGCTGTCAAGCAGCTCGTTGGGATTTTCTTTGTGTGCATCATAGTCCTTGCGGAAAACAAAGTATTTTAAGTTGCCGTCAGCATCTACTATTGGTAAAGAATTAAGCTTATTATCCCAAATTATGTCGTTGGCTTGTTTTAGGGTGGTGTTTTCGTCAGCAACAATAAGCTTATCAAGTGGGGTCATAAAATCAGAAACCTTGGTGTCAGTAGCCATACGGCTTACGCGATAGTCACGGCTGGTTACAATACCTAAAAGCTTGCCGTTTGCTGTGCCGTCAGATGTAACAGCAACGGTTGAAAAACCGTTCTTTTCTTTAAGATTTAATACATCCTGTAATGTGCTGTCAAGTGAAACATTAGAAGCGCTAACAACAAAGCCCGCTTTGTAAGCTTTGGCCTTTGCTACCATAGCAGCCTCATCCTCAACGGTTTGTGAGCCGTATATAAATGAAACACCGCCTTCACGTGCAAGTGCTACTGCCAAGCGGTCACCCGATACAGACTGCATTATTGCAGATACCATAGGTATATTCATGGTTATTGCCGGTTCTTCACCTTTTTTGTACTTAACAAGAGGTGTTTTAAGTGTTACATTTGCAGGAACACACTCTGACGAAGAATAACCGGGTACTAAAAGGTACTCGTTAAATGTGTGTGAGGTTTCGTTAAAAAAATAAGCCATTGCGATACCATACCTTTCTCAATAAAAAATATATTTTTACAATTATATCTTTTAAAGTGTAAAAAGTCAATTATTATTATAAAAATTTTTTAAATTTTGTGCTTGACAAAAGTGCAGTTTTTA
>JAUNAM010000045.1:0-1087 GCA_030527615.1 Clostridia bacterium
GCATAGTCCTTAAAAAGAAATTTTAAAAAACTATATTTATATTATACGAGGAGGATATATTATGTGGAACAGTAAAAAATCGGTTAATTTATCAATTGTGGTTTGCTTTATTTTTGTTGCGATTTTAACAGCAGGTCTGTTTTTAGGACCTTGGGCTGTGGAATTATGGTTTAGGGTGTATCGCGGTTGGTCTGCTGACTCAGCCACAATGTCACGTATGATTACACTTTTTAAAGCCTGTTATTATCCAAGCGCTGTCTTTGCATACATAACCCTTTACAGTCTTATAAATCTGTTGTTTAACATTAAAAAGCAAGAGATATTTATATTGGCTAATGTAAAATATCTCCGTCGCATTTCTTGGTGTTGTTTTGCGGTGGCGTTTATAACGCTTATAGGTGGTGTGTTTTATATTCCGTTTGCTGCCATAGCGGTTGCCGCTGCCTTTGTGGGTCTTATGCTGCGCATTGTTAAAAATGTTATGCAAAACGCAGTAGAAATTAACGACGAAAATCAACTGACTATATAAGCGAGGATAAAAATATGATAGAAATTGATTTAGATGTTATGCTGGGTCTTCGCAAAATGACCTCACTTGAATTGGCAGAAAAAATCGGTATTACACAAGCCAACCTATCGATACTTAAAACGGGTAAGGCAAAGGCGGTGCGATTTTCTACACTTGATGCCATTTGCAAAGCACTTGACTGTCAACCGGGTGATATAATCAAGTACACAAAGGAGTGATTTTTTGTGAACAACCAAAATAATTTTATTAAACAAAATATAAATGATACTACAATACAGCCTCAATATTATTCAAAACCGCTTTTTGATTTGCAAAAGGGAGATATGGTATTTGCACTTTGCGCAGTTTTGGCAAGCATATTTACGATGATATTTGGTGTGTTCGGTGGTTTTGCACTGGGCTATATGCTGTCTGTTATATTAACGGTTATACTGTTTTTTGCCTATTCGGTAAAATATCGCGGCAAGGGCATATTCGGTATTATCTGCGGTGTGCTGTCGATAGGCTGCTCGACTGTATTTGTATGCACAAGCAATTTTTTTGTGCGCTTTTTTGGTG
>JAUNAM010000045.1:1097-12637 GCA_030527615.1 Clostridia bacterium
ATGCTTTTTGTTGTGTATTATGTGCTTTGACGGTAACACAATCGGCAAAACACAGGGTAACCGCAATACGGCAAAGGCTTTTGTCAGGGCAATATGCTCGGTTGCCAATTTAGATATTACCTTAAAATCCTTGTTTTCTTCAGGTGACGGTAACAAAAAGATGTTAGGCAAGGTGCTTATAGGTGTAGTTTGTGCAGTACCGCTGCTTATTGTTATAATCCCCTTGCTTATAAGCTCTGATGCGGCATTTAAAGGTATGATGCTAAAGCTTTTCAGCAATTCATTTACAACAATTATAAAGGTTATAATCGGTATAGCCGTTTCAGTATTTGTTATATCCTACGGTTTTTCGTTAAAAAAGGGGCAAGCTCACGAAAGCAAGGGTATTAATTTTGCCGGAATAGAAAATGTATATGTGATTTCATTTTTATCGGTTATAACACTATGTTATTTGCTTTATCTGTTTTCACAGCTTGCATATTTCTTTAGTGCCTTCAGTGGTTTTTTGCCGGCTGATTACAGCTATGCCGACTATGCACGTAAAGGATTTTTTGAAATGTGTGTTATAGCAATGATAAATTTAAACGTAGTCGCGTTAAGTTTAATACTTGCCAAGAAAAATTGCGGCAAGGTTTGTGTTGCGCTCAAAATAATAACCACCTTTATATCGGCGTTTACGCTTTTAATTATTGCTACCGCTATTTCAAAAATGGTGCTTTATATAGATGAATACGGTATGACCGTGTTAAGACTTGGTACCAGTGCATTTATGGTGTTTTTAAGCGTTTTATTTATTGCTCTGATTTTAAAAGTATATCTGTCTAAAATAAATATAGTAAAGACAGCACTTATAACGTCAACAGTTATTGTAATGCTGTTAGGAACATTTAACATTAATGCCGTGTGTGCCAAATATAATTATGAAAGCTATAAAAACGGTAAATTAAACAACATAGATGTATATGCACTATATGATTTAGGCGACGAGGGTGTGCCGTATTTGGTGCGGCTTGCCGCATCAAAGGATAGCAGTATAGCTGATTCGGCTAAAAACTGCTTGGCAGGGTGCTATTGGTACGATTATTTTGATAATATAGAAAACGACGAGCATTTTACCGTAAAACAGTTAAAATCAAGTCGAAAAAGCACGGGCTTTGAGCGTTACAGCATACCACGCGAAAGGGCGTATGCTTGGCTTTATAAGTTTGCCACAGACAACCCCGATTTTGATAAGGTGTGTTATGATTATTTTACTGCACAAAAGCAAGCACAGTCGGATATAGGTTATTTTTTAGAGAATTATTAATAGCAAAGGTGCTTCGTGAGACAGCCCCTTAACTTTATGACTTAATCTTTTTAATCGCACATTTTTCAAGTCGCGACACCTGCGCTTGACTTATACCGATTTCTTCACTTACTTCCATCTGGGTTTTGCCCTGCATAAAACGCAGGCTCAATATCTTTTTTTCGCGGTCACTAAGCTCGTTTATTGCTTGCTTTATATATATTTCATCAAGCCAGCCCTTGTCGTCGCTTTTGTCGCTTACTTGGTCAAGCACATATATAGTGTCGCCCCCGTCAGAAAACACCGGCTCATAAAGTGATACAGGGTCTACAATGCTTTCAAGCGCAATCACCACATCCTCGCGCGGCACACCCATTGCCTCTGCGATTTCACTAACGGTAGGCTCCTTTTGATGCTTGTTGATAAAGGCTTCCTTAACCTGCATTGCACGGTAGGCGGTATCTTTAATAGAACGGCTTACCCTAATTGAGTTATTATCTCGCAAATACCGTCTTATTTCACCTATAATCATTGGTACTGCGTATGTCGAAAACCGCACATTTTGACTTATATCAAAGTTATCTATAGATTTTATAAGACCTATGCAGCCTACTTGAAATAAATCATCGGGGTTTTCGCCTCTGTTTGAAAACCGCTGCACCACACTTAACACCAAACGCAAATTGCCGTTTATCAGCGTGTCGCGGGCTTGTTTGCTGCCTGCTTTTTCCTCGCGAAGCAGCCTTTCTTTATCCTTTTCTTTAAGCAGCGGCAGCTTAGATGTGTCAACCCCGCAAATTACAACCTTATTATTGTACATATATCATCACCCTTTTGTGTCTTACAAAAACATTATTGCCTTGTGGTGGTGCTTGTACTCGCAAAATATTTTTTTCTTTTCGACAAAAAAGGCTTGCATTTTTAAATTTGCAGACAATTTAAAAAAACACTTGATTTTTCTATTTACTTATGTTATTATTCTATTTACTGTGAGAAATTATGAGGAGGTGTCACGATGCCAAATATTAAATCTGCTAAGAAGCGCGTTTTAGTAAGCGCTGCAAATGCTGAAAGAAACAAGGCTTGCCGTTCTGCTTTAAGAACTTCTATCAAAAAGGCAAACATTGCTATTGATGCAAAGGATGCAAATGCTGCTGAGGCTGTAAAGGTTGCTGTTTCTAAAATCGACCAAGCTGCCGGTAAGGGTATTCTTCACAAAAACAATGCTGCAAGAAAGAAATCAGCTCTTGTATCAAAGCTTAACGCTAATGCGTAATTAAAATCATATTATTTTTTGCAAAGAATAATATTGCGCCGATAGCTTCTTGCTATCGGCGCAGTTTTTGTATATAATATTATTTAAAGGTGGTGAGGGTATGAGTGCAATTGATAAAAAGGCAGAGCTAAAGCAGCTTGCTAACCGTCTGCCGACAACGTCGGGCGTATATATAATGAAGGATAAAAATGACAACATTATATATATAGGTAAGGCAAAATCGCTTAAAAACCGTGTTACACAATATTTTGGTTCGGGTAGTGGCCACACCGAAAAGGTGCGTCAAATGGTAGAGCACGTAGACCATTTTGAATATGTGCTTTGTGACAGCGAGTTCGAGGCACTCATACTTGAAAATTCACTTATAAAACAAAATCAGCCTAAATACAATATTTTGCTTAAGGACGATAAGGGTTATCACTATATAAAAATTACAAACGACAAATGGCGAAAAATCACCACCAGTATGCAACTTGATGATAAAAATGCTGAATATATCGGTCCCTATTATTCGTCGGCTGTGGTTAAGGATACGGTGGCTACCGTTCGCAAAATTTTTAAACTGCCCGACTGCAATAGAGGGTTTGATAAATACACAAAGCCCTGCCTTAATTTTCATATAGGTCTTTGTGATGCGCCCTGCCGTGCAAATATAAGTGCCGAGCAATATAATGATACAATCACCTCGGCGATTTCTTTTATAAAACACGGCGGCGATGATATGGTGTCAATACTTACACAAAAAATGGAGTCTGCTGCCGAGCGTCTTGATTTTGAGTACGCGGCGCGCCTTCGTGACCGTATAAATGCAATAAAGAAGCTAAACGACACCCAAAAGGTGGTTATGTGCACCTATAAAAATCAAGATGTAATTTGCAGTGCGGCACTTGATAATATTGCCTGTGTGGCGTTACTTATTTTCAGAAACGGTCAGCTTGTCGATAAAAAGCATTTTATAATTGATGCCTTTACCGACAAAAATGATTTATACAGTCAGTTTTTAACACAGTATTATGACAGTGCCGATATACCACCCAGAATAATTATAGATAATGATTTTGAATCGCTAAAGCTAATAGAACAATGGCTTAATCAAAAGAAAAATAAAAAGGTTGAAATTTTACAGCCTCAGCGTGGCGAACAACGGGCACTTGTTAATATGTGCCGCAACAACGCCGCCGATAATTTGGCACAAAAGACCGAAATACAGGGCAGAGAAATGTCGGCTCTTAATGAGCTTGCCCGTCTATTGGGGTTGCAAACAGCACCGCGTATTATCGAGTCTTATGATATTTCAAACACCGCAGGCGACGAAAATGTTGCCGGTATGATAGTCTTTCGTGACGGCAAGCCATATAAATCCCATTACCGCCATTTTAAAATTAAGGGCTTTGTCGGTCAAGATGATTACCGCTCGATGGCAGAGGTGCTTGACCGCCGCTTTACCGAATACAAAAAGGGTGAAAATGAAGGCTTTGCCACCTTGCCCGACCTTATACTGCTTGACGGCGGCAAGGGTCAAATTTCGGCAGTAGAGCCAATATTTCAAAAGCACAATATAAATGTTCCGCTTTTTGGTATGGTCAAGGATTCAAAGCATCGCACACGTGCCGTGGCTACCACAGGCGGCGATATATCTATTAAAGCAAACGAGTCAGCCTATCGGCTTGTAACCGCTATTCAAGATGAGGTGCACCGCTTTGCCATAACCTATCACAAAAAACGTCGCAGCCAAAAGATGTTAAATTCGGAGCTTTTATCTATTGACGGCATAGGTGAAGCAAGGGCAAAAGCACTGCTTAAACATTTCAAAACAATGAAGGCAATCAAATCAGCAACACCTGATATGCTTTGTGCAGTAAAAGGTATAACACCCGCTTTGGCGGAAAAAATATATAACAAATACAATTAAGGAAGTATTATATGAAAATTGCATTTTTTGATACCAAGCCTTATGACAGGCAATCTTTTGAAAATATAGAGCAAAATGATGTTAAGTTCAAATTTTTTGACACTAAGCTTAATATTGACACGGCGGATTTAGCACACGGCTGTGACGTGGTTTGTATTTTTGTAAATGATACCGCTGATGCCGAGGTTATTGACAAGCTTTATGAGCTTGGGGTAAAGATTATTGCGCTTCGTTGTGCGGGCTACAATAATGTTGACCTAAATTATGCATACGGCAAAATTCATGTTGTTCACGTGCCGGCATATTCACCCTATGCGGTGGCAGAGCACGCTATGGCGATGCTGCTAACGTCAATCCGCCGCATACACAAGGCATATATTCGCACAAAGGACTTTAACTTTAGCCTTGGCGGTCTTACAGGTTTTGACCTACATGGCAAAACCGTGGGCGTAATCGGCACCGGTAAAATAGGCAGAGTGTTTATTGATATCTGTAACGGCTTTGGTATGAAGGTGTTGGCTTTTGATAAATTTCCGGCAAGCGATGTAAGGGCAGAGTATGTTGACCTTGATACCCTTTTTGCTGGGAGCGATATTATTTCGCTTCACTGTCCGCTTACACATGAAACCAAGCATATAATAAATCAAAGCTCTATCGAAAAAATGAGAAAAGGCGTTATGATACTAAACACCTCGCGCGGTGCCTTGATTGATACCGATGCATTGTTAGAAGGCATCAAATCTCGCAAGGTGGGAGGCGCCTGTCTTGATGTTTATGAAGAGGAATCCGACATTTTCTTTGAGGATTTTTCGGGTCATATCATTGACGACGACACAATAGCACGTCTTATTTCAATGCCAAATGTTATTGTCACCTCTCATCAAGCGTTTTTGACCGAGGAAGCGCTCGGCAACATTGCCGAAACCACCCTTAATAATATTAAGGAAATGCAAGAAAAGGGCTATAGCCAAAACGAGTTATGCTATCATTGCGGTAAAATGGAAAGCTGTAAAGAATGCCGCAATCGCAAATGCTTTTAGTTAGTGTTTAGAGTTAATATGCTTTTGAATAAATATGCAATAATTACGCATATTTATTCAAAAACCTTGACATTACATAAAGCTATATATATAATAAATAAATCACAAATTATAAAGAGGTAAATTTAATGGCTAAAATGTGGACAGGCGTTACCGACGGTATTACCGACAGCATCGCCGACGATTTTAATTCTTCAATACATTTTGACAGCAGAATGTATGCTCACGATATAAAGGGCAGTATGGCTCATGCTATGATGCTGTCGGCTTGCGGCATTATTGCAGCTGATGAGTCAGACCAAATTATTGCGGGGCTTGAGGGCATACTTAATGATATAAACAGCGGCAAGCTGCAGTTTGATATGACCGCCGAAGATATACATATGTTTGTTGAGGCAGAGCTTACCGCTCGTATAGGCGATGTGGGTAAAAAGCTGCACACCGCCCGCAGCCGTAACGACCAAGTGGCACTTGATATAAGAATGTATCTTCGTGACGAGATTGACGAAATAACAAGTCTTTTAAAATCACTTGTTTTGGTTCTTGCTGACAAAGCAGAGCAGCACAAGTCGACCATAATGTCGGGATATACCCATTTGCAACGTGCCCAACCCATAACTTTTGGGCATCACTTAATGGCCTATGCTATGATGCTGCTTCGTGATATTGACAGGCTTTTGGACTGCAAAAAACGTATGAATATGTCGCCTATAGGTTGTTGCGCCTTGGCAGGTACTACTTATAATACCGACCGTGATTTTGAGGCAGAAAAGCTGGGCTTTGACGGCATTTGTCAAAACTCACTTGACGGTGTATCCGACCGTGATTTTTGTGTAGAGCTTATGAGTGATATATCACTTATTATGATGCACCTATCCCGTTTTTCGGAGGAGATTATACTTTGGTCTAGTTGGGAGTTTAAGTTTATCGAGCTTTCAAGCAGCTACACAACCGGTTCATCAATTATGCCACAAAAGCGCAATCCCGATATGGCAGAGCTTGTACGCGGTAAAACCGGTAGGGTATATGGCGATTTGTTAGGTCTGCTTACCACACTAAAGGGATTGCCACTTGCTTACAATAAGGATATGCAAGAGGATAAAGAGGGCGTGTTTGACGCTTGCGATACAGTTAAAATGTGCCTAAAGGTATTTACCCCTATGATAGATACAATGTCTGTCCGTGAGGATAATATGAAAAAAGCGGCAGGCGAGGGCTTTATAAATGCCACCGACCTTGCCGACTATCTTGTTAAAAAGGGTATGCCTTTTAGAACAGCATATAAAATTTCGGGTGAGTTGGTTGCCCTTTGTATGCAAAAAAATACCGTGCTTGAGGATTTGTCGCTTGAGGAATACAAAAAGCACAGCGATTTGTTTGATGAGGGTCTTTATGATGCCGTAAATCTTGAAAATTGCGTAAAACGTCGCATTTCAAAAGGCGGCACCTCAATCCAATCGGTTGAAGCACAGATTGAATATGTAAAAAATATGCTCGCATAAAACAAAAGCAAGGAGTTTTTAAAATTCCTTGCTTTTTTGCATATATTGCTTTATTGCATTAAATGTTTCGTCGCTAATGTTATGTTCAATTTTACAGGCATCTTCTGTGGCTGTTTGCTCGCTGACACCCAGTGCCAAAAATAAATTTGTAAGCACGGTATGTCGGTCGTATATTTTTTTCCCTATCTCGGTGCCCAAATCGGTAAGAGTCAGCCTGCCGTCGGTTTCCATTATCAAATAGCCGCCTTTTTTAAGCAGCCCCACAGCGCGGCTGACGCTTGGCTTTGAATAACCTAAATATTCGCAAACGTCAATAGAACGCACATTGCCCAATTTTTTATTTAATACATATATAGCTTCGAGATACATCTCTCCCGATTCTTGAATACTCATAAAACCACCTCGTTTTTAGTATTTTAGCATATAAATATATAAATTTCAAGAATTTGAAAAAATTGTAAAAAATGCTTGACAATTTTAAAAATATATTGTATTATTCTTTCGGTTAGCAAAGGCTAACTCAAATATTTTTTATTTGGAGGCATATATGAAAACTTTAAAAGATGCCGGCATAGGTAGCACCGTAAGGGTTGTAAAGCTTCACGGTGAGGGCGCACTAAAACGCCGAATTATGGATATGGGCATTACAAAGGGTATTGAAATACGTGTTCGCAAAGCGGCACCTTTGGGTGACCCGATAGAGCTTACTGTTCGCGGCTATCAGTTATCTATCCGCAAGGCAGATGCCGAAATGATAGAGGTAGAATAAAAATTTTTGCATATAAGTTAGCACAGGCTAACCTTTGAAAGGAAATAAAAATGAGTATAAAAATTGCAATTGCAGGCAATCCAAACTGTGGCAAAACAACGCTGTTTAATCTGCTTACAGGCTCTAACCAGTATGTTGGCAACTGGCCGGGTGTAACGGTCGAGAAAAAAGAGGGTCAGCTTAAAGGGCACGACGATGTAATTGTCACCGACCTGCCGGGTATATATTCGCTATCGCCTTATACTTTAGAGGAGGTTGTTGCCCGCAACTATCTGCTTGGCGAAAACCCCGATGCCATACTCAATATAGTTGACGGCACCAATATAGAGCGAAATTTGTATCTTACCACCCAACTTACCGAAATAGGCATACCGGTGGTTATAGCTATAAATATGATGGACGTTGTGCGTAAACGTGGCGACTATATCAATACCGAGCAGTTGGGTGCCGAGCTTGGCTGTGGCATTGTCGAAATTTCGGCACTTAAGGGCACCGGTATTGACGAGGCTGTTAATTTGGCAGTAGAGGCGGCTCGTCGCGGCAGACAGGTGCCAAAGCATAACTTTGCAGGCTGTGTAGAGCACGCTTTGGCTCACATTGAGGAAGCGGCGGTTCACGGTATGGATGAGGACCGTCAGCGATGGTACGCCGTTAAAATTTTTGAGCGTGATTCAAAGGTTGTTGAAGAATTAAAGCTTGACAATGATGTCATCAGTCATATTGAGCGTGATATTAAAAGAGTAGAAAATGAACTGGATGACGATGCCGAAAGCATTATTGCCAACGAGCGATATGTTTATATAGGCGGCGTGGTGGATAGATGCTATCGCCGTAAAAATAAAGACGGTCTTACCACGAGCGACCGAATTGATAAGATTGTTACCAATCGCATTTTGGCGCTTCCCATATTTGCGGTTATAATGTGGTTTGTTTACTATATTTCAATCGGTTCAATCGGCGACTTTACGGTAGGCTTTATGAATGACACCCTCTTTGGCGAATGGATTGTGCCATGGGTGACAAGCACACTTGCCGGCGTCGGTTGTGCACCGTGGCTTATCAGCCTTATAGCTGACGGAGTTGTCGGCGGTGTGGGTGCGGTACTCGGCTTTGTGCCGCAGATGATGATACTGTTTTTGCTGTTGTCATTATTAGAGGATTGCGGCTATATGGCGCGTGTTGCCTTTATTTTGGATAAACTGTTTCGCAAATTTGGTCTTTCGGGCAAAAGCTTTATACCAATGCTTGTAGCCACCGGTTGCGGCGTGCCCGGCATTATGGCAAGCCGTACAATCGAGCAAGAGCGTGACCGCAGAATGACCGTAATGACAACAGGCTTTATACCCTGTGGTGCTAAAATGCCCATCGTCGGTATGATAGCCGGTGGATTGTTTGGCGGCAGCGCTTGGGTTGCGGTATCGGCGTATTTTATAGGCGTTTTGGCAGTGATTATAACCGGACTTATGCTAAAAAAGACCAAGCCATTTGCGGGCGAAGCCGCCCCCTTTGTTATGGAATTGCCTGAATATCATGCACCTGTACCCATGAATACATTGCGTGCTACTTGGGAGCGTGGATGGTCATTTATCAAACGTGCCGGTACCGTTATTGTTGCGGCTAGCATTATTATCTGGACGCTTAACAGTATATCGCTTAGCGGTGGTGTTCACTTTATAACCGAGCAATCGGGCGGTAAATCCATACTTGAAGCCTTGGGTGGTGCGGTTAAATGGATTTTTGCACCCTTGGGCTTTGGCAATTGGCAGGCAACCGTTGCAACCGTTTTGGGTCTTATGGCAAAGGAACAGGTAGTAAGCACCTTTGGTACACTTGCCTCTACTACCGACTATAAGGTTATGACTGCCGAGATTTTGGGCAGTGGACTTGCAGGCTACTCGTTTATGATATTCAATCTTTTGTGCGCACCCTGCTTTGCTGCGATGGGCGCCATAAAGCGTGAAATGAACAGCGCAAAATGGACCGTTGGTGCTATCGGTTATATGTGTGTGTTTGCCTACGCCGTATCACTTATGGTTTATCAGTTTGGTTCTTGGTTTACAGGCGGCGGCAATATAATAGGCACGGCAGTAGCTGCTTTTATACTTGCATTTATGCTTTATATGATTTTCAAAAAGGATAAAAAATCAACCCCAACTGTTGCCAACACCGAAAAACAAAACAATTTAGTACACAAGTAAGGAATGGTGTTATGAATTTACCGACAATAATAATTTTGAGCGTAATCGCAGTTATCTTTGTTGCAATTGTAATAAACGAAATACGAAAGAAAAAGCAGGGCAAAAGCTCTTGCAGCTGCGGCTGCGGCGGTTGCGCGTTTAAAGATAGCTGTAATAAAAAATAATTGTTTTAAACCCCGCTCAGCGGGGTTTAAATTTTATATGCGCAATTATTGATTTGTTCACAATTTTGTGTTAATATTTTAATATAATAAATATAATCCAAATGGGGGGTGGCAATATTAAAACAAGTGTAAAAAACAAGCGCGGTATACCCTTTCCTACACATATTGTGTTTTCGGGCGTATGCCTTATATTGCAGATTGCTTTGTTTGTTTATATGATAAGCGGTATTCGTGAGCATTCGGTATATATCAACGCACTGTCTACGGTGTTAAGCTTTGTTACGGTGTTTTATATAGTTAACCGAAGCGACAACCCAAGCTATAAAATACTTTGGATAATCTTTATATTGGCAATCCCTGTGTTTGGTGTGCTGACCTATATGCTGTGGGGTGGCGGCCGTGTAAGACCCGGTGTAAAAAAGCGTATGCTTTTTTGTGAAAACAAATATAAACAAATGTTGCCCCAAAACAAAAAGGTGCACGATACTCTGCGTTACAGCGACGGTATACATTCACGTCAAGCAGAGTATCTATCGCGTGAATCGGGCTATCCGCTTTACAAAAATTCATCGGCAGAATTTTTAGCACCGGGTGAGGTGTTTTTGCCCCGCTTTTTAGAGGAATTAAGCAAAGCCGAGCATTACATTTATATTCAATTCTTCATTTTAGCCGAAGGTAAAATGTGGTCGCAAATTTGCGAAATACTTGAGCGCAAGGCAGCCGAGGGTGTAGAGGTCAAGGTGCTGTTTGACGATTTTGGCTCGATAAAGCGACAGCACAAGGGATTTATCAAAAGGCTACAAAAACGCAACATACAGGTTGCTGTATTTAACAAAATAAGGCCCTCACTTGATATATTTATGAACAATCGCAACCACCAAAAAATCGTGGTTATTGACGGTAAGGTGGCGGTAACCGGCGGTCTTAACATTGCTGACGAATATATAAATCAGCTTGACAGATTTGGTTATTGGATGGATTGTGCCGCCATAATAAAGGGTGATGCCGTAAAAAGCTTTTTGGCTATGTTTTGCGCTACGTGGGAATTTACGTCTAAAAAGGCTATTGATTTTAACAAACACATATCCGAAGCACGAGCGCTTGAAAAAGGTTTTTTACTGCCCTATGCTGACGGTCCGCTTGATGACAAAAATCCTGCCGAAGGCATTTATATGCAAATCCTCAACTCTGCACAGCGTTATGTTTATATAACAACACCCTATTTGATTATCGACAGCTCTATGATAGAGTGCCTCCGTCTGGCGGCAAAATCGGGTATAGATGTAAAAATCATTACCCCACACATACCCGATAAGTGGTATGTTCACCCTGTAACACAGCACAATTATACCGAGTTGCTTAAAGCCGGCGTAAAAATTTATGAAAACACACCC
>JAUNAM010000046.1 GCA_030527615.1 Clostridia bacterium
AGGTGCTAACATTTTTGGGGCCCTTTTGCTAACATTTTTACTTGACAAACACAATTTGACCATTTAAATAAAGATCCGCACCATTTCTTAACGGATTTGAAGCGTAATCTTTACGATCAATTTTACACCAAGCAGATATATCGGTTATATTTACCTTTTTAAGATTTGTACAGCCCTCAAACACAGTATAACCTATACTTGTCACACTACTTGGAATAGTAACACTTGTTAAATCTTTAAAATTATAAAATATATAGTCATTTATCTTAGTACAATCTTCAGGCATTATAATCTCTGTTATAGGTAATCCGTTTAAATAAATGTTTTCGGCATAACATGTTGGACTTGAAGATGAACTAGCAAACTTAATTTCACACCAAGCAACAATATCAGTTATATTAACGGTTTTAAGGTTTGTGCAAAACGTGAATGCATTACCACCTATACTTATTACACTGCTCGGAATCGTAATTTCAGTAAGACCATTACAATTATAAAAAGCATTGTAACCAATGGTTTTTATGCTATCTGGAATTATAACTTCAGCAAGACTTTCGCAATTATAAAACGATGACTTTCCTATACTGTTTGCACCTTGCGGAATTACAATTTTGGTAAGGTTTATACAATCATAAAATGCACAATCAGCTATAGATTTAGTGTCGTTTTTTATAATATAATCGTCGCTTATTGTATCACTGGATTTTATTAAATGATTATTTATATATAAAACATTATCTTTCCAATTATTAACATCAGAATAATATGCCGTATTATAAAACGCTTTATCGCCAATGTTTGTTACGCTGTCGGGAATTGTAATTTTTGCAAGATTTGTACAATTTTCAAACGCACTTTCACTTATATTTACCACACCATTAGGAATAGTTATCTCAGTTAGAGCAGTACACCCGTCAAAAACGTGCATACCTATATCTTTTACACCGTCTGAAATTGCAATTTTACCAAGAGTTGTACAATCTTCAAATATGTTAATACCCATACTTGTAACACTGTTAGGAATGGTTATCTCCAATAGACTTGTGCAACCTTTAAATGAATAGCTTTCTATATTGGTTACACTATCGGGAATTATAATTTTGATAAGACTTGTACAGTCACTAAAAGCATAACTGCCTATATTTGTTACGCATTCCCCTATTATAGCTTCGACAAGGTCTGTACAACCTTTAAAAGTATAACTGCCTATGTCAGTTATGCTATCGGGAATTATTATTTTTGTCAAGTTTTTACAACCGTAAAATGCATTTTCAGCTATAGTTTTAGTGTCATTTTTTATAGTGTAATCACCGCATATTGTATCTTCGGCATCTATTAAATAATTGTTTATATATAAAACGCCCTCTTGCCAATTATTATCATCATTATAATATGCTGTGTTATAAAATGCTTTATTGCCTATAGATACAATACTATCGGAAATTGCTATTGAGGAAAGAACCGTACAATCTCGAAATGCCTCAAGATCTATGTTTGTTACATTATCGGGAATTGTTATTGAAACAAGGCTGGTACAACCATAAAATGCATAATGACTTATACTTGTTACACCACTGCCTATTATAACTTCTGCAAGGTTTGTGCAATCTTTAAAAACAGAACTGTATATGCTTGTTACATTGTCGGGAATTGTTATTGAAACAAGGCTGACACAACCGTTAAAAGCACTACTTCCTATACTTGTTACACTATTATCATCTGGTATTATGCTGTTATTACAACCGACAATTAATGTTTTTGTTGTAGTCTCTATAAGGCAATTACCCGAAGAATGATATACCTTATTTTCAATTTTTACATCAATACTATTTAAAACGCTGCAACCTCTAAATGCATTATAATTTATGGTTGTAAGACCGCATCCTATTGAAACCGCAGTTAAACTTGTGCAATTATTAAACGCATCACCACCTATACTTTTTACACTGTCGGAATTTCAATTGAGGATAGACTTGTGCAATGGCGAAACGCATTATCACCTATACTTTTTACACTGTCGGGAATTTCAATTGAGGATAGACTTGTGCAATAGGAAAACACATCATCACCTATACTTGTCACACTATTAGGAATTGTAATATTAGTAAGGCTTTTACATCTGTAAAACGCATCATCCCATATCTCTTGCATACTGTCGGGAATTGTGACTTTGATAAGATTTGTGCAATAGCAAAACGCACTATGACCTATACTTGTTACACTGCCAGATATAACAACCTCTTTGATTAAAGTGCGATATGAATTCCAAGGGGTATTATTATATGAATAATCAGTCATATCGCCTTTACCTGATATTATTAATATTCCTGTTGTGTCATCAAAAATATAAGTTAAATTCTTGCCGCACATACCGCTATAGCTTGCCGCACTTGCAGTAAGCGCGCCTATAGGCAAAGTGCAAATTATAATAGCTATTGTCAAAATGATAGAAAAAAGTTTTTTCATTCCTTTATTTTCTCCTCGAAAATTTTATTGGTTATAATTTTTATATCATCGTTTTTGCGTTTTTGAAAGACCGGACGAGAAATAATTTTTCTAAAATCAAAATATTTATTAACATCAACATGATTTCCTACACAACACATTCTGTTCCACAACATATAAAAAGCTATATCACAGTCTCTATAGTTTTGATTTTCAGAAACGCGTATTTTGGCATCACTTATTTGCAAAATATAATAGTTGCCGTCATTTATATTGTGCACCCAAACTAAATCACCATTTTCAAATTTACTAAATAAATTTAGTGCATTCAAAAAACGATCAACCTCGTCTGTGTCATAAGAATATTTGTCCTTTGTATTTAATGCCCTTGTAAATAAATCACCATCAACATCATAACCCCAACCAATGGGCAATATTTTTTCTTTAAAACAAAGCTCGCACTTTTTTTGACAATCTTTGATGTTTAACTCGTTCCTATTATCTTTTAAATTTACACACCATACATTCATAAATACACCAACCTTAACAAATTTACCCATATTAATTATATCACCACACAAAACATATTTCAACAACAAATAGCATACAAATAAGACCCCACTTTAAAAGCAGGGTCTTATTTTAGCAATTATTGTGAATTGTGCATTAGTTAGTTGGCACCACAAACGGTATGCCGAAATAATCGGTTATTGACACCACCACATTTGCGGCGATTGCCTCAATGTTATCTCGTATCCAAGTGGCGTCTTGGTAGTTGTCGTGATAGGCAAATTCTATCAGCACGGCGGGTGCTTTGGTGCGGCGCACCTCGCCGAGCGAGGTTGTGGGTATAGTGCGCACAAGGTCGGGCAATGGGTAAATCAGCTTTAGGTTGTTAGCAACTATCTCGGCAAAGCGTTTGCCGTTTTGGCTGGTTGGGTAATAATATACCTCACTACCCCGACGTGCACCGTCGCCGCTGCCTGTAGCGTTTGAATGAAGTGCCACATGCAGGTCATAATTACCGGCATTTGATGCCCTTATTGAGGATGCGGCTGTCATATCGGGCGTGTTGCGGGTAAAGGTTATACCACTGACATAAAGGTAAGGCTCCATAGCATCGGCTATAAGATTCATATAATACTCTTCATTGCCGCCTATTACATAAGGATTAAATTCTTGTGTAGACGGACTAAGATAAATACTTGGCATAAAAAATCCCCCTCACACCACAATATGTGAGGGGTTTTAAAATTATAACCTAATAATTTTATAAGTTAGCCTAAGTATTCTGCCACAGCCTTGCGCACTACCGACGAAAACCAACAATAAAGTGCTTCGCCAAGCTCTTGAAATATGGGGTCGCCGTCGTGCGAGCATAGCATAGCAAAGGTTTGACCTATACGGCGGTCAACCTCTGACCCACGCCTAAACGCCAAATAATAAAAGGAAAATGCACCCGTATCCGCCGAGGTTTTGTAAAGCTCGGTGCTGTATTTATTTAGCGCATCAAGAAAGCTTTTTTGAGCAATACCGATTAAAACATCATTATCGATATATTGCTCAAAGCCTGCAGTTGCAGTAAAAGATAATAAAATTCTTCTTTGCAGTATCATATCATAGTCACGAAATTCTTCATTATCTGAAGTTTCAACATCAGCGATAAAGCTTTGTGCGACCTTTTGACCTATTGCCTTGGCTTTTTCTATCTGCTCGGCTGAAATAGATAAGCTTTGCTCGGGCTGTGATTTATTACGACGAACGTCAATAGACGGCTTATCGCCTGCAATTTTTACATCTAAATCATCATTTAGCACTTTAAATCACCTAATTTCTTTAATACAAAATAATTTTTATTGTTGCTTGTACTTTTTAAGCGCTGTAGCAAGCTGTGCCGGACAGGAAGTATTTTTTGGTCCGCATTTTATGTTTTCAAGACGGGCAATAACCTCATCAACGGTCATACCCTTTACAAGCTCACCAATGCCTTTAAGGTTGCCATTACAGCCACCAAAAAAAGATACGCTTTTTACGATGTTATCCTCTACCTCAATATCAATGCTGCGAGAACAAACACCGCTTGTTATATATGTGAATTTCATAATAGGTATACCCTTCTATCTGTCTTTAAACTTGTTGCTGCGTACAGGATGACGTAGCTTGCGAAGTGCCTTTGCCTCAATTTGACGGATACGCTCACGGGTAACGTTAAATTCGGTGCCGACCTCCTCAAGTGTGTGGCAGCGACCGTCTTTAAGACCAAAGCGAAGGCGTATAACCGCCTCTTCACGAGCAGAAAGTGTATGAAGCACGGCATCAATATCCTCATTGGTAATTGCCTTTAGTGCCGCATCGTCGGGGGCTAAAGCATCCTCATCACGGATAAAGTCCATAAGTCGTGAATCCTCTTCAGGACCAATTGGTGTCTCCATGGAAACGGGCTCTTGCGCTACACGCATAATTTCACGAACACGCTCAACTGTAAGGTCCATCTTTTCGGCGATAAGCTCTTCACTTGGCTCATAGCCGTTTTCGTGAAGTAATTGACTTTGAATTTTTTTAAGGCGGTTAATGGTTTCGACCATATGCACGGGGATACGTATGGTTCTTGCTTGGTCGGCTATTGCACGGGTAATAGCCTGACGAATCCACCAAGTAGCATAGGTTGAAAACTTAAAGCCCTTGGTGTGGTCAAACTTATCAACCGCTTTAATAAGACCAACATTACCCTCTTGAATTAGATCAAGGAAATACATACCACGACCTACGTATTTTTTTGCAATACTTACAACAAGACGAAGGTTAGCCTCGGTAAGGCGTTTTTTAGCGTATTCGTCACCCTCGGTAATTCTTATAGCCAAGGCAACCTCTTCTTGTGAGTTAAGTAGCGGCACACGACCAATTTCACGCAAATACACCTTAACGGGGTCGTCAAGCGAAATGTTTTCAAGTGCGGTATCATCTTCAAGGTTTTCAATATCAACCTCTTCAAGTTTGAGTTCATCCTCAGTGGGTTCTTCATCAAAATCACGATCTAAAACATCGGGGTCAGAAAGCAGACCCTCGATATCGTCAGGTGCAGCTTCGATATCGTCAATGCTTTCGCGCTTATCTTCCTCTTCTAAAAGCGCAGTAGCCTCTTTTTCTAACTCTTCAGGTGTTTTTTGTTCTTTTTTTACATCTGCCATGGTTTATTTCCCCTTTTTCTTTGTATCTATAATTTTCTTTAAATTTTCTGCCCAATCGTCTACCGACATATCCTTTGTGTCGGCAGATTTTTTTATTACACCCTCATCTAATATTAACTTAATACTGTCTTTTAATACAATAAGGGCGTTTTTATCGCCTTTTTCGCTGTTTGCCAAGTATGTAATATACCCAACCTCTTCCGAATTAAATCCTTCACCAAAATATGATATATCAGGGCTTCTGCCGCTTGATATACATTCGCAAAGTGCCTTATATATCCTTCGATTTGTAGATGTCAGCATATCGTCGGGCTTTAGCTGCTTTATAGCTGTTTCGCAAAAATCGGGATGCTGTAAAAGTATAGCAATTACAGTCTCCTCTGCCGCAGCCGCCGCAGGATAAAGCCGTTTGTCGGGATTAACGTCACCTCGGTCAAATTTGGGGTGTATAACCTCATCAAACTGTCGCTTTTCTTGCCGACGTTGATTATGTTTACGGAGTTCATTTACCTTATCGGTAAGTGCTGTACGCGAAACACCGTATTTTTCACAAAGTCTGCCTATGTATAAATCACGCGTGATTATATCAGCGGACTCGGCAATAATTTGTGCCGCACGACCTAAATACTGCAGCTTGCCGTCATCGTTGCTTATATCTATGCCCTCAATTGCCGAAAGCAACCTATACTCAATCTCGCTTACAGCACCCTCAAGCAGAGCTTTAAACCGTGCCGAGCCGTTCTTTTTAATATATTCGTCAGGGTCCTTGCCGTCAGGTAGCAATACTATCCTAATTTCAAGACCGGTGCTTTGCAAAATTTCGCTTGCCCGTCGCGCCGCCTTTTGACCGGCGGCATCCGAGTCCATTATAAGTATAATCTCTTTTGTGTAGCGTGAAATCAGCTTTGCCTGCTCGGCGGTAAAGGATGTACCAAGCGCTGCAACGGTATTTTCAAAACCCGCTTGGTGAAGTGATATAACATCCATATTACCCTCAACCAAAATAATCTGCTTATCACAGTGGTTTTTGGCAAAATTCATACCAAAAAGGTTTTCGCTTTTTTTGTAAATAGGTGTATCGGCGGTGTTAACGTATTTGCCGCCCATTTTATCTTCACCCGGCATTGCTCGTCCGCTAAAGCCGATTACCTTACCCCGTATATTAATTATAGGAAACATTATACGCTTTCTAAAACGGTCAAAATAACTGCCACGCTGACTTTTTGAAATAACATTAGCCTGTAGCATATCGGCAATGGAATATCCCTTGCCCTTTAGATGGTTTATAAGACTATCCCAACTGTCGGGTGCAGCACCTAAACCAAAGTGCTTAATGGTAGATAGCGAAAGACCACGCTGTATATAATAATCAAGTGCCCATTTACCTGCCGATGACATTAAATATGTATGATAAAATTTAGCCGTTTCACGGTTAATTTCATAAATAGTATTTTTAAGCTTTTGCATTGAATCGTCATAACCGTCTTGAGGTAGTGTTACACCACTGCGCTCGGCAAGCAGCTTTACGGCATCTATATAGTCAAGATTTTCTATCTGACGCACAAAACTGAAAACATCGCCGCCAACGCCGCAACCAAAGCAATAAAACGAGCCGTTTTCGGGATAAACGGTAAATGACGGTGTTTTTTCATTGTGAAAAGGACAAAGCCCCACAAGGTTTTTACCGCGCCGTTTAAGGCTGACGTAGGGAGCCATAACCGTTTCAATATCGTTGCGGTATTTTATTTCATTAATAATTTCCTCTGGTATTGCCAACTGTTACACTCCCCTTTCTGTATTGTGCATTTTTATTTGTTTTTTATATTTTCCATTCCTTTGGAATGTATATGTTTGAATATGTCGCAATTGCAAAGTGGTCGGTCATACCGGCTATATAGTCGGTTACAGCCCGTTCTATGCCCTCGTGCTCTCGTATAATATCATACTCATCACTTAGCTTATCGGGATTTTTGATAAAATAATCGTAAATGCCGCCTATCATACCGTCAACCTTGGTTTCCTCATGCTTGACAATCGGATTGCGATAAACGGTATCAAATAAAAATTTATGAAGCGCTTCGTATGCGGCATTTGTTGTATCGTCCATCTTAACATCAATACCATCAGTATTAGCAACAACTGATTTTACCAATGTGTCAATACGTTTACTTTTGCTGTGACCCAAAACATCGCGAATATCTTGTGGTATGTCGTTTTCAGTTATAACACCTGCTGCAACCGCGTCATCAATATCATGGTTTATGTATGCAATACGGTCGCTAAAACGCACAATTTTGCCCTCGGGCGTGTGTGGCCACTCGCCGCGTGTGTGGTGCTTAATGCCATCTAACACCTCATGTGTAAGATTAAGTCCGCGACCTGCACGCTCGATAACACGGCAAACCCTTACACTTTGGTCAAAATGGGTAAAACCGCCGCAAAGCTTATCGAGTGCACGCTCACCGGCGTGACCAAACGGTGTATGACCCAAATCGTGAGCCAAAGCTATTGCCTCGGTTAAATCCTCATTAAAACGCAGTGCCCTTGATATTGTTCGGGCAATTTGAGCAACCTCTAATGTGTGGGTAAGTCGTGTGCGATAATGGTCGGACTCGGGTGACAAAAAAACCTGTGTTTTGTGTTTTAAGCGCCTAAAAGCCTTACAGTGAATAACGCGGTCACGATCACGCTGAAAATCGGTGCGCATATCACATTTGTCTTCGGTCTTTTCACGGCCCTGCGACTGACTGCTTTTAGTAGCATATGGAGATAAAATTTCTTTTTCAATATTTTCGGTAATAACTCGTATATTTTGCAAGACGACACCTCCATATATTCTTATAAACTATATTATATAAAAAAGTGCAAATTCCTCTATTTTTTACAAATTAAATGCAAAAAAATTGTTATCTACTACTTTTGCTTGCAATTTTGCCGCAAATGCTTCGTTAAGTTTGCTTAAAAACTCATCACAATCAATATTTTTAAATCTGAAAATAACCTCTACCTTGTCGGTAAATACTGTATCAATAAGCATTCCGCCGGCATCGTCAATAAGGCGTACAAGCCGCGAATGATTAGAATAATCACACACCACACTAAATTGTGTGCAACCGCACATAAGCACCTTTTTTGCACCCTGTAATGCATCGCGTGCACTAGTGCTGTAAGCACGTACCAGACCACCTGTGCCAAGCAGTATACCACCAAAATAACGGGTAACTACAATTAAAACATTGGTAACGCCACTGCCCTTTATAACATCTAAAATGGGCATACCGGCAGTGCCGTGCGGCTCACCGTCATCTGAAAATTTCATATTGCCGTTTTGCAAAATATAGGCATAAACATTATGCCGTGCATCCCAATATTTACTTTTTTGGGCGGCAATTATCTCGGCTGCCATATCCTCACTATCACAGAAAAAAGCAGTAGCTATAAAGCGAGAATGCTTTTCTGTATATTCAGCCGTATAATTGCCTTCAATGGTTGTATATTCCTGCATAGCTACCCTCTTTTAAATAACTTAAAATTAAAACAAAAAACCGCAATCACCCCGTGGGCCGATTGCGGAATTGCGGTAATAATTATTTATCTTCCATACCGAAACGCTTCTTAAATCTGTCAACACGTCCGCCGGTATCTACCAACTTTTGTTTACCAGTGAAAAACGGATGACATTTTGAACAAATATCCAAACGAATATCCTTTTTAGTTGAGCGTGTCTCGAATTCGGCACCACAAGCACATTTAATTGTTACCTTTTCGTACTGAGGATGTAAACCTTCCTTCATCCTAGTCACCCCTTTCTTTCATCATAACGTTCAAATTCTAACATATTACTTTTAAAAATGCAAGTATTATTTTTAAAAAATATCATTTTTTTGAAAAAATCTTTTTAATTTCTTCATAAATCTCTATAGATTTAAACTTTATTTTGAAATCTGATGCATTTTCTGCCGTTTTTGCCGCCACTTCTGATACACTGTCGTCAAGCTCGGCACCGCGTGCTGTGGGCACACAAACACACGGAAAAACAACACACCACCAATTTTTACCTTTACCCTCACCAAGTTTTACTATAAGCGATTTATATTCACCTGCCGGCAGAGTAAAATCATCATATACACGCGTATCAAAATAGCTATCTCCCACCGACGATTTTGCGGTATAACCAAAGCCTTGTTTTTTAATGACATCGTTTGATATTTGATTTAATTCTTTAAGCTGTGTATCAGCCGTGATTATAGCATCAACAAGATTGTCACAATTTTTAAAAATATCGGTAGAGCTTTTCAAAATTTCATCGCGCACAGCAAGCTTTATAGCTTGGTCTGCTTGGCTATCGGAATTTGCGATTATATGAAGCCTCAGCACCCCTTGACGAAGCTCATCACATCGCACCTCAAAATTTGCAAAGCTTAAAAGTATTGCACATATAAGCCCGAATATCACACCTAATTCAATGTTTTTTCTGAATATTTGTTTCATAAAAATGCTCCTGTCAAAATTTTGCAATTAAAATATTGACAAAAGCAAATTTTTTATTCAAATATTATTCCTTGATTTACGGGTTTTGTTACTATTGGGTTATATCCCTTATCCGCAAGTAATTTTAAAGCGGATGTAGCTGCTTTATCGTCTTTATATATTGCAAAGACGGTAGGCCCACTACCCGTAAGTGAAACACCGAGCGGATTGGTTGTTTTGATATCATTAACAAATTGAGTATTATCGCAAACAGAAGCAAAGGCGTTTGACACATTTTTGCAAACACTCGATAAATCACCCGACACTATGCTATCAACCATAAAGGGTGTTGTATGTATTTGAATGGGGCTATCGTCTATTTTTTTATACATATCGGCAGTCGAAAGCTTTTGTCCGTGCTTTATAACAAGAATGCTGCAATCAGGCATATCCGGTAATTTTTCCATTTTTTCACCAATACCGCCTACACGCATTGTACCGCCTATTAAACAAAACGGAACATCAGCACCCACAGCTAAACCAATTTCGCAAAGCGATTTGATATCAAGATTTGTATCATAAAGCTTGTCAAGTGCTATAATTACAGCCGCTGCATCGGCACTGCCTCCGCCCATACCCGAAACTAATGGTATGTTTTTTTCTATACTTATAAATGCGCCGCCGCTAATTTGTGTATACTCAAAAAAACTTTGTGCAGCCTTATAGGCTATGTTTGAGTCGCTGTCAATGGTATTATTGGTGCAACGCACAACAAGTTTATCACTTTTTTCAATACATATAGTGTCACAAAGCGAAATTGATTGAAAAACCGAATCTATTAAATGATAGCCGTCATCGCGCTTGCCGACAACATCAAGTGTTAAATTGATTTTTGCGTTTGCCTTAAGTTTCATTAATCTCACCAAAAATAAATTTATTTATAAAGCGTTTAACCATAGGTATTTTTAACATAAAATATGCCACCATAGCGCCCGATACATTTAATATAAAATCATCAATATCGGCAGAACCGGTAAGAAACACAATCTGCAAAACCTCAATACAAAAAACAAAAATCGATATTACCATCAAAAATCTACTGGTCGTATTTATCCATTTAAATAAAAACGGAACAAAAACCGCAAAAGGCATTAAAACAAAAAGATTGCCGAAAATATTTTCCAGTACTACATAGGTTTGCAAATTGGCGCTTTTATAAGCATTTATAAACAGCCTCACGGTAGCAAACGGCACAAGATTGATTTTTTGAGACAAATACTCGTTTATAGTGGCTTTATCTGCCCAAAAAATGTTAGAAATACTGCGACCAAAGCTATCGCTTATAAGCGTATAATCAATAACGATAAATAAATATACAGAAAACATCCACACAACCGTTATGCGCATTATTTTAGCTGACACATACTTATTTGCCAAGCATAAAACCTTAGATGCCGCAAAGCCTAACAAAAATACCAATAACCCTGTTATAAATTTTTCGCTATGTTCATATTTAATTTTTGTAAATACAGGTATAATCAAACAAACGGTAGCAACAGCACATATTAAATACAGCACTGTAGCCACAGCGTTTAGTTGTTTCTTTTGCAAAAAAATCACCGCCAAATTGATTTTACAATTAGCGGTGATTAATGTCAAGAATTAATTATTTACTTTTTGATGATAACCAAACACATTGGCAGAAAGCGCCGAAAAGCGAAAGCCCATATTGTGAAGGCCCTCAATAATAGCCGGTAAAGCCTCTACCGTTGTCGTCTTGGCGCTTGTATCGTGCATTAAAACACATATACTGCTTTTACCGCGAGCACCGTTTAAAACGTTGTTTACTATTGTTTGAGTCGGCACACGTGCGGCTCTTGCATCACCCGAATCAACATTCCAATCAAAATAGGAGTAGCCTAAACTTGGCATTCGTGCTGTAAGGTCGGTCATTATACCGGATGAGTATTTTGCACTTACAGTATTGCTGCTGCCACCCGGGAAACGAAAAATATTACTGCGCACACCCGTTGCAGCGAAAACAATATCAGATATTTGCTGAATATCGGCAAGATAGCTGTTAACATCTTTATATATGACGGAATAGTTATGATTAGCCGAATGAAGACCTATAGCATGACCGCGTGAGGTGATTTGCGACATATAAGATGTTTTTGCTGTACCAATTACAAAGAATGTTCCCTTAATACCATACGAATCTAACACATCCAAAATTCTAAGCGTATTATCAGATGGACCGTCATCAAAAGTAAGATAGCAGATGCCGCTTTGTGCTGCACCTGCTTGATTTACATTACTTAAAGCAATTTGTTTTTGCAACTCTTAACGTCTCTTTTTTTCGGCAAGTTCTTG
>JAUNAM010000047.1 GCA_030527615.1 Clostridia bacterium
CGTTTTCTATTACTAAGCGCAGACAATATAGTGTATCAAGCTCTTTTTTTATAAGTCTATCCCAATCCTCTGCTCTTTTTTCCACAGTAACCTCTACAATTGAACCCTTATTTTTACTGCTTTTTATCTCATCTGTAAAATCTATATTTTGATATTTTTCACAATTTTTACTGTTTTCTTTAGCACGGCGCAGCTGCTCTATTTTATCGTCTATTTCGCCGTACTGACGCAGAAACACCTTTTTTTCTTCTATTGTCAAAGCTCTTTTTCCTCCTGTCTACAAGGTCAAGCAACAACACAAATTGACCGTATGATTTATAGGTATTATGTAATTGGTTATAATCCTCACGAAATTTTTCTATAATTTTTATGTTTTTACTTCGCTTTGCTCTAAGCAAATATAAGCATTCCTCACATAACCCGCTTTTCTTTATCTCTTTTCCGCAAATACATTTTTCCATTTTTATAATTCACCCTTTAAATATAAAAGTATTACTTCAAGTTCCTTTTGCTTATCTAAATTTAATATTTTTTGCTCGATGCTTTGGGGCAAATACTCAAACATTTCACAAATTAAATCTGTAAGCGTACCCACACCATCAAATAAATTTTCATTTTTAAAATTTGAGCCAAAAACACTTTTGACCTCATTTATAAAACAATTAAACAAAAGTATTGCATCTAACAATCGTTCCGCCACCTCTGTTTTTTCAATTAATGCATCACATTGGATAAAATTACTCGATTTGCAATTGGGGCAAATACTCACCCTTTCGTAAGGTGGACTGTCAAGCTCGTGATTTTCTTCATAAAAATCAGGCAAATAAAAATGTTTATTACATTTTTTACATATAAATTTAGTGTTAATCATCAATATCAAAATCTCCGTATATTAATTTCAATCTGAAAATGTGCTTTAGCAAAAGCTGTGATTTTTCCTTTTCCTGTTTTAATTCATCATTTAATACATAATTTCTTTTGTCGGCTATTGCCGTGTTAATCAAACAAACAACACACAATATAAACAGTAAAGCGATCAATGATAAAAACACACAAAGACTTATTCCTTCTAAAACAATATAATTCATACTTCCTCCTTTTGTATCTTTATAAGATACAAATAAATCAATTTTTTTGCTGTTGAGTTATTTTCAACAGCAGATGTGATAAATTTATTAATTTTGACCGTCTTGTATCTTTTTGAGATACATATATATTATCACTGATTTTTACCTTTGTCAAGAGTTTTGTATCTTAATTTTAGATTTTTCTTGACATTTGATTGTTTTTAAGATACAATTGTTGCAGAGGAAGTGATTTTATGAACACAGGCGAATATATTAAAAAGTTGCGCAAGGAATTTAACATTACTCAAGAGGAATTGGGAAAAAGACTTGGCGTTAAGCGTGCCGCTGTTAATAAATGGGAGATTGGCACCGTAAAAAACATAAAGAAGGTTCATCTCAAAAAGATGTCCGAAATTTTTAACGTTCCCCTGTCCTCTTTTTTTGAAGACGAATATTTATCATACGATAATATTATATCTTTTCCTAAAATGAATCGTGTGCCATTGGTCGGTACCATCGCCTGCGGTACACCGATACTCGCTAACGAAAATCTTGAAGGTGAGGTTACCGTACCCGAAGATGTCAATGCCGATTTTGCACTGCGTTGCAAAGGTGACAGTATGATTGATGCGCGTATTATGAACGGTGATATTGTATATATCCGTCAACAGCCCACAGTAGAAAACGGTGAAATTGCCGCTGTGCTTATCGACGAAGAAGCAACACTAAAACGTGTATATCTTACTAATAATACCATAACCCTTGTCGCCTGCAATTCAAAATATCAACCCTTTGTGTATTCAGGTGAAGAGCTTAATCAAATCAGAATTCTCGGCAAGGCCGTCGGCTTTACAAGCACTATAATATAAACTTGAAAACCATAAAATACTATGATATACTACGTATGATTCAGATTTATACTTAATATATTAAAAAAGAAATTCATTTTACGAAAGGTTTTATATTTATGTTTACATCAATTATCGGCAAAATGCTTATTACATTTTTAATTTCTATGGTACCGCTTATCGAGCTTCGCGGTGCAATTGTCTATTCACAGGTAGTCGAGCTTCCAATCATTACATCATATATTATCTGCATTATCGGTAATATGTTGCCTGTTCCGATTATTTATCTGTTTGCAAGAAAGGTATTAGAATGGGGCGCAGATAAACCACTCATCGGTAAGTTTTTTACATGGTGTTTAGAAAAAGGCAAAAAAGGCGGAGAAAAATTACAGTCTAAAGCCGGCAGAGGGTTATTTGTTGCCTTGATGTTATTTGTTGGTATTCCGCTACCCGGTACGGGTGCTTGGACCGGAACACTAGCGGCAAGTATTTTAGATATGGATTTTAAGTCCACAGTTGTTGCCGTTATGCTGGGCGTTTTAATCGCCGGTGTTATTATGATGGTACTAAGCTTGTTGGGTGTAAATATATTTTTATAATACTGTCTTGATAAATAGGGTCACACCGCAATTGCGGTGTGACTTTGTTTATTTTACCAATGTTCCGCCATCAGATTTAAGCAAAATATAAATTTGTTCTTCCTCTAATGTCTGTGTGTTCAAATAAATTAATATTTCTCTATTATCTTCACCTAAGCATAAAAACTCATAACAACGGACTTCACCGCCCGCATCGGTAGGAATCAGCACCATTCGGCTTTCCTCAATCTGCAGGTCACTGCTTATTTTTTCTGCAGCCTGTGTGTCGGTAAATTTAGGCTTAATAAACGCTCTCGCAGTATGATTGGTAAGATAGCCGGTCGTCTCCAACAGCATTATTTCACCCGTATCCATAGCGACACCCACCTTTATTAAGTCTGTGTAACATATTGTATAACCGTCAAGATAAGCAAAATTTATGACACATACACCATCATCAGTAAAATAATAGGTATCAATCATATTGCTTATTTTCATATCGCTTAAAAATTTTTCTGCCTTCATTATAGCTTTATCGTATGTTAAAAGTGACTCACCAACCATTCGGTTTTTTCGCATAAAAGTGACATAACCACCCATTTTGCTTACTGCTATAGTTACATTGTCGTTGCTAAACCTATAAGCCTCTATTTTGCCCTCCATCATCTCTTCAAATTTTATTGTCTCATCATTTGAAAACTGTATTGCTGTTTTTAGTGCATTCTCTTGTGAAAACTCCTTTGCGTTTGATGTCATTAGTGGTTGTTTCTGCAAAATATGATCCGAGTACGGTCCATCATAAATAAGTGTCGGATAATCACTCATATCCTCCTCTAACTCGGTAAGAGAGATAGCAAGGCTATCTTTACTTACCGCATTATTTAATTTATTTTCTATAGTCTGCACCCAATGTTTGTGTGTGTTATATTCTACTGCTGAATCATTTATCACATTACTGACAATTTTTGCGGTATCACTTAACGCCTTAAGCTCATTTCTCTGCCTGTCACTAACACCGTTTTCGTTAGTTATGCTTTTGGCAACGCTCATTGCATAATTACCTACCTGTGATAAAAATCTATAAATAGTATCAAGACTTCCCTCCTGCATTGACAGCTCAGACAGTGCTGTTTTTGCAAGCTCGGCCTCACTGAATATTTCTGCCGATAACACGCTCATTTTTTTTGCCGAATTTACATATAGCGTTTTTTCCATAGCCATACTTATATTGTTTAAACTACTGTTTAGCTGTTCAAAAGCCTTTGAATACTGATTTTCTATCACAGTGTTATAATAACGGCTTTTGTCTTTTTCTTTGATTAAAAAACCGCCTAACACCAAAACCAATGCTGATAAAAACGATACCGTTTTTATCAATGTTTGTTTTTTTACCATCTCTACCACTTCCTTAATTAATATTTTTATCTTAAAAACCAAAATTAAACAGTTTACTATTGATTTTTTTTGAATTTTGTGTTAATATTATGCTCGGTAAAGGCTGTGACAAAGACAGTAGCGTGTTTTACAAAATATCTTCAGCGAGTTGACGGCGGTGCAAGGTCAGCGATATAAAATGCGCGAACATCACTTTCGAGCTTCAGCGTGAAAAGTATAAATTACCTATTAGCGTTTGACGGTTATCTTCCCCGTTAAAAGAAGTGCGGATATTAGTCCGTTCAAATAGGTGGTTAATAAGGTATTTATAAATTCCTTGTCCTATTTAGGGCGGGGATTTTTTTGTCACTTTAAAATGACTATATTGAAAGGAATGTTTTTTGATGTACGAAAGCATCTCTCCAAATCTCAATTTTGTAGAGCAAGAAAAGAAAATCAAAGAGTTTTGGGATGAAAACAAAATTTTTGAAAAAAGTATTGAAACTAAAGCCAAGGGTACACCATACGTATTTTATGATGGTCCACCTACCGCTAACGGTAAACCTCATATTGGTCACGTTCTGACACGTGTTATCAAGGATATGATTCCCCGTTACCGCACAATGAAGGGCTGTATGGTACCGCGTAAGGCAGGTTGGGATACCCACGGTCTGCCTGTAGAGCTTGAGGTTGAAAAGCTTTTAGGTCTTGACGGTAAAGAGCAAATTGAAGAGTACGGTCTTGACCCATTTATTGACCACTGCAAGGAAAGCGTGTGGAAATATAAGGGTATGTGGGAGGATTTTTCAAAAACCGTTGGCTTTTGGGCTGATATGGATAATCCATACGTCACCTATGATAACAATTTTATTGAATCAGAATGGTGGGCACTAAAGCAAATTTTTGAAAAAGGTCTACTTTATAAAGGCTTTAAGATTGTTCCCTACTGCCCACGCTGCGGCACACCGCTATCCTCTCACGAGGTAGCACAGGGCTACAAAAATGTTAAAGAGCGCTCGGCAGTGGTTCGTTTTAAGGTAACAGACGAAGACGCCTACTTCCTTGCTTGGACTACTACACCTTGGACACTACCGTCAAACGTAGCACTTTGTGTAAACCCCGATGAGATTTATTGCAAGGTAAAGGCTGCTGACGGCTATACCTACTATATGGCAGAGGCTCTGCTTGATAAAGTGTTGGGCAAATTAGCTACCGAAGATGCCCCCGCTTATGAAATACTCGAAAAATTTGAGGGTAAAGCACTCGAACACCGTGAATATGTGCCGCTGTTTGACTATGTTATACCCGTTTGTGAAAAGCAAAACAAAAAGGGTCACTTTATCACTTGCGACAGTTATGTTACCATGACCGACGGTACGGGTATTGTTCATATAGCACCCGCTTTTGGTGAAGATGACGCCAAGGTTGGCCGCAAATATGACCTTCCCTTTGTTCAATTTGTTGACGGTCAGGGCAATATGACCGCCGACACACCTTACGCCGGCACCTTTGTTAAAAAGGCTGACCCGCTGGTGCTTACCGACCTCGAAAAGGCAGGACTGCTATTTGACGCACCTAAATTTGAGCACGATTATCCCCACTGCTGGCGTTGTGATACACCACTTATTTACTACGCACGTGAGTCTTGGTTTATCAAGATGACCGCTGTAAAAGATGACCTTATCCGCAATAACGACACCGTTAACTGGATACCCGAAAGCATCGGCAAGGGTCGTTTTGGTGATTGGCTTAAAAATGTTCAAGATTGGGGTATTTCACGTAACCGTTATTGGGGTACACCACTTAATATTTGGACCTGTGAATGCGGTCATATGCATTCTATCGGCAGTATTGAAGAGCTTAAATCTATGTCGGATAACTGCCCTGATGATATCGAGCTTCACCGTCCTTATATTGACGATGTTACCATTAAGTGCCCACATTGCGGCAAGGCTATGCACCGCGTACCCGAGGTTATTGACTGTTGGTTTGACTCAGGTGCTATGCCCTTTGCGCAGCATCACTATCCTTTTGAAAACAAGGATTTATTTGAGTCTCAGTTCCCTGCTGACTTTATTTCAGAGGCGGTTGACCAAACACGCGGTTGGTTCTACTCTCTTATGGCAATCTCAACCCTTATTTTCAATAAGGCACCTTATAAAAATGTTATAGTGCTCGGTCACGTTCAGGACGAAAACGGTCAAAAGATGTCTAAATCTAAGGGCAATGCAGTTGACCCGTTTGATGCACTCGAAAGCTACGGTGCCGATGCAATACGTTGGTATTTCTATACCAACTCTGCCCCATGGCTGCCAAACCGTTTCCACGGCAGAGCCGTTGTAGAGGGTCAGCGCAAGTTTATGGGCACGCTTTGGAACACATACGCTTTTTATGTGCTTTATGCAAACATTGACAAGTTTGACCCCACAAAGCACACACTAAACCCCGACAACCTCACCGTTATGGATAAATGGCTTATTTCAAAGCTTAATTCTATGGTAAAGGCTGTTGACGAAAATCTGGCTAACTACCGCATACCCGAGGCTGCACGTGCGCTACAAGAATTTGTTGACGAAATGAGCAACTGGTATGTTCGTCGCGGTCGTGAGCGTTATTGGGTACAGGGTATGACCGACGACAAGCAAACCGCTTATTTGGTGCTTTATAATGCACTTGTTACCACCGCAAAAACAGCGGCACCTATGATACCGTTTATGGCAGAAAGCATTTATCAAAACCTTGTTCGCAGTGTTGATAAATCAGCACCCGAGAGTGTTCACCTTTGCAACTTCCCCACAGTAGACGAAAGTGCTATAGACAAAGCTCTCGAAGACAATATGGAAAGCGTATTGCAGGTTGTTGTACTGGGCAGAAGTGCTCGTAACGGCTCGGCTATCAAAAACCGTCAACCGCTTAGCACTATGTATGTTAAGTGTGATACTCCGCTTGACAGCTTCTACGCCGACATTATCAAAGACGAGCTTAATATTAAATCGGTAAGCTTTACCGATGAGGTTGATAACTTTGTTACCTACACCTTTAAGCCACAGCTTAAAACAGTAGGACCTAAATACGGCAAGCAGCTAGGCGATATTCGTAATGCTTTATCAAACCTCGACGGCAATGCCGCAAAAGCAGAGCTTGACGCAAACGGCGAATTGGTATTTGATTTGCCAAGCGGCAAGGTGGTACTCGGCACAGATGACCTGCTTATTGATGCCGCACAGCGAGAGGGCTTCTTTACAGTAAGTGATCGCGGTGTTACAGTAGCACTTGACACTACACTTACCGACGAGCTTATCGAAGAAGGTTTTGTACGCGAGATTGTCAGCAAAATACAAACCATGCGTAAAGAGGCAGGCTTTAATGTTACCGACCATATTGCCGTATCACTCGCAGGCAGCGAGCGTGTAATCGCTATTGCTACAAAACTATCCGATGAAATTGCCGGCGATACCCTTGCAGATTCTATCACAACCGATTCTTTAGACGGCTATAGCAAAGAATGGGATATTAACGGCGAAAAGCTTAATATCACCGTTAAATGTATATAAAAAGGGAGAAAAATCTATGTCTGATAAACATTCAAACAAAACATATATGGAGGAGATTAGTTCGACCTCTAGATTTTACACAGCAAAAAAAGATCCTATCATACACTATGCTGACGGTATTTACAACAACCTTGCCAATGTTATAAAGACAATCGCATTTGTTATAGCGTTTTTAATTATTATTATGGGCTTTGTTTTGGCGTTTTTCCTATTCAACAAGACCGGCTTTGCTATAGCGCTTTGTGCTATCATAATTCTCGTTTGCACTGCTTTTGCCGCTTGTGTATTTTTCCCACTTTACGGTATTGGTCAAATTCTATGCCAAAACAACGAAATACTTAAAAAGCTTGATAAAGAATAATCGTTTATCAAAAAAATCCTCTGTAAAACGAAGTGTTCTAATGGACAGAAAGACCTAAAGTGAAATTTCACTTTAGGTCTTTGTTTTGTAAAGATTAAATGTATCTTATATTATATCTCTTTTAATGATATATGCTCAAGCAAAGCCTCACAACCCCGCTCTATGTCGCTTTCGGTAAGGGCAAAATTTCGGGTATACCACGGGTCAGCAACATCATGCGGATTATCGGTAAAATCAAGCAACTTGCGGTATTTGCCCTGTGTATCAGCGGCAATATAATTCATATTGCGCAAATTACTGCTATCCATACAAACAATGTAGTCAAATTTGTTGTAGTCTGCAGCGGTCATTTGTCTGGCTCGTTTACCCGTGCAATCTATACCGCGGGCAGCAAGCAGCTTTTTAACAGGCGGATAAACACCGTTGCCCAATTCCTCGGTTGAGGTAGCGGCTGATTCTATATAAAAATCGTTTTGGATTCCTCTTGATTTTACCAAATCTTTCATCAAAAATTCGGCCATGGGGCTGCGACAAATATTGCCCAAACACACAAAAAGTATCTTTACCATTATCTTAATTCCTTAAAAAATTCTAATGATTCGTTATCATTGCCGGTTACAAAAGCAACATTCAGTGTTGTTTTGTAGGGTTTTGAGTCAAGTGGTGCAATTTTAGGCGGTGTTTGTGATTTAAAGCCGGCTTCAAGAGCTGCATTATATGCCGCCTCAACATTGTCTACACTTACGGCAAAATGCTGCCATTTTCCGTTTTCACTGTAAAAGTCACCACCGTTTGCAAAAAGCTCTATGCGGTCGCCCGAAGGCATCTCCAGCATTACAATCAGCTTTTCGCCCTCACCCCAACGTATGACCTCTTTTAGTCCTAAAGATTTATACATTTCAATGCTTTTATCAATATCTTTACATCTTAGTGCCACGTGGGCAAATCCATTTACAACTGACATTACACAAACCTCTTTTTTAGCTTTTTATGTATTTTACCATAATATTGCACAAATTACAAACACTATAATTAATGCTTTCTAAATATTTTACACCTTGTTTTTTATATGACTTGATGGTATAATATACAATACCATATTGTGGGTTTTAATGTCCATTTATTTTGTGAGGAAACAATAATGATGATTATGTCAAAAATCAAAAACATTGTTATATCTTTTTTTAAACAAGCCTTACCTAAAATCAACACAAAGGTCAAAGGCTTTTTTGGGTCTGCCTTTAGCGTAACAGCCACCAAGCGCTCTAAAATTTTCGGTGCTATTGTTGCCGCCGTACTGCTGGCGGTTGTCATTATCTTTAATCGACAGTATACAACACTCGAAAATAAAGCAAAATGGCTGTTTTTAGGCTTCTCTTTGGTAGCACCTGCTATAATCGGCGCTTGTATTGCCTTTACTGTCAGAATTAAAAATGACCTGTTTAACAAAATTTGGCATTTTGTTTTCTTTATGCTTATGCCTATTGTTACTATGACCATGACCGAGGCGCTTAACAACATTTTTATATACGATATGACCTATCTGGGCTTTTTTGCAAACTATTTGGTTATATTACTGTTCCAATTTTTGATTTTTACAATTTGCGGCAGCTTTAGGGTGTCTTATATTATAACAAATACCATTTGTTACGGCTTTGCTTTGGCACATTGCTATATTGTGCAATTCCGCGGTACACCCTTTATACCTATGGATTTTTTAAGCATAACCACCGCCGCAAACGTTGCCAACACCTATAATTTCGCCCCTAGTCATCTTATAATTATGGGTAGTTTTATCTTTATTTTCCTTCTTGTTTTAAGCATCAAAACAACCACTCCTAAATACAACATTTTAACAAAAATCGTTTCACGCACATTTATGGGCACATTTTTTGCCTGCTTAATGTCACTATTTTATTTTACATCTATTTTTGCCGACGCGGGTGTCAAACCCGACTTTTGGAATCAATCTCGCGGATACCGCAACTATGGCTTTGTGTTCAGTTTTTTCTGTAATACCAAGTATTTGTCTATGCCGGTTCCCAACGGTTATGACCCAAATGAAACGGGTGATTTGGTTTCAAACACGGTAGAAAAAGAAGAAGCCAACGTTATAAAACCCGCAGATAATGCTCCAAATATTATCTGCATAATGAATGAATCGTTATCTGACCTTAGTGTTTTGGGTGAATTTACCACCAATCAAGACTATATGCCATTTATGCGCAGCCTTACCGAAAACACCGTTAAGGGCACCCTTTATGTGCCTGTTATTGGTGCCGGCACCTCTAATACCGAGTTTGAATTTTTAACCGGTCACTCAACGGCATTTTTACCTTCGGGCAGCAATGCATATATGCTTTATATTAAAAATCCCCTTGCTTCAATCGTTTCCACACTTGAGGGGCAGGGTTATTCATCTTGGACATTCCACCCCTATTATTCCAGTGGTTGGAACCGCATAAATGTTTATAACAATCTTGGCTTTAATTCATTTACCGCTATTGAAAATCTTATAGACCCATCAATACTTAACGATTTTTATCAAAACGGCAGCGACCCCGACTATCTGCAGTCGCTTATCACCTCTTTCTACCCTGACCGTCAAAATATGTTGATACGCCAGTATGTAAGCGACCAATACAACTATGACATAATCATAAAGGATTTTGAAAACCGCAATAAAGATGTCCCCTACTTTATGTTTAATGTAACCATGCAAAATCACGGCGGTTATACCAAAAGCGCACTCAACTTTAACGAAAGCATCGAAATTACATCAGCAGACAAATACTACAACAAAGCAAGCAAGTATCTGTCACTTGTCAAATACAGCGATGATGCATTTAAGGGTCTTATTGATTATTTTTCTAAAGTTGAGGAACCAACCGTTATTTGTATGTTTGGTGACCATCAACCCTCAATTGAAACCGAATTTATAGCTTCGGTTTTGGGTGTTGATAACATCAACAACCTAACACTACAGCAAGAGCAGGCTCGCCATGCAACACCGTTTTATATTTGGGCAAACTATGATATTGAAGAAAAGCAGATAGATAAATTAAGCTCCAACTATTTGTCATCTTATGTTCTTGATGTAGCCGGTGTTAAACTTACTGAATATAACAAATATCTACTAAAGCTATCACAAACCATCCCCGTCATCAGCACGGTAGGTTATATTGACGCTAACAACAATTATTACAAGTGGAGTGACAACACACAGTACACCGAAATGCTGCAACAGTACGAAAAGATTCAGTACAATAACATATTTGACTACGAGCACAAAAACAAAGATATATTTTTCCTTGACGGCTACATTATGCCCGAAATGCAAGCCAAAGATGACCCCGCCGAAACTGCAGAGGTTGTCGAGTAATGAAAAATACAACCCTTTGCCATATTGAGCAAGACGGTAAATACCTAATGCTTCACCGCATAAAAAAGCAAAATGACCTAAATCACGATAAATGGGTGGGCATTGGTGGCAAGTTTGAAGACGGTGAAAGTCCGGAGCAGGCCAACCGCCGCGAAGCATTTGAAGAAACGGGATTAACCCTTAACAAGTGCCGATATCGCGGTATTGTTACCTTTGTGTCCGACAAGTGGCCCACCGAATATATGCACCTGTTTGACTGTAACGATTTTACCGGCGAGCTAAAAGAGTGCGACGAAGGTGTGCTCGAATGGGTTGACAAATCAAAAATATATGACCTGCCCCTTTGGGAGGGTGACAAAATATTTTTGCGACTTATAGCCGACCCTGCTACCCCCTTCTTTTCACTACGACTTGAATACCAAGGCGAGTGCCTTATCAGCGCAATACTTAATGACGAGGTAATTATATGAAACTTTGCATTTACGGTGCATCATCAGATAAAATTGACAGTTCTTTTTTAAATGCCGGTGAGGTTTTGGGTGCCAAAATCGCTCAAAACGGTCACTCGGTGGTTTTTGGTGGCGGTGCCGCAGGTTTAATGGGCGCTGTAGCACGCGGCGCATACAGCAAAAACGGCGAGATTATCGGTATTTGCCCATCATTTTTTAATGTTGACGGTGCTCTTTTTGAGCATTGCACCGATATGATTTATACCAAAACTATGCGAGAAAGAAAGCAACTGCTTGAAGAAACAGCCGATGCATTTATAATTACACCCGGTGGCATAGGCACCTTTGATGAATTTTTTGAAATATACACCCTCAGGCAACTTGGCGTTCACCAAAAGCCGATTGCCATATATAACACAAACGGTTATTTTGATGCCATGCTTGATATGCTAAAGTGTGCAATTGCTAAAGATTTTATGCCGCAAACCAATATGGATTTGCTTTTTGTATCGGATAATCCTCAAGCGATTATAAAGCATATTGAAAATTATAATCCCGCCGATTATGAAGCGGCACAGTTTAAGTTTATAAAAGAGTAGCACTTGTATGCTACTCTTTTATAGTTATATTGCCTTACGGCAAGCCACCTCCCTTTAGGCAAGGGAGGCAAACAGATGGCAGAT
>JAUNAM010000048.1 GCA_030527615.1 Clostridia bacterium
TGAAAGGTCGAATAAATATGTCAGGACATTCAAAATGGAATAATATCAAACGTAAAAAGGAAAAAACAGATGCGGCAAAAGCCAAAATTTTCACCAAAATAGGCCGTGAAATTTCGGTTATAGTAAAGACAGGCGGACCCAATCCGCTTGAAAACAGCAAGCTAAAAGATGCTATCGCCAAAGCCAAGGCAAACAATGTGCCTAACGACAATATTGAACGTATAATCAAAAAGGCTGCGGGCGAAACGGGCGGCAACGATTATGAAGAGCTGATTTATGAGGGCTATGGCCCTTGCGGTGTTGCAGTAGTTGTTGAAACACTTACAGACAACCGCAACCGTACAGCCGGTGAAATGCGCCATTATTTTGACAAATGCGGCGGCAATTTGGGTCAATCGGGCTCGGTAATGTTTATGTTTGAGCGTAAGGGTGTAATCGCCATTGAGGGCGAAGGTCTCGACGAGGATACCGTTATGGAAGCCGCTTTGGAAGCAGGTGCCGATGACTTTAGCTTTGACGGTGATGTGTTTGAAATTACCACTGAACCTAACGACTTGGGCACCGTTCGTGATGCTTTAGAGAGCCAAGGCTATTCATTCTTATCGGCTGAAGTTCAATATATACCCTCTACTACAAGTGCTATCGATGACGAGGATATGCAGGCAAAAATGGAAAAGCTTATCGATATGCTTGAGGAAAATGACGATGTTCAGGCTATTTGGCATAACTGGGAAATAGATGATTAGATTTTAGTTAATAGATATTAGACAACGGGCGACAGACAAAGCGGTCTGTCGCCCGTGTTTTTATGGTCTAACATCTATAATCTAATATCTAAGTTCTAAATTAGGACTTGCCTTTCATAACCTTTATTGTAAACAAATAAAAGGCTGTGAAAAAATGAAATGTGAATTTGATAATGTGCTGTCACGTGTAGCGGTGTCTATCGCAAGGACACTTGCGTTTTTGCCCCAAGAAATAAAGCAAGCTTGTGAGGAGATAAGACTGCGCATGGGGCTGCCGGTTTGTCTTACTGTAGACGGTAGAGTAATGTTTGTGACAGCAGACAGCAATATATCTTCAATACTGCCCAAAAATCCTATTGTTGCTGATAAAAATGACATAAATCAAACGGTGGCAATGTTATGCAACAATTCGGTTTATCTTCACGAAAACGAGATAAAGCAGGGATTTATTTCGGTTGCGGGCGGTTGCCGTGCAGGTGTATGCGGCAGCTTTAATGCCGACGGAATGCTGGTGTCAATAAATTCTATTAACATAAGAATTGCCCGTCAAATTTTAGGCTGTGCAAAAGATTTATTGCCTTTTGCCGACAGCGGATTGCTGATAGCAGGGCCGCCCGCAAGCGGAAAAACAACCCTGCTTCGCGATATTATAAGACTTTTATCAAGCGGTGAAAAAGGAAAATATTACCGCGTATCGGTAATAGACAGTCGATGTGAAATTTCGGGTGGTGGCGTGTTTGATTTAAGTGTAAACACCGATATTTTATATACCGAAAATAAGGCTGTGGGTGCTCAAATTGCATTACGCACTTTATCGCCTAACATTATTGCTTTTGATGAAATCGGCACAGATGCTGAACTGCTGCAGGTGAGCGATTGTTTTAATGCAGGGGTCGGCATTATAACAACGGCACACTGCAGTACATATACAGATTTAATGCAGAGAAAAATTATAAAAGGTATTATTAAAAGCGGTGTAATCTCATATAACGCTTTACTTGGTGAAAAAATAGGGTGTGATCCTGAAATAATAGACGTGTCGAGGTTAATTTGCAATGTTGATAATTAAATTTTTAGGACTTGTTTTGGTGGTTACAGTTTGCAGCCTAATAGGTGTTTTAAAAGGGCAAGCCATAAAATTGCGATGTCAAAGGTTAAGGCTGTTTTGCGAATCGCTTGATATCTTTTATGAGTATATAGAACAGGGAAATTATGAGCTTGACAGAGTAATTGAAAAGGCTTTTGACAGGTGTGATTTTTTAAATGATACATATTTAAATGCTCAAGACAAGGCTATGATAAACGACTTTTTTGTATCACTTGGTCACTCGGCAAAAAAGGCTGAATGTGACCGTATAAAGTGTTGCAGCATTGCGGCACAAAGACAGCTTGCCAAGGCCGAAAATGATGTGACACAAAAATGCAAAATATACAGTGTATTTGGTATTTGCATAGGTCTTGGAATTGCTGTTTTGCTAATATAAACGAGGAAAATTATGGACATAGATTTTATTTTTAAAATAGCCGCAATCGGCATTATTGTTACGGTGCTTCATCAGCTGCTTGTGCGCTCAGGGCGCGAGGAGCAGGCGATGCTTACCACCCTTGCCGGTCTTGTTGTGGTACTGCTTATGGTGGTGGGTGCAATAGCCGAGCTGTTTGATACGGTTAAGGGTCTGTTTGGTCTATGAGCGGTGAACTTATTAAGGTTGCAATAATTGTGATAATAGCCGCCTTGCTGATTATTACTCTTAGGTCAAAACTTCAGGAATATGCCTTTTTACTGACGGTTGCTGTGGTTGTTATTGCACTTGTATTTGTTTTGGGTAATTTGGTAAACGGCATTTTAAAATTGCGAGATTTGCTTAATCAAAGCGGTAATGTGAGTATGTATTTTACCACTGCATTAAAGGCGTTGGGAATTGCATATATCGCGGGATTTGCCGCGGATGTTTGTCGTGATTATGGGCTAAACTCGTTGGCGGTTACTGCCGAAACTGCAGGTAAAATAGCCATTTTTGTTTTAAGTATTCCTTTGGCAGATGCGATAATGACGGTGGCTTTAAAATTTGTGGATTTATGAGAAAACTGATTTTAATTTTTGTTTTGTTTTTTGCATTGGTAACACCCGTGTGTGCGCAAGATAACCATTATTCGGAATATGAAAACATAGGTGTAGAAGAGCTTGATGATAATCTAAACCAATCGGTTAAAGACTTCTTGAATGAAAATGATATTGATGTGTTAAACAGTGATTGGGTTAATAATCTTACCGATAAAAATGCTTTGTTACATATATGGCAGTTTATAACCGGTGGTGCAAAAAATCCTTTAAAATCAGGGGTTTTGGTTGCCGGAATTATTTTTTTATCGGCGGCATTGTCAGCATTTAGCGGCGATTCGCGCTTTGAAACGGCAATATATGCCGCGGTTTTGGCGGTTAGCGCTGTCATCGTGGGTGATATTTGGCATAGTATATCGGCGGCGGTAGATGCGGTTAAGGGATGCAGTACCTTTATGGTGGGTTTTATACCCGTATTTGCCGGCATAGTGGCACTTTCGGGCAGGGTGGTTACGGCACCTGCTATGAGTGCGCTGCTGCTTGGTGCTACCGAGGTTATGTCATACATATCGTCATTTGTGGTGCTGCCGCTAATTAGCGGTTATTTGGCACTTAGCATCAGCTCGGGTGTGTCACCGCTGCTTAACAGCTCGGCTTTGGCTGAAAATGTAAAAAAGCTTTCACAGTGGGTATTGTCGCTGTTGGGTACGCTTTTTATCGGAATTTTAAGCATTCAAACGGCGGTTAACTCTGCCGCTGACAGCGTAACACTGCGCACGGCAAAGTTTATTTTGGGTACATCGGTGCCGATAGCCGGTGGGGTGCTTTCTGAAGCGGCATCTACCGTTTCGGCTTCATTAGGACTTTTAAAATCGTCGGTTGGAATCTACGGTGTAGTGGCATTATGTCTTATACTTTTACCGATAGTTATAGAACTGATTTTATGGCGATGTGTATTGATGCTTGATATAGCTTTAGGTGAACTTTTTGCATTGCCTAAAATAACCTCTGTTTTAAGGGCGATTGATTCTACGCTTTCGGTGCTTTTGGGTGTGCTATTGACGGTTGGCAGTATGTTTATAATATCATTATCGGTGGTTGTGATGGCGACAAAATGAACGGAATAAACGCTTTTATAACAAGCTTTTGTGTAAGCTGTATAGTTTTGGGATTGTTATTTATTTTGGTACCAAAGGGCGCTTTGAATAAATCGGTTAAATATATTTTTTCATTGTGTTTTGTGTGCTGTTTAATAAGCTCGGTGGTAGCACTGCCAAAGCTTGATTTCAGTGATTTCGATGTAGTGCGAAATCGTGAAATGGTAACCGAACAAAATGCACAAATGACGGCAAAGGCGGTATTTGGCGAGGCGTTAAAATCTCAAAATATAAATTTTAAAAAAATTACGGTTGATACTAATAAACCGAGTGACAGCAGCATAATTATAAGTAAGGTAACGGTATTTACCGACCATGATGCAGAAAAAATTGTTGATGTGATAGGCTCTACCGAGTATGAGGTTGTGGTAATAAATGAATGAAAAAATCAAGGCATTAACCAAAAATCCAAAGTGGCTGATAATTATAGGACTTGGCGGTATAGCGCTTATATTTTTATCTTCTTTATTTACGGGTGCAAAAGCACAAGAGGATAAGGAAAAAATTAAGTCTACATATACGGCAGAGCAGTACTGTAATGATTTGGAAAAGGATATCCGTGATATTGTAATCGGTATTACGGGTGATAAAAATCCAACGGTGGTAGTAACGCTTGAAAGCGGTATAAGATATTCGTATGCAAGTGCTGATGAGATTGATACTTCAAGCAGTACCGGCAGCAGCAATGACCAAAGCAGTGAAAGCAAAAAGCAGTCTTATATAACGGTAAAAACATCTGACGGCGGCGAACAGGCACTGGTGGTTGCCGAAATAATGCCCGAGGTGCGCGGTGTAGCAATAATATGTAATGGCGGAAGCCAAGAACCGGTTGCAGAAAAAATAAAAAATGCCGTAATGTCGGCTTTAAATATAACATCAAAACGAGTATACATTTCAGGAGGAGCAGTAAGATGAAAAAGGGTAAGGTTTTTGGTAAAAATCAGGTGGTTTTAGCACTTATGATTTTGGCTTTGGGTGGTGCTATTTGGCTTAATATGAAGTTTTCTTCAACCGAAAAATATTTGGGCGAAGCAACCTATGTAAGCGAAAATGAGGTTGCAAGTGGCGAGGCAATTGCTACCTCGGCAAAGGCAGAAAAAGATACCGATTATTTTGAAAGCGCAAAAAAAGACCGTCAAGCGGCACTTGACGAAGCACAAGAGATTACCGAAGAAACATTAAAATCTTCGGGTGCAAGTGATGCCGAACGCGAAAAGGCGCTGACTGCTGTGACACAGTTTGCCGCACGTATCGAAAAGGCAAATAATGTCGAAACACTGCTTAAAGCCAAAGGCTTTTCAAAAGCGGTGGTGATAATAGGGGAAGATGATGTCAGTGTTGTTGTAAAGTCAGAGGGCATTACAACAGCACAGACACTTCAAATTCAGGATATAGTGACATCACAAACAAAAATACCTCTAAGTAATATTAAAATTGTCACTGTAAAATAAAAACTTGATATATCTGATGAATTATGTTATAATGCTTTTGCAATAATATTATAAAATAATGTTATAAAATTTGTATTTTCTATTTTATATACGGAGGATAAAAAAATGAACAATCAAACCGAACTTTCCGTAAGCACCGAAGTGCTCGAAAAAATGGCAGAGATTGCCGCCTGTGAAATTGACGGCGTTAACGGCGTAGCCAAAAAGGCAATTGACCTTAAAGGCGCAATTAAATCAAAAAGCATTGTAAAGGGCGTTAAGGTAGAAAATGTTAACGGTGCTATTGATATTAATGTGTATATTTGTGTTGATTCAAAAGCAAAAATGCGTGAGGTTGCCGAGCGCGTTCAGGCAAATGTTAAGGATAAAATCCAAACTATGACAGGTACTGCAGTAACACGCGTTAATGTTAATATTGAGGATATTGACTTTGCTGAAGAAAAAGAATAATATTTAGGTTTTAAATGTAAAAACTCCGCTTTAGAGGCACCCTACGTAAGGAAGGTGCCTCTAAAGCGGAGTTTCAGTCTGTAGAAAACCCTGAATTTCAAATGAGATTCAGGGTTTTAAAATATTTGTTGGCAAATAATTGGAAAAAATAGGTCAAATAGTCGCTATGGTGAGACCTATTCCACCTATGAATTGCATATTTTTTGAGGTTCATTGCAGCAAATTTAAGCCTAACCCAATTGGTGACTTGGGATAAGCCTCGGTAAGGTGTGTGTCGCATTGCGTGTTTTTCTTTTGCATCTGCAAACACTCTTTCAATTGTCTCTTTCCGTCGCTCGTACAAATCTTTGTACATAGGCGTGTGTCTAATATCTTCTACTGTTTCAAGATAATCTAACCAAATGTGTTTAATAACGGTTTTCTCATTCTTTTGGTTTTCGGTACATAAATACTTTGTGGAACTGCTTTCTTTACAACCTTTTTAATGTTGGCGTTTGCCTTAATATGGGTTCCGTCTACAAATACTGTTTCAGGAGACAAATATCCTGCTCTTTCTATCCCATTTAATATCCAATAAAATATTCCCTCTATGGTTTGTTCTTTATATCTATGCTTAAAGTTATATCTTATGGTTGAAAAATGCGGTATAGGTTCATTCATAAAATATCCTAAAAACCAACGGTATGCCACATTCATTTTAATTTCTTCTACCGTTCTTCTGAGTGACGGTATTCCGTATATATGCTGTATCAATACCATTTTAAATAATACAACAGGGTCTACACTTGGTCTCCCGTTATCCTTAGAATACAAATTCTTCTATGCTGAACATCTCAAGTTGGTCTCTGTGTATTCTGTCTTTTACTATCACTTTCATCACCAACTCTATTATACCATAAAACAACAAAAAAGCCCAGACTATTCTGGACTTTTTCGACAGACTGAGGCTTGACCAAATCGGTCAAGCCTTTTATGTATATTTGTATTAATGTATTATAGAATTTGCAGCAGTTGTTCGATAGAATAATCTGCAAGACCAAGGGTGTCAAGGGTGCGGGCCTTTTCTGCCTTGTAATCTCTGCCCATAATGGATGATACAATCTGCAGCATAGCACGAATGTTGGGGACCTCAAGGCCGAGTCGGTCAGCCAAATCAACCCAAAGCACCAAGCCAAAGCCGGCGTCCTCGTTATAATAGCGGTAGTCTAGCTGTGTCTGTGCCAAAATGCCTTTAAAACCGGGTGCGGTTGAGTAGCCTGTGTCATAGGTTTCAACTGTCATATAACCTTGACGGATGCTAATGTGTGGATCATCTTCAATGGTAAGACCCATTGCAGAACCAATCGCTATACGCTCTTCGTCAATTGCCTTAAGCAGTCTGCCAACACCGGCAGTAACACCCTGCTCATAGAAAAAGAAATCGTCAGGACTCTCAATACGGGCAGCATTGAGTGTGGTAACGCAGGGGTGTATCATGGGGTTTGCATTTTGCAAGCAGGTTTGAAAAATGTTTGCTGCTTTTTCAGTTCCTTCGAGAACCGGCTTAATCAGATCGTAAACCATATCATTCTTGCTGCTGGGCAGCGTTGCCAACAGGTTGCCGCCACCAAGGCGGTTGTACACAGCAATTTTGCCGTCAGCAATGATACGAACGGCATACGGTAAGGTTGAGGTGTCAGCAACGATAACAGAATTGTCATCAATGTTAAGACCCAGAGCATTTTTAAAAAGAATGGCACCCATACAAGAGCTTGGGCAAACAACATAAACCTGACCTTTTTCAATATACGGAGCACAGGCTTTGCCAAAAGGTTCTGTGCTATAGGCGGGACCCACTGCAAATACCAGCGGTGCATCCTTAAGGCATACCTCTATGTCGTGACCGGCATATTTAACGGGCTGAAAGCCTTCCATCTGACCTTCGCTATAAATTCCGCCTGCGGCGTTTATAGCGTTGATTTGGCGGTCAAATTGGGGAAAGTCGTACATATATACATCATGACCTGCTCTTGCCCATTCAAAAGCCATTGCACATCCACCGTTACCGGAACCAAGAATCGCTACTTTCATTTTTAACTTCTCCTTTTGATAAAAACAAGTAATAAAAAATGCGCTGCAATTTTTTTGGTAAATTTTTAGATAAACCCCTTGCAGTGCTTATTATTTTATTATATAATCTGCATATATATTACGCAAATTAATGATTTTTATTTTTTGTATAAAAAAATGTAATATAAAGGATGTAAAATAATGAGTTTACAAAAATACACCGCATTGCTTAAAACTGTGGAGCTTGGCAGTATTAGTTTGGCGGCCGAACAGATGGGATACACCCAGCCTGCCGTAAGCCGCATGATCGCTGATCTTGAAAAGGAATGGAATGTCGAACTGCTTCGCCGCAGTCGTGCAGGATTAGAGGCAAGCTCAATTTGTTTGCAATTATTGCCTACACTTCGTGCCATTCAGGCAGATTACGAAGCGTTGGATTTTACCATTTCAGAATTTCATGGGGCGCATACGGGTCTTGTTAGGGTGGGGATATTTACCAGTGTTGCAGATATATGGATTCCCGCTCTGCTCAAATCCTTTAGGCAACAATATCCCAATATAGAGTTTGACCTAATAAATATGGACAGCTATGCCGAAATTGAAAATGCCATTCGCCATGGTAGGATAGATTGTGGCTTTGTTAGGCTGCCTACAGTTAATGATTTGCAAGCACACTTTTTGATGCGTGATGAGTTGGTGGCTGTTCTGCCGCCGGATCACCCGCTTGCTGATGCTACTGTTTTTCCCGTTGCTGAATTAGAGAATATGCCATTTATCAGGCTTCGTGAAAAATCAGATTTTGAGGTGTCAAATTTTCTGGACGGTATATCCTATAAACCAAAATTATGCTGCGAGGTCAGCAGCGACCACACGGCACTTTCTATGGTGGAGTGCGGATTAGGTATTACAATTACCCATTCGTTAATTGCTGATAATTCCCGTTATAATGTTGTGTGCAAGCGCTTTGATGTTTGTCAGTATAGGGATATTGCCATTGCTACAGCAAAAAATGTACGGCTTGCCAATACAACGCAACTGTTTGTAGATCATGTGTCTTCAAAAATCAATCCTTTGCCTTTAACGGTGGATTTGCTGTAAACTGCCCATTTACAATAAATATGGTGCATCAGAATATTTGTAAATAAAAAGACAATAATATTTTTGTATTTATACAATAATTTTGATGTTGTAAAATGGTGATGTAAATGGCGCAAAGACAGGGTAAACACACAATAATATTAGACAATAAGCCGTATATAGCAGGCTACGGTTCGGTGGTGGGTAAAAAGGAGTTTGAGGGACCTTTAGGGCACGAGTTTGACGCTCACGACCTTGACAGCCGCTTTGGTGAAGACAGTTATGAAAAAGCCGAGAGCCTATTGCAAAAAATAGCACTTGAAACGGCGTTGCAAAAGGCGGGTCTTGGCGAAAACGATGTGGATATGGTTTTTGCGGGTGATCTGCTTAACCAGTGCATAGGCTCGTATTTTGGCTTGCGTAACAAAAACATACCTTTAATTGGTTTGTATGGTGCTTGCTCTACCATGACATTGGGGCTGTCTCTTGCTTCGCTTATGATAGATAGCGGTGCCGCAAGCTATGCCGCAGCGGTTACGTCATCACACTTTTGCTCGGCCGAGCGTCAGTACCGTTTTCCGCTTGAATATGGTGCCGTGAGACCGCAAAGCGCACAATGGACTGTAACCGGATCGGGTGCTACGGTATTATCCGCCCAAAAGCAAAGCGGCAAGCCGTATATAGATTCGGTCTGCTTTGGCACTATTGAGGATTTAGGCGTAACCGACGCTAACAATATGGGTGCTGCCATGGCACCGTCGGCAGCAAGCACTATAAAGCACTTTTTAGAGGATACCGACACCACTCTGCACGATTATGATTTGGTGTTTACGGGCGATTTAGGCAAGGTAGGCAGTGATTTGCTTTATGAGCTTTTAGAGAGTGATGGTATAGATATTCGTTGCCGTCACAGTGATTGCGGACTGCTTATTTTTGACCGTAAAAAACAAGATGTTCACGCAGGTGGTTCGGGTTGTGGATGTTCGGCAAGTGTGCTTAATTCATTTGTAATGCACCGATTTGAGAGTGGCGATTTTCACAACGTTTTATTTATGTCTACCGGTGCGCTTATGTCACCAACATCGGCAATGCAAGGGGAGAGCATACCCGGCATTTCACATCTTGTGAATATAAAAATATAACAAATGGCGGTAGTGTTAAGCTACTGCCTTAATTTTATCTTTGGCTTTTATTGAAAAGATTTTGAAATTATAGTATAATGACACTATCTCAAAAACTTAAGTAGGTGTAAATCAATGAAAAAGGATACAGTTAGCATTGGCAATAGTGGAGAATATTTTGTTGCTGCAGAACTTGAACGCAGAGGTTTTACAGCGGCTGTTCCAATGTCCAACACCAAGGATTTTGATATTTTAGCCGTCAACAGAGAGACTTTTCGACAGGTTGCGTTACAGGTAAAAACCAATAGAGGCAAAGGTAAGCATTGGCTATTGAATAAAAAGAGCGAAGAGTTGTGCGGTGAAAATATTTATTATGTTTTAATTTCTTTAAATGAACTTGAACAACCCGAATTTTATATTATTGAAAGTGACTTAATTGCCAAGAGTATGAAAAAGGGCTATCAACAATGGATTCAAGAGGAAGGAAAAGCAGATAAGCGCCACGAAACACCTATGCGAAAATTTGCATTTGATGTTACGGGGGTTAACAATATTCTTGGTCTCAATTCACAAGACTACAAAAATAAATGGGACAAACTTAAGTAGGTGTGTATACTATGAAAAATATAAAAATCACCGTTATGCGAAAAGCACGGTATGACGATTTAATTGAAAAGTACGAAAATCCTATCGAACACGCCTGTGATTTAGAGGTAGGGCAGGTGTTTATCTGTGAAGGCTGGCAGAAGCCTGATGGCTTTTGTGACAGTGCTTGGGAGAGTGTGTCACCGTTCGTTATGTCACTTGCTCACGGCGGTGAGGATTTTTATGACGGCTGGATGAAAAACAAAAAGTCTGCCATGATTTCGTGTAATGACGGATTCCGCCCTGTTAGTTTTCTAATAGAGGTTATAGAATAAGGAGAATTTTTAATGCTAAAACTTTTATCAACCGATGGTATGCTCGTCAAAAGACCGTTAGCTATAGGCGATGATTTTGTGCTTTTAGGATTTAAAGAGGCTGAATGGGAAGAAAATATAAAATAATAAATTAAGATACAAAAACCACCGTAGCCATTCGTTTTACCGAGTGACTACGGTGGTTTTTACTAACAATATGCTTTTATCGCCTTAAGAGTACTATATGCATCATATTTATCGTCGAAATATTTTTTCTTCCTTAATATTTCGTGCTGTTTTAAGTATCAGAATTGTTGTTTTTTAACGGTGAAAGGTATTTATCATAATCATAAATACATACATCTCCGGAAAGCACAACTTTTCCGACAATTACATTTCCTGCAAAAAAACCATTTATATCTTTTGGAAATAATGACCGTGGAATCACAACTTTCAATTGTCCGAAATCGGTCATAATATTTGCGATATAATAGCTATTAAAATCCATATCAAACATTTTTAATGGATATTTGAAACAGTTTGTAATTGTGCCGCAAATGTCTACCAAATTATCTAAACAATGTTCTTTGGCGTTCCTTTCTTCTTCGGTGAGATTTGCAGAATTGTTGACGAGAAAGTTGGTTGCAATAACCAATCCGTCTGCCATTAAAATTTTTTCGCCTTGGGCCTCATGGTAAGCATTTTCATCTTGATAAATATTTATATCTATAGCAAATGCGACCATTTGTGCCTCAACGATATTGTTTTCTTCTATCTTGTCTAAAACGTGTTCATTCACAAGCCTTACTGCGACCAATCCACCTCCGTCAGGACGAGTGGCCAAATAACTTCTGTCACAATCTTTGATAGAGGTTACAATCTTTAATTTCCATACATCCTCTGATGTATGATGTACTTTTACACCGCTAATGCCAATAGAATTATCAGTCCAAATTCCTTCAACTACAAATTGCAATCTTGAAGGCACTTGGGGATAGTAATTGAATGTGACTTTTTCAGAATTTGGTTTTCTAATAATGTTTTCTGCTTGCTGTGCCAAAAGCATACAAGCGTTTTCATATAATTCATCATCGAATGGGAAAACAAATTTTTCAAATAAATATCTATCCATTTTATTGTTCCTCCTTTTTATAATTAGCTTAAATGAAAAAGTGAAGTCAGGGTAAATAGCTTAAGTATACTTCAAAAATT
>JAUNAM010000049.1 GCA_030527615.1 Clostridia bacterium
GCATCGTTATCGGTATAAACGGTATAAAAATTACCGTCGGTAAATGCCTTGCACGCCTTTCGGGTAGCGCCTAAATCCTTATAAAACTGTAAAAGCTCTTTGTTTTCCTTGCTCCACGGGTATGTTGCACGGCAGAACGGGTCACCATAGCCCTGAACACCCGCCTCATCACCGTAAAACAGTGACGGCACACCGGGCAGTGTATACTGTATAACTGCGGCGGTCTTTAGACGTTTTATACCGGCTGCATATTCCTTTGAAGTCAAAATTCTTTCAGACTGCCAAGCACGGTCACCGATAAAATCGTCAGCCGAGCCGAGCATAGTAAGTATTCGTGCGGTGTCGTGTGTACCCAAATGATTCATAAGGGTATCAACCGAACATTTAGGGTAGTTTTCGAGCACGGTATGTACCGTTTCTGAAAGCTTTTCACCGTTACCGTTTTTGATAAAATCAATTATGGCATTGGCAAATGGATAATTCATAACGCTGTCAAGCTGTTTGCCCCTAAGGAAGCGGCGGCGTGCGCCATAGCTTATTTTGTTGCTGGCATCCTCCCAAACCTCACCTAAAATATAGGCATTGGGGTTTTCAGCCTTTACAGCCGTGCGCAAATTATCTAAAAACTTATCGGGCAGCTCGTCGGCAACATCAAGTCGCCAACCGCCGATGCCAAGGCGCAAATACTTGCGTAAGATGCCGTTTTCACCGGTTATATACTCGGTAAAGTTGGCATTATCCTCGTCGGTTTCGGGCAGAGTTTTTATACCCCACCAAGCGTCATAGCCGTTGGGGTAATTATAAAACTTAAACCACTCGTGATAGGGTGAGTTGTAGTCACGGTATGCACCGCCATCACCATAACGGCCTGTGCGGTTAAAATAAATGCTGTCGTCACCGGTATGAGAGAAAACGCCGTCTAAAATAATCTTGATACCGTGTTTTTTAGCCTCTTGACATAGATTTGCAAGGTCGGCTTCATCACCTAAATGCGGGTCGATCTTTTCGTAATTGGCGGTGTTATATCGGTGGTTTGAGTGCGCCTCAAAGATTGGGTTTAGGTATATACAGCTTACACCCAACGCTTTAAGATAAGGCAGCTTTTCTTGAATACCCAAAAGGTCGCCGCCATAATAGTCATTACCCAGCGAGCAGGGGCCGTTGTTTTGCTTGTATTCGGGTTGTCGCGACCAATCATTTTCTATATATCGGTCAGCAGGAATATTTTGTTTTTCTTTGCCGGAATTGCAAAATCTATCGGGGAAAATTTGGTAGATAAGTCCGCCCTTTAGCCAGTCAGGGGCGTTAAACTCGCTGTCATAAACGGTAAGCTGAAATTTATCGCCCGCCGTATCAGACACAACACCCATAGAGTGTTGTGCTTTTACAACATAATACTCGCCAAAATCACTTGTATAGCGAAAATCATACCAATAAAGCCCCTCAGATGTGGTGATAACGGCATCATAAAAACGGTAGTCCTCTAACCACTCAGCAGGGGTTAAGTCTATTTCATAAGACACATTGCCGGCATCGTTTACAACACGCAAAAAGGCGTTGTGAACACCTGCATCCTTATGCAACAATAGCCGTAGCCGCAGGCTTTCACCTGCGGGTACGGCTCCTAAATGTGAACGGTATAAATTGTTTCGTGCGTCAAATGGATAGTAATTCATATCGTTTAAAATTATTTAACCTTATCAAGATTCCAAATATTTTTAGCATAATCGTTTATCGAACGGTCGGCTGCAAAGATGCCTGATTTTGCAATGTTTACAAGTGACATCTTGTTCCAAACGTTAGGCTGGTTATAAAGCTCCATAGCCTTTTTGTGCGCTTCGCAGTAATCGGCATAATCGGCAAGTGCCATATAGTGGTCAACATTTTTAAGTGTATTATAAATGTTGTCAAATTGCTTGCCGTCGATGCCCTTACCTATAAAGTCAAGCGCATGGCGAAGGTCGGCATTGTTGTTGTAATACGAAAGCGGTGAATATCCGGTCTTTTGAATATGCAATACCTCGGGTGTTTGCATACCGAAGATAAGGATATTATCGTCACCAACGGCGCTGTGAATTTCAACATTGGCACCGTCTTCGGTACCTAAAGTGATAGCACCATTCATCATAAATTTCATATTACTTGTGCCGCTTGCCTCGGTAGAAGCAAGGGATATCTGCTCGCTGATTTCGGCAGCGGGTATCATAAGCTCGGCAAGCGTTACGCGGTAGTCCTCAAGGAACAATACACGAAGCTTATCGTTTACGGCACGGTCATTGTTGATAATAATCGATAGCTTATAAATCATTTGAATTATCTCTTTAGCAAACAAGTAGCCACTTGCCGCCTTGGCACCGAATATATATGTTTTGGGTGTGAATGGTGCGTTGGGATTATTTTTAAGATAGAGATAATCGGTAACGATGTGTAGCGCATTCATATGCTGACGCTTGTACTCGTGCAAGCGCTTAACCTGCATATCTACTACAGAATTCGGGTCAATTGTAATACCCATATTCTCTTTTACATAGTTTGCAAGGCGAACCTTGTTAGAAAGCTTAATTTCAGCAAGACGGTTAAGCACTGTCTTATCGTCGGCAAATGCCATTAGCTTTTCAAGCTCGGAAGCATCTTTAATAAAGCCGTCGCCGATAAGCTCTGAAAGCAATGCTGTAAGCTCGGGGTTGGCTTGGCAAAGCCAACGGCGGTGAGCAATACCGTTTGTAACATTGGTAAACTTATCGGGGGTCATTTTGTAGTAATCGTTAAACAGCTCGTCGGTGATAATTTTACTGTGAAGCTTTGATACACCGTTTACTGTGTGGCAAGCCGCAACACAAAGGTTTGCCATACGAACAACGCCACCTTGAATAACGGCAGTGCGTTCAGCCAAAGCAAAGTCGCCTGTCTGTGTGATAACCTGTTCACGGTAGCGGCGGTCAATTTCCTCAACGATTTGATAGATACGGGGCATTCTTTCTTTAAAAAGGCTTACCTGCCAGCACTCAAGAGCCTCAGCCATAATGGTGTGATTGGTGTAGGCAACGGTACGGGTAACAATATCCCAAGCCTTTTCCCAAGAGTAGCCGCATTCGTCAAGAAGCAGACGCATAAGCTCGGGGATAGCAAGTGTTGGGTGGGTATCGTTTATGTGAATTGCAACCTTTTCGGGTAGGTTTTCAAGGGTGTTATACTTGCGCATATGGCGGTTGAGTATATCTTGAATAGAAGCCGAAACGAGGAAATACTGCTGACGAAGGCGAAGTGATTTGCCCTCGGGGTGATTATCCTCGGGGTAAAGAACCTTTGAAATAGCCTCGGCAGTGGCACGCTGCTCGATAGCACGAACATAGTCACCCGAGCTAAACGCCGACATATCAAAGTCTTGGCACTCGGCAGACCACAGGCGCAATACGTTTACTGTTTTGCCGTCTTTACCTGCAACCTTAAGGTCATAGGGCATAGCACGCACATTGTGATAATTTTTATGCTCAACGTGGTGATAGTTGTTATCCCACCAGTCGTCGATGTAGCCGTCAAAATGAACATCAACTGCCGAATGTGGGCGTGGCTCTAACCAAACCTCACCACCCGGTAGCCAAAAATCGGGCATTTCGGTCTGCCAACCGTCAACAAGCTTTTGGCGGAAGATGCCAAGCTCATACTTAATGCAGTAACCCATTGCCGAATAACTGCTGCTTGAAAGTCCGTCAAGGAAGCAAGCCGCCAAACGACCCAAGCCACCGTTACCAAGACCTGCGTCCGGCTCAAACTCATAAAGATTGTCAAGATTTACCTTAAAGCTTTTAAGTGCCTTACGCATATTCTCGGTAAGGTCAAGGTTGTAAAGGTTGTTTTTGAGTGAGCGACCCATCAAAAACTCCATACTTAAATAGTAGATGGTCTTTGACTCTTGCTCGTCAACCTTTTGCTTAAATTCCGCCTTGCGCTCTGCCATAATGTCTAAAAGCACAAGAACGGTAGCCTTATAAAAGATGTCGTCAGAAGCCTGATCGGGTGTTACGCCGAAATTGTGTGACAACTTCTTTTCAAGCATCTCCTTAAGCTGTGTGATGGTGTATTTTGTCATAATATCCTCTCCATAATTAAAGGTATAATTTTCTAATTTTAGTATGCCAATAATATATTACTATATTCTTTTGCTTTTTTCAAGTGTTTGCTCTAAAGAATATTTTGCCTGTTTTTTGTATATTTTGCACAAAAGTTTTTAAAAATCAAGGATTTTAAAAATCGATTTTATGCATTATTCACATAAATTTGCATATTTTGAAATGCAATGAAGTTTTACACTTATAAAATATGCCAATTTTTTGTTGAATATTAAAGCAAAAATGTGATATTATTTATCTTGCTAAAATCAAAAGAAGGTCTTGAAAGATAATGGAATTTAAAAAAATCACTTTGAGTGATAGAGATAAGCTTTTACCGTTTTTGCAAAAGAATGATGAGCTTACCTGTGAAATAAGCTTTATAAATCTGCTGCTGTGGCAACCGCTTTATAATAACTGCTTTTGCATTGAAAACGACATTTTATACCTAAAATCGTATGACGAACAAATAGAAACCTACAGCCTACCCTTTGGTGATATGAAAACGGGTGTTGAAAATATTATAGCGCATAGCGGTAATCCCTACCCTACCTTTTGGGCACAGGCAGGCGCACGATTTGACGAGTTTGTAGGTCTTTACGGTGACAGATATGACATAATAGAGAGTCGAAATGAATTTGATTATATTTATAACTCAAGCGACCTTATAAACTTGTCGGGCAAAAAATACCACTCAAAGCGCAATCATATATCGGCTTTTTCAAAGCAGTTTGATTGGCATTACGAAGCGATAACTGCCGATAATATAGATAAAGTGCGCGAATGCGCTGACATTTGGTACAGCCAAAGCAGCGATAAGATGGATGACGAGCTAAAGTGCGAAATGCAGGGCGTATATATGATGCTTGACAATATGTCGGCTCTACACCTTTGCGGCGGTGCAATTGTAGTAGATGACAAAATTGTGGCGTTTACACTTGGCTCGGCAATAAACAAAAGTGTTTATAATATTCATATTGAAAAGGCAATCGAAGGCTTTGAGGCGGCATACACGGTAATTAACCGTGAGTTTGCGGCACATAACTGTGAAAATTATAAATATATAAACCGCGAGGACGATTTGGGGCTTGAGGGACTGCGAAAATCAAAGTTATCGTACAAGCCGCAAATTATACTGCCCAAATATGTACTGACAAAGAAGGAAAAACTATGACCGACAGACAACAATGTGAAAAACTGTACCTTGATGCTTTTGGTGACGGCGGCGAATTTGATAAACTGCTGTTTGACCTGTTTTTTGACAATGTTGAAATGCTAAAAAAAGACGGTATAGTTGTGGCTATGTACTTTAAAATACCCTGCATTCTAAATATTGGCGGGCAGCGCCAAAAAGCATATTATATTTATGCTGTGACAACACACAACGATTACCGTCACCAAGGGCTTATGAGCAGGCTTTTTGAGTGCACAACAAATGAGCCGCTATTGCATTTTTTAAAGCCGTCAAGCGAGGGTGTTATTAACTTTTATAAACAGGCAGGCTTTAAGCAAATTATAGGTACCCGTGAGAATTGTGAGGCTGTAATTGAGGTTGACGATAATTTTAAAAAACTATCAAAGCTTTGCGACAAGCCTGTTGCCGATTACCCTATTATGATAAAAGGATTTAATGACTTGGATAGACTTGCGTTTGAGTACACGTTAGAATAGAGTTGAGAGTGGAGTGTTAAGAGTTTAGAGGCGTGGCAATCTGTTGTTCCCCTAAAAAGATAACAAAGGAACGGTTTTGCGAAACCGTTCCTTTTAGTTATTCTTATCCTTTTTCTCATATATAGTGGCACGGGTAAGGCTGTCTGTGCCGAATTTTTTGCGGACGTTTAAAATTGAGTCCTCAATTATTTCTTGCCTGTGGTTTTGGTCGTCGGTGCCGAAAAGGTCTTGCTGAAATGCGACATTGTCACTCTTTAAATTGGTAACCCTAAAGCCTACCGACCGCAAGGGCAGCTGCCAATTATAGCTCTTGCGGAAAAGCTTCATAGCCTCACGGGCAATTAAAATTGAGGTGTTAAGCGGACAAGGCATTGTGTAAGAATACTCTTTTGTTTTAAGTGCTGTGTCACGGGTATGCACCTGTATTGTGGCGGCAAAAAGCCCCTTTTGGTGCAGTATTTCGGATATTTCTTCGGCTATGCCTATATAAATCTTCCACACCTCATCACCCGTAGTTATATCCTTTGGTGGCGTAATGGTGCGACCTATGCTTTTTGGTGTATCGTTTTCACTTGGGGGTGTTACCGGCGAATTATCCTCACCCAATGCATATTGTTTTAGCTGTGCCCCATTTTTACCAAGCAGACGCGTTAGCATATTGTCGTCACATTTTGTAACATCACCTACCGTAAATATACCGTTTTGGGCAAGCTTGCCTGCGGTGCTTTTGCCGACAAAAAGCAGGTCGGTTACAGGCAGACACCACACCTTTTCTTTATAATTTTCACGACTTATCACCGTGACGGCATCAGGCTTTTTCATATCAGAGCCTAATTTTGCAAAAACCTTATTAAAGCTGACACCTACCGATATTGTAATACCAAGCTCACGCTTAATATCACGGCGAATACGGTCGGCAATTTGCTCACCGCTGCCGAAAAGCAGCGTGCTGCCTGTGACATCAAGCCAACACTCATCAATGCCAAACGGCTCTACCAAATCGGTATAGCGGTTATAAATTTCACGGGCGGCAAGCGAATACTCATTATATTTTTTATAATCGGGCGGCAGTGTTACAAGTGAGGGGCATTTTTGCTTTGCCTCCCATACAGCCTCGGCGGTTTTAACACCAAACTTTTTGGCAATTTCGTTTTTGGCAAGCACAATGCCGTGGCGCTGCTCTACACTGCCGCAAACGGCTACCGGCATATCATAAAGGGTAGGATTTGAAAGCAAAGAAACAGAAGCGAAAAAATTATTAAGGTCGCAATGCAGTATTATGCGGTCTTTCAAAGTGCTCACCCTTTCATTTACAAGCTGCATCTGTAATTTAGTACATCCCTCCGTCACGCCTTTGGCGTGCCACCTCCCTAAAGGCAAGGGATGCTTAAGATGTATAGAATTATATCTTTTTAATTTTACCGACCACACTCAAAATTAAGAAGACCGCGAGGTTACAAAGTACCACCGCAGCACCTGCAGGTAGGTCGAACAAAAACGATAACGTAAGACCCAGTAAAAATGCAACAACAGATATAATCGCCGCGGCAATTACGGTGCATTTATAATGCTTGCAAATTCGCATTGACGAAAGTGCCGGAAAGGTAATAATGCTGGATATAAGCAGCGCACCCATAATGCGCATACCGATAACCACGGTGACTGCTGTAAGTATAGCGGTAATGCTGTTATACCACTTATATTTTACACCCGTAACGGCGGCAAAATCCTCGTCAAACGAAATGGCGAAAATCTTTTGATAAAACAAAACATAAATTGCGATAATTATACTTCCGCAAAGAGCAGTGATTATTACATCGCTTTTGGTAAGTGCTAAAATACTGCCGAACATATAACTGTTGATGTCGGTATTCATACCCGTAGTAAGCGTTGCCACCGTAATACCCACAGCCAAGGCACTGCTTGACACAATGGCTATGGCGGCGTCACCGTTTATTTTGCTGTTTTGACGTATACGCAGCAGTAAAAATGCGGCAATTATAACTATGGGGATAGAAAACTGCAAGGGTGCCACCCCTGCGGCAAGACCAATTGCCGCCGCACCAAACGACACGTGCGAAAGGCCGTCACCCAGCATAGAAAAACGCTTAAGCACCAAATTAACGCCCAAAAGTGCGGCACTGACCGAAAGCAGCAATCCTGCAATTATAGCACGACGTGCAAAAGGATAGGATAAAATCTGTGCTAAAAATTCCATTTATTTTACCCCTTTCTCATACTCGTAGCCGCCGTGTGACAATGTCAGTATGTTTTTAGCTTCACGCTCGGCACGGGCGATATCGTGGGTTATCATTATTATGGCAAGTCCGTTTTGGTTTAGCTTTTTAATAAGTGCATAAAGCTCGTCCGCAGCAGCCGAGTCAAGTGACGATGCAGGCTCATCAAGCAGCAGCACCCGCTTTGCGGCACAAAGTGCACGGCAAAGAAGCACCTTTTGCTGTTGACCGCCCGAAAGCTCGGTAAACGACATTTCGGCAATGTCAGCTATACCTAAAATATCCATATTTTTTGTCGCTTGTTGCTTTTGATTTTTGCCGTAAAACAACCCTAAAAAATTGCGACCGGCAAAGCCCGACATAACAATCTCTTTAACACTTGCAGGAAAATCGGCTTGATGCTGTGTTTTTTGTGGCAGCCAACCGATTTCTTTTTTTGTAAATCCTTCAAACTTAACATTGCCTGTATGCTTTACATCAAGACCTAAAAGCAGCTTCATAAGCGTGGTTTTTCCGGTACCGTTTTCGCCGATTATGCAAAGATAATCACCGTCTTGTACATCAAAATTTAAGTTTTCAAACACTCTGCGGCTTTCGTAATAAGCCGATAAATTTTTAACCTTTATAATACTCATTTTGAAAGTCCCCTTTCAAGTGCTTTTATGTTGCGATAAAGTATATCCACATAGGTAACACCCTCGTTAAAATCGTCAAGTGTTACGTTATGTGCCGAATGCAGCTCTATTACCTCTACACCCAATTCGTTATGTAATGCATTGGCAATGTTTTTATTGCTGATTTCGGTGCAAAAAACCGATTTTATATTTTTTTGCTTTATGGTGCTTGTCAGTCGTGACATTGTTTTAAGACTTATATCGGTGCTGACAGCACAGCCGTCGAATGCCGCCTCATACTCTATGCCGTATTGATGGGTAAAATAGGCAAACGGAAAACGGTCAGCAACCACAATAAAAGGGTTGTTGTGCTTGTCTGCAACCGCCTTCATTTTTTGGTCGGCAGTGTTAATTTTACCTATATATTGCTCGCAGTTTTTGCGGTAAAATTCGGCGTTTTGGGGGTCGGATTTTACAAAGCTTTCACATATACTATCAAGCATTTTTACCGCCATTTCAGGCGAGGTCCAAATATGCTCGTCAGGGTGTGAGTGTTCGTGCGAGTGGGTGTGACCGTGTGTGGTGTCAACCGAATTTATAAGCGCCAATGAATTTACCTTTTTATCATTAATTAAATTTTTTGCCCAAGTGTCAGATTCACCGCCGATAAAAAGGAATAAATCGCAGTCATACACTGCTGCCATATCTGACGGCAACGGGTCAAAACTATGCACCTCGGTACCGGGGCGAATAAGCATTTTAACCTCTGCTCTGTCACCGCCTAACGCACGGGCAAAATCATAAAGCGGAAAAATTGTGGTTACGACCTTTATTTTTGAAGCATCTTTTTTAGGCGTTATGCCACAGCCACAAAGCAACACAAGGCATAAAATACAAATAAAAACTCTTTTCAACAAACACACCTCCCCTTTAAAGCAAAGTAATTTTATACCGAAAATTATACTCTCGACACTTATCTTTGTCAAGTTTTTAACATTCCTTGTAAAAGCAGCAATTATATATTATAATATATATAATCACATTAATTTGGCGAAATTTGCGATTTAAATTTAAGGAGGCTTATATGAGTTTACCCGAAAGTATTCTGCGACCTGTTAAGCGTATACGCGGTGGTATGCATTTAGAACATCACAAAAATACTGCCGAGTGCGAAACGGTCACAATGCCTGCCCCTAAAACGGTTTATATACCGCTTATTCAACACATAGGTGCGCCGGCAAATCCTGTTGTCAAAAAGGGGGATGAAGTTTTTGTTGGTACACTTATAGGTGAAGCCGGTGGCTTTGTAAGTGCACCCATTCACTCAAGCGTATCAGGCACGGTTGCCGATATAAAAGACCTTACTATTGGCAACGGCACCTCACAAAAATACATAGTTATTGATTCTGACGGTAAAATGACACCGGATCCCGAGCTTAAACCCTTTAAAGTCAGATATAAAAAGAATGTAGCCGAAGCTGCACAACAATGCGGTCTGGTTGGTCTTGGCGGTGCAGGATTTCCAACCCATGTAAAACTTTCACCTGCCAAGGGCACCAAAATTGATACACTTATCATTAATGCCGCTGAATGCGAGCCTTATATAACCACCGACTACCGTGAGTGTGTAGAGTATCTCAACGACGTTATTGAAGGTGTATATCTAATAAAGAAAAAGCTCGATATAAGCAAGGTTGTTATCGCGGTTGAAAAGAACAAACCTAAAGCTATTGAGCTGCTTATGAAGGTAGCGGCAGACCACCGTGACAACGACGATAGTGTTAAGGTTATGAAGTTGCCTGCTAAATACCCACAAGGTGCTGAAAAGGTTATCATTTATTCAGCAACCGGCCGTAAGCTACCGGCAGGTAAGCTGCCTAGTGATGTAGGCTGTATTGTTATGAATGTTACAAGCATTGCTACACTCTACCGCTTTATAACCACCGGTATGCCGCTTGTAGCTAAACGCATTACTGTTGACGGTACTGCCGTTAGCGAGCCAAAAAATCTAATTGTTCCCATTGGTACACCTATAAAAGATATTTTGGATTTTGTGGGTGTAGACGGGGAAAACATAGACCGCATACTTATGGGCGGACCTATGATGGGTAACCCCGTAGTAAGTGATGCTTCGGTTATAGAAAAGCGAAACAACGCAATTACCGTATTAAAAGACCCAAAGCCGCAAATGCAAACCGCCTGTATTCGTTGCGGTCGCTGTGCCGACACCTGCCCTATGGGGTTGTATCCTGCTATGGTTGAAACGGCAATTCGTCTTGATGATAGCCAAAGGCTAAACACCCTTAACATAAATTACTGTATGGAGTGCGGATGTTGCTCTTATGTATGTCCCGCAAAACGCCCGCTTACACAAAATATGCGCACAGCAAAAGCAATTTTAAGGAGGCAGAGCAAATGAGTAAACTTTTTAAAGTAAATTCGTCACCGCATATACGTCACGAAGATTCTAGTCGCGGCATTATGCTTGACGTAATAATAGCGCTATTGCCTGCCGCCGTTTTCGGCTGTATATTGTTTGGGCTTCGTGCTGTGTTGGTACTTGTCACAACCGTTGCCGTGGCTGTCGGTGCTGAAGCCGCTTGGAATGCTATGCTTCACAAACCGCAAACCATTGGCGACCTTTCGGCTGTGGTAACAGGGCTGCTGCTTGGTATGAACCTAAGCTCTAGCACACCAATTTGGATTGCCGCAATAGGCAGTATCGTTGCCATAATTGTTGTAAAGCAAATGTTTGGCGGCTTGGGTTTTAACTTTGCAAACCCCGCCATGACCGCACGTATTGTTTTACTTGTATCGTTTGGCAAATATATGACAAGCTATATAGTGCCTTTATCGGGCAATGTTAGTCTTGATGCCGTCAGTTCGGCAACACCGCTTGCTATAACGGCAAGCGAAAATATACCAAATTTAAAGCAAATGTTTTTTGGTATGCACGCCGGATGTATTGGTGAAACCTCGTCCTTTTTGCTTATTATAGGCGGTCTTTATTTGATAATGCGCCGTGTTATAAAACCGATTATCCCCGTAGCCTTTATAGGCACCGTAGCACTTGCCACACTAATCGCCGGCGGTGATTTAAAGCTTGCTGTTTTTGGCGGTGGACTGATGCTTGGTGCAATATTTATGGCAACCGACTATGTAACCACCCCAACAACAAATTTAGGCAAGCTGATATTCGGCATTGGTTGCGGTCTTATCACCTTTGTTATAAGGCAATTCAGCCCCATGGCAGAGGGTGTATCATACGCAATATTGCTTATGAATATTTTAACACCGCACATAAACACTCTAACTTTGGCTAAACCCTTTGGTTTTAAGGAGGTTAAAAAAGATGAGTAAAT
>JAUNAM010000098.1 GCA_030527615.1 Clostridia bacterium
CAATAGGATTAACGTTTATGAAAAACAACAAAACCAACTGTGAAACCTGTTCTAACTATATCTATGACGCCGAGTACGACGAATATTTTTGTGACTGTCGTTTAGACGAGGATGAAATGGCACGGTTTTTAACATCGCAAACCTTTAATTGCCCGTACTATAATTTTTATGACGAGTATAAAATAGTAAGAAAACAAAACTAAAGGGGAAGATATATGATTGCTATTTACGTTGTGTTATCGGCAATAGCTATGCTATTGCTTAACATTCCTTTTGATGTTTTTACATCTTCACATTCTTGGTATTCGGCTCCGCTTATTTTTATAGGACTGATACTTGCATTTATAATTTTGCCCGTTGTGATATTGTTTTTTATGACCATAACGGTAAACCTAAATAAACCACCCCGCGACACCAAGCTGTACCGATTGGTGGTTGATTGGTTTGTTAAAACGGTGTTTGAGGTTTTTCGCATAAAAATCCATACCACGGGGATTGACAAGGTGCCGGATGATGAGCGCTTTTTGCTTGTGTGCAATCACATACACGATTTTGACCCTGCAATTATTTATTGGGCGTTACCCGATAAGCGACTTTCGTTTATAGCAAAAAAAGAGGTGCGCGACCTGTATCCGATAGTGTACAAAATTTTGCACAAGCTAAACGGATTACCCATTGACCGTGAAAATAATCGTGAAGCGGCAAAGACGGTTATAAATGCTACCCGTCTTATCAAAAGCGGCACAAATTCGGTAGCGGTTTTCCCCGAAGGATACATAAAGGGCGGCGAGCTGCAGCCTATCAGAAACGGCTCACTTAAAATGGCTACCAAGGCAAAGGCAAAAATCGTGGTTTGCTCGCTTGTAGACACACGTGATATAATGAAAAATCTGTTTAAGCGTAAAACCGATATTTATTTTGATGTTTTAGATGTAATTGACACCGCCGACAACGACCACACAGCCGAGCTTGGCGACCAAATCCACGAAATGATGAAGAACTCAATCGAAAGCCGTAAAAAGTCATATAATTAAAGGAATATGCATAAAATTTAGTGATTATCAATAACATTTGTTCACAACAGGCAACAAAAACATAAATTTATTGACAAAATTTGCGCATTATGATATTATAAAAATGTAAATTTATTGTGAATTTGCGTTTTTGCAAAGTCATCTTTATTGCAAAAACCATAAAATTTAGGAGGAAAAACTTATGAAACCATTAAAAGAGTATCGTGCACAGGCACAGGCTCAAATGAAGCTTAACTATGGTGCAAACATCTACATCAAAATCCTTAAGGCAGCTATCACCGCTGTACTGATTATGATTCCTTTCGGCACCATCGCTTTGGGCGGCGCACTATCTGTTGGTCTTGCTGCGTTCTATCTTCAAATCGCACGCGAAGGCAAAGCAAATGTTAAAAATCTATTTAAGCTATTTACCGGCAATATCGGCAATGCATTCGTACTTGATGCGTTAAAGGGTCTATTCCTTGTATTGTGGACAATGGTTCCGGTTGTTGGCATTTTCATTGCAATTGTTAAGAGCTATTCTTATGCAATGGCACAATTTATACTTATCGACAATCCTGATATGAACGGTTGCAAAGCAATCACCGCTTCAAGACTTCTTATGAAGGGCAAAAAGTGGAAGCTTTTCTTATTAGAGCTTAGCTACATTGGCTGGTATCTATTAAATATCCTAACACTTGGCATTCTCGCTATCTGGATTAACCCCCGCGTAGAGGTTGCACGTGCTGCATTCTATGACTCAATCAAACCTCAAGAGGTATAATTTAAACCACAATTAAAATTTACAATCATACCCGCCCAAATTTTGGGCGGGTATTGCTGTTTTTTGGTGTGTTTTATACACTATCTTGGGTTTCAAGGTGTTTTGAGCAAAATCAAAGGGGGATTTTCCAAAACCGGAAAATCCCCCGAAAACCCCTATTTTATGCGGTTTTTAGGCAATAGCACAAACTAAAGCACAAAAAATTTCAATTAACCCATTACAGTTCCATTGTTTGGTCTGTATAAAAACAGTCGGTTTTCCATTTACAGGCATTACCGTCTATATATTCCCAAGTTTTACGATAATCATTTTCACCCCGTATAATATGGTCATGAAAACGGGATTGCCAAATGT
>JAUNAM010000050.1 GCA_030527615.1 Clostridia bacterium
ATTAGTATGCCGGTAGGTCATGAAACGCTGGGTCGTATATTTAACGTATTGGGTGAGCCGGTTGATAATAAGCCTGCCCCCGAAAACACCGAACGTTGGAATATCCACCGTTCTGCCCCCGAATATGACGAGCTTTCAACCTCGACCGAAATACTCGAAACCGGTATTAAGGTTATTGACCTGCTTTGTCCTTATTCAAAGGGCGGTAAAATAGGTCTGTTTGGCGGTGCGGGTGTTGGCAAAACGGTGCTTATTATGGAGCTTATTAACAACATCGCCAAAGAGCACGGCGGTCTTTCGGTATTTACCGGCGTTGGTGAGCGCACACGTGAGGGCAATGACCTTTATAACGAAATGATGGAATCGGGTGTTCTTTCTAAAACTGCACTGGTTTACGGTCAAATGAATGAGCCACCCGGTGCGCGTATGCGTGTTGGCCTTTCGGGCCTTACGGTTGCCGAATATTTCCGTGACCAAGAAAATCAAGATGTGCTGCTGTTTATAGATAATATTTTCCGCTTCACCCAAGCGGGTAGTGAGGTGTCGGCGCTGCTTGGCCGTATGCCTTCAGCCGTTGGCTATCAGCCAACCTTAGCTCAAGAAATGGGTGCTTTGCAAGAGCGTATCACCTCTACAAAAAAAGGCTCAATCACATCAATTCAAGCGGTTTATGTACCGGCGGATGACCTTACCGACCCCGCACCTGCTACTACATTTGCCCATCTTGATGCTACCACCGTTTTGTCACGTGATATAGCGTCGCAAGGTATCTACCCTGCAGTTGACCCACTTGAATCCACCAGCCGAATACTCTCTGCCGAGGTTTTGGGTGACGAGCATTACACGGTAGCCCGTGAGGTGCAAAGAATACTGCAACGCTATAACGAGCTTATGGATATTATCGCCATTATGGGTATGGATGAGTTGTCTGACGAAGATAAGCTGCTTGTTGCCCGTGCACGTAAAATACAGCGATTTTTGTCACAGCCCTTCCACGTATCCGAAAAATTTATCGGCATAGAGGGTACCTATGTACCGGTTGCTGAAACAATACGCGGCTTTAAAGAGATTATTGAGGGCAAGCACGACAGTCTGCCCGAGAGTGCCTTCTTGTTTGTAGGCACTATTGACGAGGCCGCTGCCAAGGCGCAAAAGGGTGAGCAATAATGAACAGCTATCACATTATAATATCAACCCCCGACGGCAATGTGTTTGACGGTGATGCGGTGTCGCTTATTGTTCGCGGTACCGAGGGTGAACTTGCAATACTTGCAGGGCACATACCCTTTATTACTGCGGTAAAGATAGGTGACTGCCGTATAGAATTGCCCGATGAAACCGACAAGTCGGCTACTATCGGCGGCGGAATACTAACCGTATCTCAAAAACAAACCACACTGCTTTGCAGTAAGTTTGAATGGAAATAATTATAAAAACAGCGTTCACACGAACGCTGTTTTTAATAAAAGGAAGTAACTTTATGCAAATGGTATTAATAACTGCTTTGGGAGTAGGTGGTGCTACGGTTTTTGGCTCGCTTTTGGGCTTTTGTTTTAAAAAACTGTCACATAGGTTTTCAGATATTATTATATCCTTTGCGGCGGGCGTAATGCTGGCAGCGGCGGTGTTGGGTCTTATTTTGCCTTCGCTTGAGTACGGTGGCAAATATGGTATCTTATTTACTGTCGCAGGCATTTTTGCAGGTGCTTTGGCACTTAACTTAATTGACAAGCTGGTGCCGCATATTCACAAATTTATAGGCTCTGATACCGAACCGCATAACAACGCAAAGCTTAGTAAGGTGTTGCTTTTTGTAATGGCTATAGCCATACATAATCTGCCCGAGGGTATCGCCGCAGGTGTAGGCTTTGGCTCGGGTGATACCACCGGTGCGCTTATTATCGCCGGCGGTATAGCACTGCAAAACATACCCGAGGGCATGGTGATTATAGCGCCAATGCTGGCGGCAGGTGTTGCCCCTCGCAAAACCTTTGTTTGTGCTATGCTTACGGGCGTTGTTGAGGTAATTGGCACGCTGATAGGCTATTTTGCGGTCAGCATTTCTACTGCGGTTTTGCCCTTTGCATTAGCCTTTGCAGGTGCCACAATGCTTTATGTAATAAGTGATGAAATGATACCCGAAACCCACGCCCACGGCGGCGAGCGTAGCGCCACCTACGCACTGCTTGTCGGATTTTGTGTGATGCTTGTCATTGATACACTTTTAGGGTAATGCACAATTCACAATGCATAATTAATTATCTCAACTCTAAACTCTTAACTCTCCACTCTCTTTTTAAGAAGTTCCGGTGTTTGTGCTAAAATTATCGCACCAAATACCAACAGACAGCCGACAATTTCGTTTACTTCGAGTGCGGCGCCCTTTATTACCCAGCCGCCAAGTGCTGCAAATACACTTTCAAGGCTCATAGTGATTGAGGCAATGCTAGGCTCGGCATACTTTTGACCGACAATTTGCAGTGTATACGCAATACCGCTTGATACAACACCCATATAAAGTATTGCCCATGTGCTGTCGATTATATTTTTTATACTTATGGTGTCAAGCTCAAATATAAGGGCGAGCACACCTGATAAAATACCGGATACAATAAACTGAAACGCCGACAGTCGCACTCCGCCCACAGCGCCGCAATAGCGGTCGATAACGATAATATGTAGCGAAAAGGTAAGCGCACAGCAAAGCAGTAATATATCGGCAAAATAAAATCCGCTAACGCCGTTGAATAAGCACAGCATATAAAAACCGATAACTGCCACAACCGACGACAGCCAAACTATAATCGGCACCTTTTTGCGTACAAAAACCGATAAAATCGGTACTATAATTACATAAAGTGCGGTAAGAAAGCCCGACCGTGCCGAGTTTGGCACATCGTCGGGGTAAAGGGTAATGCCAAACTGCTGTAGGTTTGTAGAGATTGCCAGCATCAAGCCGCAAAGTGTGCTGCCTATAAGCAGCTTTTTTTTATCAATGCTTTTAGGAACAGGGGTGTAGTCCTTGTTTTTAATTGACATTACCCCCATAAACCCGAGCAAAAACGCCGCACCCACAAACGAGCGAATACTGTTAAAAATAAAGGGCGGTATCTTGTCGGAAACGGTGTCTTGCACCACAAAGGCAAGTCCCCACAACAGTGCCGCAAGGCACAAAAGACTGCTGCCCATTAAATTGTTTTTTTTCATAGTGATAAATTCCTTTTAATAAATAATTAGAGTTTAGATAATAGAGTATAGAGTTAAGATATTGTGTCGGCAAAGCCGACAACACGTTAATTGCGCCTTTGGCGCACAGTATTTAAACTCTTAACACTCTACTCTTAACTCTAATTTGGCTTTTTCATCGTAAGCGAAATACGTTTTTTGGCGCTGTCAACGCTTATAACCCAAACGGTCACAATATCGCCAACCTTTAATACTTCCGACGGGTGCTTGATAAAGCGGTTGGTAATTTGCGAAATGTGAACAAGTCCGTCTTGATGCACACCAATATCCACAAACGCACCAAAATCTATTACATTACGCACGGTACCCGTAAGCTCCATACCCGCCTTTAGGTCGTCCATAGACATTATATCTTGACGTAGCATTGGCTTGGGTAGCTCGTCACGTGGGTCACGGGCAGGCTTTTCAAGTTCTTTTGCAATATCACAAAGTGTGATTTCGCCAATGCCCAATTCTTTTGCCGTGTTTTCAATGCCGATAGCTTCTATTTTTTCGTAAATACCACTCAAATTGCCCTTTGCAACATCGTCGGTGGTGTAGCCGCAAAGCCTTAAAACACCCTCTGCCGCCTTATAGCTTTCGGGGTGAACGCTGGTTTTATCAAGTGGCTTTTTACCGTCGATTATACGCAAAAAGCCGGCGCATTGCTCGAATGCTTTGGGACCTAACTTTGATACCTTTTTAAGCTGTTGGCGGTCGGTAAAAACACCGTTTTCTTCACGGTAAGCGACAATGTTTTTAGCAATGGAACTATTTATACCCGACACATGTGAAAGCAGCTGTACCGATGCGGTGTTAAGGTCAACGCCCACCGAGTTTACACAGCGCTCTACCACGCCGTCAAGGCTTGCTGTAAGTTCCTTTTGGGGCATATCGTGCTGATATTGACCAACACCGATGGCTTTTGGCTCAATCTTTACAAGCTCGGCAAGTGGGTCTTGCATACGTCGGGCTATTGATACCGCACTGCGAAGCGATACATCAAATTGCGGAAATTCTTCAGCCGCCAATTTAGACGCCGAATAAACGCTGGCACCGGCCTCACTTACCACCATATAGGTAAGACCGTCGTTAATTTCCTTTATAACCTCGGCGGCAAAGCACTCGGTTTCGTGGCTAGCGGTGCCGTTACCTATTGCAAAGGTGCGAGCATTATGCTTTTTAACCAAGTTTTTGATTGTCTTTTTAGCCTCGTCAATTTTGTTGTGAGGGGGTACGGGATATATAACGCCTGTATCCAGCACCTTGCCGGTGCCGTCAACTACAGCCACCTTACAGCCTGTGCGGTAACCGGGGTCAAGACCTATTGTCACGGTGTTTTTAACCGGCGGCTGCATAAGCAGCTGCTGTAGATTCTGTGAAAAAACCTTAATGGCATCAGCACTTGCTTTGTCTGTTAGAGCCGAACGCATTTCACGCTCGATAGAGGGGAATATAAGACGGCTGTAAGCATCCTCGGCGGCTTCAATTACCGACGGGGTGCAGGGTGAGCCGTTATTCTTTATGTGGTCGCGAGAGATAATAAACATCGCTTTCTCGTGGTCAAAATCTACCGATACCTTTAAAAACTCTTCTTTTTCGCCGCGGTTTATGGCAAGCACTCGGTGATTGGCAATTTTACTTAGCGGTTCTCGGTAGTCGGCATACATTTCGTATACATCAAGCTCGTCACCGGTGGCCTTTACTTCGAGCACGCCGTGTGCCATACAAACAAAGCGCATACGTTTGCGTATATCGGCATCATCGCTTATCAGCTCGGCGATAATATCTTTAGCACCGTCAAGTGCATCTCCGGCGGTTTCTACGCCTAATTCGGCATTTATATATTCAGCCGCTAAAATAATAGGCTCGGCACTGTCGGGTTCTTGTGCATATATAGCGTCGGCAAGCGGCTGTAGCCCCTTTTCTTTTGCAACACTTGCACGGGTTTTACGCTTTTTCTTGTATGGGCGGTATAGGTCGTCAAGCTCTGATAGGGTCTGCGCCGCATCAATAGCGGCAGATAATTCTTCGGTAAGGGCACCTTGCTCGTCAATTGTTGCCTTTATCTTTTCGGCGGTCTCCTGCATATTGCGCAAATATGCAAGTCTGTCAGACAAAGCACGCAAAACTTGGTCATCAAGACTGCCGGTTACTTCTTTTCGGTAACGGGCAATAAAGGGTACGGTGTTGCCTTCGTCAAGCAGCTTTACGGCATTTTCAACCTGCCATAATTTAAGATTTAATTCAGTAGTGAGTTTTTCTGTAATATTCATATAATACCTCATTTTAAAAAGTAATGACATTATACCATAAAACCCATTATTTAGTAAATAATAATGTTGCTTTTTTTGTATAAAAACTGTATAATGCTTATGTATGTATAATATTTTCGGAGGAATTAAATGCTACAGCTTAAAAATATTTCTTTTTCGGCTGAAAATGAGGATGGCAAAAAAGAAATTTTAAAAAATATAACTATGGATATTGATGACGGCTTTTTGGCAATAACCGGTCCTAACGGCGGTGGCAAGTCAACACTTGCCAAGATTATTGCCGGTATTTTAAAGCCGACAAGTGGCAAGATTTTTCTTGACGGTGAGGATATAACCGACCTTTCTATCACCGAGCGTGCAAAGAGGGGCATCAGCTTTGCTTTTCAACAGCCGGTACGCTTTAAGGGCATTACCGTGCACGACCTCATCCGTCTTGCCGCCGGCAAAGAGATAACCATGTCAGAGGCTTGTGATTATCTATCTCAAGTTGGTCTTTGCGCACGCGATTATATCAATCGTGAGGTTAATGCGTCGCTTTCGGGTGGTGAGCTTAAACGAATTGAGATTGCCACAGTTTTAGCGCGCAGCACTAAGGTTTCACTTTTTGATGAGCCAGAGGCAGGTATTGACCTATGGAGCTTTGGCAACCTTATAAATGTTTTTGAAAAAATGTATTCAACCTTGGGTGGCACAATTATTATTATTTCACACCAAGAGCGCATACTCAACATTGCCGACAAGGTGGCTGTGCTACAGGCAGGCGAGCTTAAATCTTACGGTGAGGCAAAGGATATTTTGCCCGAGATGTTAGGCAGCACCGCATCGGTTTGCCCTGTGCTTACAAGTAATGTAAAGGGGGCAGAGTAATGGACAATATACAAAAGGACTTGCTTAAAATTATCGCCGATATGGACGGCGTAACCGGTGGTGCTTATAATATACGTGCAAACGGTAGCTCTGCCGCACGCGCCGTTACCGAAAACGTCGAGATAAAAAACAAAACCGACCGTGACGGTATAGACATTATTATTCGCCCCGGCACTGTGGGTGAGACCATTCATATACCGGTAGTAATCACTGAAAGCGGTGTTAACGACTTGGTTTATAACGATTTTATTATAGGTGACGATGCTGACGTTACCATTATGGCAGGCTGTGGCATACACAACTGCGGCGATGACGAATCTCGCCACGACGGCATACACTCATTTTTTGTGGGTAAAAATGCCAAGGTTAAATATATCGAGCGTCACTATGGCGCGGGCGATGGCAAGGGCGATAAAAATATGAACCCCACCACCGTTGTAAGCATAGACGCAGGCGGATATATGGAAATGGAAACCAATCAGATTAAAGGTATTGACAACACAACACGTGTAACCCGCGCGTCTCTTTTAGATGGTGCCACACTTATTATTCGTGAAAAACTTATGACTCACGGCACCCAACGTGCAGAAACCGATTTTTCAGTCGATATGAACGGTGAGGGCTCCAGCGCCAATGTTGTATCTCGTTCGGTGGCAACCGATAATTCGGTACAGGTTTACCGTTCTAATATTAACGGAAATAGTAAGTGCCACGGACATACCGAATGCGATGCTATTATAATGGGTGATGCACGTGTCAGCGCCATACCCGAAATTAATGCAAACCATATCGACGCGTCGCTTATTCACGAGGCGGCAATCGGTAAAATTGCGGGCGAGCAGCTTATTAAGCTGATGTCATTAGGACTTACCGAAAAGCAGGCTGAAGAAGAAATTGTCAACGGCTTTTTAAAATAAAAAATATGTTGATAATTTGTCTGTTTAATGGTATTATTATCTTGTAAAATAAAGTAAAAGGGGTGGCAGTGTGCGCGATAATATAACAGTTTCGGCATCGGTCGTTACCTACAACGATAAAGATCAAATTGCCGCCACTGTAAAAAGTGTAGCCGAAAATACCCAAGGATACCCCTTAAAATTCTATGTTATTGATAACGCTTCAACCGACGGCACTGCCGATTTTGTTGAGTCATTGGGCGTTGCTACTGTTTTAAGACAAACTAAAAATTTAGGCTTTGGCGCGGCACATAATGTCGTTTTGGGGCAAGAAATGGGCAAATACCACTTTATTATAAATCCGGATATTGCTTTTAACACCGATGTTATATCCGATATGGTCGATTTTTTTGAAAACAACCCTGATGTTGTTATGGCAATGCCTCGCATTTTAAATCCCGATGGCACCGAGCAAAAGCTACCCAAAGAGCGACCAACCTTTAATCGGTTATATATAGGCAGACTTTCAAACAAAATCAGAAGTGAATATGCTTGGTGCAACAAGGATATAACAAAACCTACTGAAATAAATTTTTGCACAGGCTGTTTCTTTTGTATAAGAACGGATATTTTCAAAAAGCTTTGCGGCTTTGACAAGCGTTATTTTATGTATCTTGAAGATGCTGATTTAACACTTATGGCAAAGCGCAAGGGTAAGGTAATGATGCTGCCGCAGGTGAGTGTTACACACGCTTGGGGTCGCGAAAGCTCAAAGAGCATAAAATATCTGTTTATTCATATTATTTCAAGCTTTAAATTTCTCTTTAAATGGAGGGGTAAATTTTTATGAAAATAATGATTACCGGCTGTCACGGTCAATTGGGTAACGAGCTTCAGTCTATTTTAAATAGCGGCAAAAGCGAAATCGGCGCTATGCCTGATGCTTTAACCGGTGCCGTGCTTTTACCCGTAGACATCGACACCCTTGATATATCCGATATGGCGGCTGTAAATGATTATGTTTTAAGTAATAAGCCCGATGTTATAATCAACTGTGCGGCTATGACCAATGTTGACGGTTGTGAAACACAACTGGATGTTGCGTTTAAGGTTAACGCCTTGGGTGTTAAAAACTTGGCAGTATGTGCTGAAAAAATCGGTGCAAAGCTTGTTCACGTGTCAACCGACTATGTTTTTGCAGGAAATGGCACAAAGCCTTATTGCGAGTGGGACAAGGTTGACCCACAAAGCGTATACGGCGCCAGCAAGGCGCTGGGCGAAAAATATGCCCTAAGCTTTTGCAAAAAATCGTTTATTGTTCGCACCTCTTGGCTTTACGGTTATGTTGGCAAAAACTTTGTTAAAACCGTGCGCCGTGTAATCAAGGCAAACGGCGGCATAGGTGTGGTGTGTGACCAACGCGGCAACCCGACTAATGCCAACGACCTCGCTCACCATTTGCTAAAACTTGCCGTAACCGAAGAATACGGCATTTATCACTGCACAGGCGAGGGCGAATGCTCTTGGTACGATTTTGCGGCAAAGATTGCCGAGTACTCAGGCCTTGGTGACACAGTTACCCCTTGCACAACCGAGGAATACAACGCAAAATTTAACGTACCGACCAAACGGCCCGAATATTCATCGCTTCGCAATTTAGCGCTTGAATGTACGGTAGGCAATGAAATGCGCGATTGGCAAATCGCTTTAAAAGAATATATTTCAAAGGTGGAGGACTAATCTTATGAAAACCTATTTAGTAACAGGCGGCGCAGGCTTTATCGGCTCAAACTTTGTAATCTATATGCTAAACAAATATGATGATGTAAAAATTATCAATGTTGACAAGCTAACCTACGCCGGCAATCTTGAAAACCTCAAGAGCGTTGAAAACAACCCCCGTTACAGCTTTGTTCAGGCTGACATCTGCGACAGAGAGGCAATCAGCAAAATCTTTGCAGAAAACGACATTGACTATGTTGTAAACTTTGCAGCAGAAAGCCACGTTGACCGCAGCATCACCAATCCGGAAATTTTTGTTAAGACAAATGTTGAGGGTACCGTTAATATGCTTCAATGCGCAAAGGTTGCTTGGACTATCGGTGATGACCAATATAAAGAGGGCGTTAAATATCTACAGGTTTCTACCGATGAGGTTTACGGCTCTTTGGGCGAGACAGGTTACTTTATGGAGACCACTCCCCTTGACCCACACTCACCCTATTCATCATCAAAGGCTGCTGCCGATTTCTTTGTAAAAGCATTTGGTGATACCTATAAATTCCCCATTAACATTACCCGCTGTTCAAACAACTACGGACCCTTCCAGTTCCCCGAAAAGCTTATTCCGCTTATTATGAATAACACTTTACAGCATAAAGATTTGCCTGTTTACGGTGACGGTATGCAAATTCGTGACTGGCTTTATGTTGAGGACCACTGCAAGGCTATTGATATGGTTATCCGTGGTGGCAGACTTGGTGAGGTTTATAACGTTGGTGGCCACAACGAAAAGCCCAATATCTTTATTGTTAAATCAATTATTGAGTACATTAAAGAAAACGTTGACGAAACCGTTGGCGAGCATATGATTAAGCACGTTACCGACCGCAAGGGTCACGACCGCCGTTATGGTATTGACCCACAAAAGATTAAGGACGAGCTTGGCTGGTACCCCGAAACCTGCTTTGAGGTTGGTATAAAGAAGACACTTAAGTGGTATCTTGACAACAAAGAATGGTTTGAAAACGTAACAAGCGGTGCTTATCAAAAATATTATGACAATATGTACAGTGGAAAGCAGGAGCTTTAATTAAAATGGGAAAATTTAATTTTATTAAAACCTCAATTGACGGCGTTATTATTGTAGAGCCTACAGCATACGGCGACAGCCGCGGCTATTTTATGGAAACCTACCAAAAAGAGGATTTCAAGGCAGGCGGTATCGATATTGACTTTGTGCAAGACAATCAGTCAATGTCTACTAAAGGTGTGCTTCGCGGTCTTCATTTTCAAATCAACTATCCGCAAACAAAGTTAGTGCGCTGTGTTCGCGGTGAAGTGTTTGACGTGTGTGTTGACCTGCGCGAAGGCTCACCTACCTACGGCAAGTGGGAGGGCGTTGTGCTCTCTGCCGAAAACAAGCGTCAGTTTTTGGTGCCCCGTGGCTTTGCACACGGCTTTGTGGTGCTTTCAGATGAGGCAGAGTTCTGCTACAAGGTAGACGATTACTATCACCCCAATGATGAGGGCGGCCTTATGTGGAATGACCCTGACATTGGCATCAAGTGGCCAATTCCCGCCGATATGCAGGTTTTGCTTTCTGATAAGGATAAGCTGCATCCACCATTTAGCCAATATAAAAATAAATAATTAAAAAAAACAAATAAACCTCTCTTATACGGGTTAAACTAACCGTGAAAGGAGGTTTTATTTTATGCAAAAAAATACAGCAATGTCATTTGTAAAGGGTGTAGGTGCCGGTATGCTTGCGGGCGCTACCGCGGTAGTAGTAGGTAAAATGGTGCTCACCGATAAACACAATGTTTCAAAAGGCTCTACAAAAGTGGTGCGTGCTGTCGGCGACATAGTAGAGGGTGTGCAGACGATTTTTAAATAACGGCACATTTTTTAATGCACAATTCACAATGCATAATCAAGAGGCGGATTGCCACAACACTATCGTGTTTCGCAATGACAATATTATATTCGTAGGGGCGACCTGCGGTCGCCCGAAAAAACAGTATTATACAGCAGATTAAAACGGGCGAGCACAGCCCGCCCCTACAAAACACACAATAAGCCCTCCTTGCCTAAAGGAGGGTGTCAGGCGTAGCCTGACGGGAGGATATTTTTTACATCTGTTTTGCAAAGCAAAACACCAAAATTATTCATTAGCCGAAGGCGTCTTAATAGCCGTAAGGCTGCTTCGTGTTCACAAAGTGAACGCTTCATTACAAAACAAAATCAGTGCCCTAAAAGGACACTGATTTTTGTTTTGTTACGGATTAAGGCAAGCACCGCTTGCATTA
>JAUNAM010000051.1 GCA_030527615.1 Clostridia bacterium
AGGTGCTAACATTTTTGGGGCCCTTTTGCTAACATTTTTACTTGACAAACACAATGAAAAGCATTGATAAATTAAAAACTAACGATAAAAAAATTTTGTTTAGAAAAATCGGTGAAGAATTTGGAATTTATGGGAAATATAAAAATTTAGATGTTTCTATTGAGTTTGAATTTACAAAAAGAGGTATCAAAGAAAGTGTAAATAAGCAGAAAAACAATTATGATATTTTTGTAAAAATGTTATCGTGCTTTGAAAGTGTAGTAAATAATGCAATAGGAATTGAAGTTCATAACCGAAATTCAGAAAATTACAAAACAGATATTACCTTGAAAAATTGTTATGTTTTAGTAAGCGCATTTGTTGACGATGTAATGATATATCCTGTTAAACTTGAAATAAAAGAATTTGTTGATAAACCTAATAAATTGTATTTAGCAATTACAGGGGACGGTATAAAAAAGACGAGGTCGTTACAAAAGGGACTGCCAATAGTAATGGCGTTGCCCAATTTGCTCGCTCGTCTATCATAAGTTTAACCGATATATTTAAAAATGTCAAGATATATAGTTTGTTAAAATATATTCCAAATAATTTTTTAACACAAGAACAGTCAATAATCAAGTCTGCGACCGATAACATAGGCACCTTTGACGGTAACAACCCTGATATAAGGTTTTCAGAACGCTTGCAGGCAGAGGAACTTAAAACCCAGCGTGAGGCTAATCGCTATCTTGAAAAAGAAAACAGTAAGCTGCGCGAGGATGTTGAAAATCTTAAGCAGATGTTACAGTTGCAAAAACAGATTACTCACGGTGAAATGTTTACAAAATCGTCGTTGGATATTGTTGCAAAGCGGCTTATGGGCTTTGCATCGGCACGGGGTAACCGCACAGAGCTTGTGGCATTGGTAAATGATTTGTATAAACATATTGCTTGGCAAGAGTTATCGGATATGTACCTTGAGTTGTTTGATGCCGAAATAAAAATCACCAATACACTAACTCGAGCAGGCTTCTATATACCTGCCGACTTGCGTATTGGTGATTAACAGACTGAATACCGAGAGGAATTTAATAAATTCCAACGTCTTCTCGCTTGACAGTACCGTTGTGTATACAGGAGAGTCGTTGCAAGTTAGAGACCGGCTGCATAAATCGCCGGACGCTATTAACGACAACTCTCTTGCCACACACAATATATCACAAAGCGGCAGCGAAAGTCAAGAGAATGATTACGGTATAAAATGATAAGATTTAATACTAAAAATAATTAGACTTGAAATAAACAGTATTATATTGTAAAATATAAACAACAACTTTTACCGATAGAGGTGCAAATATGAAAAGAGCTGACTATTTAAGCTGGGATGAATACTTTATGGGTATTGCAGAGCTATCTGCTTTGCGCAGCAAAGACCCCTCTACCCAAGTAGGTGCATGTATAGTAAATGAGGATAAGCGTATACTTTCTATGGGTTATAACGGTATGCCTCACTGCTGTCACGATGACGAGTACCCTTGGGAACGTGGCGAAGGTCTTGACTCAAAGTACCTTTATGTGTGCCATGCTGAGCTTAATGCAATACTAAACTGCAATACTTCATCGGTTCGCGGTTGCACCGTTTATGTAACACTCTTTCCTTGTAACGAGTGTGCAAAGGCCATTATACAGTCAGGTATTAAAGAGATTGTATACGCTTGTGATAAGTATGCCGATACCGAAGGTGTTAAGGCGTCAAAGCGTATGTTTGACAGTGCAGGTGTAATTTACAGACCATATACACCCACTAATAAAGAAATAACAATTAAGCTTTAATTTATACTTGATTATTTTAAATTGTTGTGATATAATCTATCCGTTGCCTAAATGGCAACCGATATGCGCTGATAGCTCAGTTGGATAGAGCATCTGCCTTCTAAGCAGAGGGTCGGGGGTTCGAATCCCTTTCAGCGTGCCATTAAAACCACTTACCCTTTAGGGTAGGTGGTTTTAATATTATTTGGAGAAAGGGATTCGAACAAGGAGGGAGCGCAAGCGGAAGAAAACAGTCCGGTGGACTGTTTTTGCCGACGTGGGTAACGAACGAAGTGAGGCGATAGGCGCGTTGCGCCGGAAAAATCCCTTTCAGCGTGCCACAAAAAAGCTCATCGCTCTGCGATGGGCTTTTTTGAATGATGCCGCCACTTACGTGGCTAATGATGTCGCTATCACTAATGATGTTACTTCGTAATGATGTGTGCTTCGCACGTGTTATATGCGGCATTGCGTCATTATGAGCAAAAGCGAATAACATCATTGATTACAAAGTAATCTACATCATTTTGCCGTAGGCGATACATCATTTAAATCTTAGCTGTTTTTGCCGACGTGGGTAACGAACAAAGTTCGGCGTATATCATCACACCCGCAGGGTGTGTATAAAAGAAACTGTCGTTTGATGATATGCAACACTTCGTGTTGATGATATACAAGGCTTACGCCTTGATTTTATAAGGTATCTAAATTCTACTAACAACGCAGAAAGCAAGCAACGACCTTATAGCCGTTACTTGCTTTTTAATTTATATATCTTTATTAGACAGCATCGGTACTGTCAGCACCATAATAAGCGGGAAAATTGCGCACACAAAAAATCCCGTATGCAGCGTGGTGGCATTTGCCACAATGCCCATAAGCCAAGGCCCGATTGAGCAGCCAAAATCACCGCAGAGGGCGAGCAGACTAAACATAAGTGTGCCGCCGTTTGAAAATCTTTTTGCCGCCATAGAATATGTACCCGGCCAAGAAAGGCTTACACTAAATCCGCATAAAGCACAGGCTATTAGCGAAAGGGCAGGTATGTGTAAAACGGCAACACCCAAATAGCAGGCTACACACAAAATATTATTTACAATAAGGGCGGTTTTAGGGTTGAATTTGCCGTCTAATATACCGAAAATCACCCTGCCGCTACCCATACAAATTGCGAAGGCACAAGGTCCTAAAAGGTCACCGGTGGTTTTGCTGATACCAAGTGATTGCTGTGCAAAAAGGGATGCCCACTCTGCCATGGTTATTTCGCTTGCTCCCGCGCAAATCATTATTATGGCAAATGCCCAAAAATCTCGGCTTTTAAATAGCGTTTTGGCAGTTTTGGTAGCCGGTTCATCAGGCTGCTCTATAACAGGTACCCGCATAAAGTTTAGCATATTTAAAAACGGAATAACCGCCCAAATGATGGGCACCAGCTGCCATCTTTGCTGTCCTAAAATAAATATCAACAGGGTAGAAGCTAACACAGTAAACGCCTGTCCCCAACAGTAAAAAGAATGGGTAAATGCCATATCGGCACCTTTTTTATCCCCAGGCAACAGCTCTACCATAGGGCTGATACAAACCTCTATTATTCCGCTACCCGATGCATACACAATAATTGCTGCTACAAGGCAGGCGTAAATATGCTCTGTAAAGAGCATTGGTAAAATGCCAAGCATACAAAGACCCAATGCCGCAAGACCGTGACAGGCTATTGCCGAGCCGCGGTATCCAATTCGTTTTACGATAGCAGGGGTTAGTATATCTACAATAAGCTGTACAAAAAAATTGATAAACAGCAAACGCCCAAGCTCTTCATAGTTAAGAGAGTATCTTGTGTTAAAGATAATAAACAACAGCGGTAAAAAGTTGTTTATTATTGCTTGCACTACAAAGCCTATAAAGCAGGCTATTTTGGTGCTTTTGTATGACACACTCATTTGTTAAGTTCCTCAATTAAATCGAGAAGTTCTTTTGGTTCGCTTATAATGTATTTGGCACCGTTAGCGAGCAGTTCGTCACGCTGCCTGAATCCCCAAAGCTCACCTACAGGCACAGCACCGCTGTTAACTGCCGTTGCCACATCCATACCCGAATCACCTATAAATACACATTCGTGTGGCTTTACGCCAAGCTGTTCCATAGCCATAAGTGCGGCGGTAGGGTCGGGCTTTGCGGGTATGCCGTCGCGCTTGCCGAATATAAGGTCAAACACATTGCCGTAAAGTGAGGTGACAACCTCGTTTGCCATTATCTGGTCTTTGTTGGTAACAACCGCAACAATAAAACCTTTTTGCTTTAGTGTGCTTACAAGCTCGGGGCAACCGGCGTAAGCATAAGTGTTGTCGGCATAATGCACACCGTAATAGGGCAAAAATATATTTTTTAATTCATTTACGGTGTCAGCGTTTCTGTCACTTTCAGGCAGAGCACGCTCAATCATTTTGGGTATACCGTCACCAACAAAATATTTAAATGCATCTACAGGGTGGGTAGGGTAGCCCTTTTGTACAAGGGCGCGGTTTACACCGTCGGCTAAATCTATAAGTGAGTCGGCAAGTGTGCCGTCAAGATCAAATAATACTGCTTTAATCATAATGATTTTCCTTTCAACATCTAACAAAAAAGGTCGTGTTTTAAACACGACCTTTCAGTTTTTAAAATTTCTTAAATCGCTCTGGTAACCTTGCCTGAACGTAAGCAACGGGTGCAGACATTAATACGACGGGGTGAACCATCAACAATAGCCTTTACCTTCTTTACGTTGGGTTTCCAAGTTCTGTTTGAACGTCTGTGTGAGTGAGAAACTTTAATACCAAAAGCAATTTCTTTGCTGCAAATTTCACATTTTGCCATTTGGTTGCACCTCCTTTTTGATTTTGGCTAAAACTTGTTAGCCACATAGCAAACACTATAATAACAGAAAAGTATTTAAAATGCAAGCATTTTTTTAAATTTTTTGAAAATTTTTATGTTGGAGACTAAAAATCTTCAGCCGGTGCTATAGAATTAATGTAGTTTTGACATTTGGTTTTTAATTCTTTTGCATTAATTTGTTGTGTTTCGGTAAGATTTTGTCCGTATATAAGTGCATCAAGTCGTATGGAAATATCAGAGAGTTGATCTGAATCTTTAAAGTCAATACCGTCTTTTGCTAATTTATTTAAATCCTTTGTTATTTGTGTTAGTTCGTTTTTAACGTCTTCGATTCTTTCAAGGAACAAATCGCAAAATTCGGCTGTTTTGTCTATGGCGGTGCGTTCTTCGGGTGATATATAGCTTGTATCCAATTCTAAAACGGCAGCCTTAATTTCTGAAATTAATTGCTTGTCGTTTTCGGTTACGGTACTTATTTTTAAATCGTCTAAAGGTTCAAGTAATGCCGAGATTGGCTTTGTATAGACGGTTATAGTGATTTTGTTATTGTTGATATCGGTAACAACAATTGTATAGGTTTTTTCAATGTTGCCCTTTATTAAAAAGGCGGTTTCTTGCTTTTTGCCGTTAAGCGTGACCGACTTAATATTACTGTTAGATATATTTACTGATTGTGTAGTGTAATAGGTTTCACCGTCTTTTACACCGGTTATAATGGGTAATTCCTCTAAAACTACACATTGTGAATGCAGTGCCATATAACGTGATTTAACCGTTAAAAGGTCATATTCGGCTATACCTCGCAGAGGGTCAGACATTATAGCTACACCTCTGTCAAGGTCATAACCAATAAGCACCATGCAATGTTCGGGAACTATTAAATCAATTTTTTTACCGTTTATATTCCATTTTGCTGATATGTATGGCTCACGTAGATTTTTTTCGTTTTCACTATACACAGTGCCCCAAATAATAACAGGTCTGCCTTGTTCTACAAGCTTTAGCAGATTTTCAAACTTGGCACCGCTATAATCAACTGCTTTGTGTCGATTGCCGTGTGAAGCAATGTATTTATTGGCAGCGTTTACTATGGGACTTGCATAGCAACCAAAACCTTTGCCGCGTGGGTCACCTACAAATACATCCCAAAAATTACCCATTTTATCCATTGTTTTTTCAAGGTAATTATCAGACATAGTGGTCTTTGAAACCTTATAATCATAATAGTTAAGCACAGTGGTAAGGGCGGTTATTTCACAGCCCGTGGGTAGTTCAGGGTTTTGTGGTACATATTTAACCGGTATTTTTACACTTTGTTTTGAAAGCGCAGATGCATCTATAGGTTCTGCCTGTACCTTAATAATATTTTTTTGATTGGGTTTAACGGTTGCGGTTTGCTTTATTGTTTCTTCAATTGTAGTTTTTTCGATAATAATTGTATCGAAATATTGATCATTTTCAGAGCTTAACGCCGAATTTATGCTTATATCTGAATTTTTGGGATTGTTTAGAATAGTAATAACCAAAACAACAGCGCTAATTGCAACTGCGACAGCAAGAATAGCACATATTGTGTATGTAATAATTTTGTGTTTTTTAAAAAATGACAATTTTTTGGCTCCTTAAATTTAATACTATGTTGATAATATCATATATATTGCATTTTTACAAGAAAAACGTAAATTTTGCTTGACATAAATACTGTAAAGTAGTATAATTCACTACATTAGCACATCAGTACGCTAAAGTGAAATTATGGAGGCAATTATGAGTAATTGGCATAATAAAAGCACCGACGGCTTATGTGAAGCTTTGCTGTCACTTAAAACAAAAGAAGAATGCTATGCTTTTTTAGAGGATATTTGCACTATAAAAGAGGCACTTGATATATCACAAAGGTTAGATGTAGCAAAAATGCTAAATAAAGGTATAAGCTACACCAAAATAACCAAAGAGACGGGTGCCAGCGCCGCAACAATCAGCAGGGTCAGCAAATGCTGTGAATATGGCGCAGGCGGTTATAAAATAGTAATTGACAGATGTGGAGATAAAAACAATGATTAACGAAAATATCTTAAAAAATGAAGAAAGGGCAATATTTGCGTTGCGTTCGCTTTACGGTAAGTACGGTTACAAGCCCTTTAAAATGAGCAAGTTTGAGGAATATGAGTTTTATATTCAAAATAAGGATTTTTTGGTAAGTGACCGTATAATTGCCTTTAACGATACCAACGGTAAGCTGTTGGCACTTAAGCCCGACGTAACGTTATCTATTGTTAAAAACGGTGAGGATATAGATGGCTTTAAGCAAAAGGTTTGCTACAACGAAAATGTCTACCGCGTTTCGGAAAACACCCACCAGTTTAAAGAAATTATGCAAACCGGTGTTGAGTGCATAGGTAAAATTAATCTTTATGATATATACGAAATGATATTAATGGCATCAGAGAGTCTGGCACTTATATCAAATGATTTTGTGTTAGAGGTATCACATTTAGGTTTGCTTAGTTCTTTGCTTGATACAGTTTGTCAAAGCAGTAGCTTTAAAGCGGAGGCTATCAAATTCATTTCGGACAAAAACCCACATGACCTATCCCGTCTTTGTGAGCAATATAATATAGAGCAGGGCAAGGGCGAAACATTGCTTCAATTTGTTTCGATCTATGGTGACAGACAGTCAGTTTTGTCAAAATTAGCATCCCTTAATATAGATTTTGCAAACAATGCCTTAAATGAACTAAAAACCTTATCAAATATGCTTGACAAACTGGAATGCGGTGGTAAAATTAAATTTGATTTTTCTGCTGTTAGTGATATGAATTACTATAACGGTATTGTGTTTAAAGGTTATATTAAAGGTCTTTCACAAAGTATATTGTCAGGCGGTCAATATGATAATCTGCTTTATAAATTGGGCAGACGTTCAGGTGCTATTGGTTTTGCCATCTACCTTGATTTGTTAGAGGATTTGCCAAGCGAAAGGCAAGATTTTGATGTTGATGTTTTGTTGCTTTGTGATGATGGTAATGCAACGCTGATTGAAACGGTAAATGAAATTACAGCATCGGGCAAAACCGTGTCGGTGCAAGGCGCAGATAGTCAAAAGATAAGATATAAAGAATTAATAGATTTAAGGGGTGAAAATAATGCTTAATGTCGCACTGCCAAAGGGCAGACTGGGCGAAAAGGTATATGCCATGTTTGAAGCGGCAGGGTATGAGTGCCCTTCCATTAAAGAAAACAACCGCAAGCTTATTTTTGAAAACCCCGAACGCGGTGTGCGATACTTTTGGGTAAAGCCTTCGGACGTTGCAATTTATGTTGAGCGAGGGGCTGCTGATATAGGTGTTGCCGGTAAGGATATTTTACTTGAATACAACCCCGATGTTTACGAGCTTTTAGACCTGAATTTGGGCAAATGCCGAATGGCGGTTGCCGGTCCTAAAGATTTTGATGACGACGGTCAAAAAACATTAAAGGTGGCTACCAAGTTTACAAACATTGCGGCTGCCTTTTATGCAGGTCTTGGCCGTGAGATTGATATTATCAAGCTTAACGGCTCAATAGAAATTGCCCCTATACTTGGTCTTTCAGATGTTATTGTCGATATAGTAGAAACAGGTACTACATTAAAAGAAAATAACCTTGAGGTTAAAAACACAATTTTGCCAATAAGCGCAAGACTTATTGCCAATAAATCGGCCTTTAAATTTAAGGGCGAGCAGATAGAAGATATTGTTAATTCCATAAGAAAACAGGTGCAGTCAAATGATTAAAATTTATAATTACGGCGAGGTTTCAAATGCCGAAATTTTTGCCCGTGACAATATTGCAAGCAATGTTGAGGGTATTGTCAGCGATATTATAGCAAATGTAATAAATCGCGGTGATGAGGCTATTTTTGAGTATGCTTTAAAATTTGATAAAGCAGAGCTTAAATCACTTGAGGTTACAAAAGAGGAAATTGACGAGGCTTTTTCACTCGTTGACCAAAAATTTGTATCCATTATAAAGGAAGCCGCCGACAATATCCGTGCCTTTCACTCAAAACAGGTTAGAAACAGCTTTGTTATGAATGAGCAAGATGGCGTTGTCACCGGTCAAAAGGTAACCCCAATTGAAAAGGTGGGTCTTTATGTACCCGGAGGCACCGCGGCATATCCGTCGACCGTGCTTATGGACAGTATCCCTGCTAAAATTGCCGGTTGCAGTGAGATTGTTATGGTAACACCACCTTCAGCCGACGGCAAGGTTAACCCTGTAATTTTGGCTGCGGCTAAAATTGCCGGCGTTGACCGTATATTTAAGGTAGGCGGTGCACAGGCTGTAGCAGCACTTGCATACGGCACCGAGAGTATCCCCAAGGTTGATAAAATAGTAGGCCCCGGTAATGCCTTTGTTGCCGAAGCCAAAAAGCAGGTGTTTGGTAAGGTTTCTATTGATATGATTGCAGGTCCCAGCGAAATACTTGTTGTGGCAGATAGCAGCGCTAATCCGCGCTTTGTTGCGGCAGACCTGCTTTCTCAAGCCGAGCACGATAAAATGGCAAGCGCTGTGCTTGTTACCGACAGTGCCGAATTTGCAAAAGCGGTAAGTGCCGAGCTTGAAATACAAATTCCCGAATTGCCCCGTGCCGAGATTGCACGTACATCAATTGACAACAACGGCAAAATAATTGTGGCAAAAAACGATTTGATGAAAGCAATCGATATTGCCAACGAAATCGCACCCGAGCATTTAGAGCTTTGTGTAGATAATCCCTTTGATTATCTTGACAAGGTTAAGCACGCAGGCTCAATCTTTATGGGCAAATATTGTCCTGAGGCTTTAGGTGACTATTTTGCAGGACCTAACCACACATTACCCACAAGCGGTACTGCAAGATTTTCGTCACCGCTGTCGGTGGACGATTTTGTTAAAAAATCACAGTTCACCTATTTTACAGCTAACGCACTAAAGGGTGTTGCCGATAAGGTTGCCTACTTTGCAGAAAAAGAGGGCTTGCATGCCCACGCCAAGAGTGCAACAATAAGATTTGAGGAAAAATAATAAATGAGTAAATTTTTTACCGACAGGTTAAGTGCTTTAATACCGTATACGCCTGGTGAACAACCTAAAGATATGCAGTATATAAAGCTTAATACCAATGAATCCCCGTTTAACCCGTCTGCGGCGGTGGCAGAGGCGGTAGCGACAGAGGCAGGTAAGCTGCAGCTTTATAGCGACCCCGAAAATACCGCTGTCAGAACCGCCCTTGCAAAGCATTATGGGTTTGATGTTAATCAAGTGATTGTAAGCAATGGCTCTGATGAGGTGTTAAATTTTGCCTTTATGGCATTTGCCGATGAAAAATCGCCGCTTATATTTCCGGAGATTACATACGGATTTTATCCTGTGTTTGCCGAGCTTAATTGCATACCTTATACGCAAATTCCTTTAAGGGATGACTTTAGCATTGATGTAGAGGATTATATAGGCAAAAACAAGACAATTATTATAGCCAACCCCAATGCACCTACCGGTATGGTTTTAAGTATTGCTGATATTGAGCAAATAGTAAAATCAAATCCTGATAATGTGGTTATTATCGACGAGGCGTATGTGGATTTTGGTGCAGATAGTGCATTATCGCTTGTTGACAAATACGATAATCTATTGGTTGTGCAAACCTTTTCAAAATCACGCTCGCTGGCAGGTGCACGTTTGGGCTTTGCGATAGGTAATAAAGACCTTATTGCCGACCTTAATACCATTAAATATTCTACCAATCCGTACAATGTTAACCGTATGACCGATATGGCGGGTGCAGCGGCTATAAAGGATAACCAATATTATGCTGACAACTGTCAAACCATTATTGCAAACCGTGAATGGACTACCGCAAGGCTTATTGATTTAGGCTTTGAGGTGCTACCGTCAAAGGCAAACTTTGTTTTTGCTAAAAGTGATAAAATAGGCGGTGAAGAACTTTATTTACGTCTTAAAGAGCAGGGTATTTTGGTCCGTCACTTTACAAAAGACACAATAAAAGAATATAACCGTATTACAATAGGAACCAAATCACAAATGCAGGCGTTGATTGATACAATCATATCAATTTTAGGAGAATAAAATGAGAACATCACAAGTAGTCAGAAAAACAGCCGAAACCGATATAAAGCTGACCCTTAACCTTGATGGTAAGGGCGAGTCGGTGTGTGCTACAGGCTGTGCATTTTTAGATCATATGCTAACCCTTTTTGCCCGTCACGGCAGATTTGACCTTAATGTCAGCTGTGTGGGCGATATAGAGGTCGATTATCACCACACTACCGAGGATATAGGTATTGCTTTGGGTCAAGCTTTTAAAGAGGCTTTAGGCGATAAAAAGGGTATTACACGCTATGGTGATACAACACTGCCTATGGACGAATCGCTAATACTTACTGCTGTGGATATTTCTGGTCGCGGCGGTTGTTATTATGAAGTCCTGATGCCCACCGAAAAGGTTGGTGATTTTGATACCGAGCTTAATCACGAGTTTTGGTCTGCATTTGCCTATAATTCGGGTATTACCACACACATGGTAAAGTTTGCAGGTGAAAATTCGCACCATATAATAG